>NZ_JBQFQP010000020.1:0-85191 GCF_056536925.1 Ruegeria sp. CI1 | reverse complement strand
CACACAGTGCACTGGGCTATCACCCACCAGCGCCCGAGACCATCATCCCGATGGAACACAGGCCGATCATGCACTAACAATAACATTGGACCCGTCAGATAGGGCTGCTCACGTCGCAGCCAAGAATGCGATATTGTAATCCATGACCGAAGTGAGAGCTTTAGGTTGCTTCGTCATCACATTCCTATTGAAACTGTTTTTGCTGTAATTGAAGTTAAGAAAACCCTAGATGCCACCGCAGCAAAAGACTTCCGAAAAAAAGTCCAAACGTTTAGGGCGCTTAACTACCGTGGCCGACACAGCAACGGGGTCGAAACGGAACTCAAGCATAAGAGTTTTCACTTTTCTCCGCCTTCCTACAATTTGTTCTCAATAAGCTCATCCTTTTTAAGCCTAGAACGATTTTGCGCACATGTTCACACGGACCAATATGGCAATAACGCTTGGAAAAATGACTCAGACTACAGTGACTACCCGACCTACTTTGAATCATTGTGCTGCAGCCTAGACATGGGCGTCTATAGAAACACCGCTTTGCGTGGTAACACGTTCCTAGCCATTGATTCGACAAATAGATCGCAGATCAGAAAGAAAGCATCAGGCGAAGAGTTTTCTGTATCTGAAGCGGCGGCATTGTACATGTTCCTTACTTTTCTTGAGCCAATCCTTGATGGCCGCAAACTTGTCGCGCCCTTCGATCACCGCAGCTATTCAGTTTATCATCCAGAGGTAAGCCAAGGAGTTGAAGTAGACATTGACGAGTTCGCACAAATCTTAGGAGAAATCCACGCTGACAAGGCGTAGGATGGTTGCTCGCACCCATCCTATGGCTCCCCAAACGTCCCCTCAGTGATCAACCCACTCCATTCCGGATCAACCCAGCAAGCGTAGGATGGATGCACGCACCCATCACTCCATCTTGCAGCAAGTAGGCCGGGCTTCAGCCCGGCACCCCTCGAAACACCCACACCTTTTCCAACATCCGCCGATGAATGGCCTCAAAACCCTTCAATCGCTCTGAGGGGAATGGTGGCTGCCGGGCTGAAGCCCGGCCTACGGGGGGTGTTCTTTGTATCACGGCTCTCCGAATGCGCCGTCCGTCACACCGCCGCTCCACTCCGGATCAACCCGGCCTGCGCGGATATCACGATGGATCGACGAATACGGCCAATCGCTCGGGTGCTCCACCAACCCGTGTTTGACGGGGTTGTACCAACAATAGGCCATGTGGTTGCGGTAATCCCGTTCGTCGCGAATGGTATGTTCCCAAAACCTACGCTGCCAAACCGCCCCTTCGCGTTTGTTGGCCCGTAGGCCGGGCTTCAGCCCGGCATATCTGCCGGATGTCACAACGGGTAGATGCGTGAGTTCGGGTGCCGGGCTGAAGCCCGACCTACGGTTTGCCTTGTTCACGCCCATGGTAAACCGCGCCTTGATCGCGCCCCACCGCGTTGAATAATCCGCATCCCCCGGCGGCAAGGTCCACACCGCGTGCAGATGATCGGGCAGCACGACAAAGGCATCGCACCAGAACGGCCGCTCACACCGGGTCACCGAGTAGGCTGCACGCAGATGAGCAATTTCCCGGGTCAACAGATCCGATGACCGGTCACTCAGTGACACGGTAAAGAAATACTTCGCTCCGGGAATACGGACGCGGCGATAGTCGGACATGCCGAAAGATCACCCAAGACCCATTAAAGTTCGGTGAACCGCCCCCTGCTGCCTTAACCCGTATTCCGTCACAAGGAACCGGGTCGGCACGGCCCCGGTGATCCTGGCCAGATCCTGCGTGCTCTGAAAGACGTGGCTGCCCAGTTCCATTTACGACACCGCCGAGCCATCGGCGTCCACGACGCCCGGACCTCAAGACACCCCCGCGAATCACCGCACCATATTTGCGCAACTCCGCCATATCCCTGCCCAAATCTCGGGTTTTCCTGACAGGACACTACTGGGAGTGCTTCGTCATGGCCCTTATCTTTTTCGCCAGCGTCGCCGGGCTTGTCGCCGCCATCGTGCAGGTGTTTGTTTTCGATCTGTCCATCTCGATGGCTGTCGCAACGTATCTGGCCTTTGCTTTCGCCTCGACCCTGATCTTCGGGTTCCGTCACCTGGGGCTTGCGCGGCGGTCGCACAAGAATGGCGGGGACGAGATTCTGGAAGCCGAAAACCGCGATACGGCGGCGGATCGGCTTGTACGATCCGGACAAACGACCTGAAAAAAAACGATACATTTCGAACAAAACCTTGCCAGTCGCCTTTGGCAATGCCATATCCCCATCGCTATCGTTTTTCTATTTCGACCTACTGTCTCCGACCACCGGCGCTCAGTCTATCGATCCAGACGACGCTGCCAGGCTGCCGCAATTCCGTGGGCAGCAACAATCAGGAGATACCGGAATGCCCGCAGGCACCGTAAAATGGTTCAACACCACCAAAGGCTTTGGCTTCATCGCACCCGAAACAGGCGGCAAGGACGTGTTCGTGCACATCTCTGCTGTCGAGCGTTCGGGCCTGACCGGCCTGGCCGACAACCAGAAAGTCACCTACGAGCTGCGCTCGGGTCGTGACGGCCGCGAAAGCGCGGACAATATCGAACTGGCATAAGCCATTGACTGGGCGGGATTAATTCCCGCCCTACGTCCTTACCCAGCCGACGATCTGCCCTTCGCGCAGCGCCCCGGACTGGCGTTTCCTTTCCTTGCCCTTTTCAAAGGCCACCATGGTCGGAATACCGCGGATGCGATAGCGCCCGCCGGTCGACTGGTATTTCTGCGTGTCCAGCTTGACCAGACGCGCCTGTCCGGCCAGCTTGCCCGCGGCCCTGGAAAACTCCGGCCCCATCATCTTGCACGGCCCGCACCACGGCGCCCAGAAATCAACGACCAGCGGCAGATCGTCGTGTTTCGCCGCCTTTTCGAGAATCGCCGGATCGACGTCCACTGCCGCGCCGCTCACCAACCCAGACCCGCATTTCGCGCATTTGGGACCCGCCAAAAGCTTGTCACCAGGTATCCGGTTCAGCTGGCCACAGCTCAAACAGGTCAACGTTGTTTCAGTCATCTCCGGGTCCTTCAATAACCACATTTCCCAGATAGGAACCGGGATGGCCCTGCGCAATCGGCCGCGCTTAACCAAATCTTATGAAGGTCCAGCCAATCATCGAGTCATTTCAAATATCACAAAACTGTCAGGGGGCTTCTGCGCCCGGAAACTATTGCCCAAATTGGTACTGTCATGAGAAAAATCGCCCACCCTCTTTGGCCCGCCCTGTCCAGCCTGACCCTTGCCGGGTTTGCCCATTTGATTTCGCTCCCGCAAGAGCTGGGCGCGCATCCCTGGTGGGCGGACAAGGTGATCTGGATCGGTCTGCCCATCGGTCTTGCGCTGGTCGGGCTGGCCTGGGTTCTGTCCATCCCTCGCAATCTCCAGTTGGTGGGGTTCACGCTGTTTGCCCTGGCCGCGTTTCTGGCGGCACAGGGCGGCAAGACGCAGTTCGCCGCATCCTACGCCGAAGACCTGCTTGCCGGGCAAATCTGGTATTTCGGCTGGGTGGTCACCTGTGCTCTGACGACCGCAGCTTCGGCATCACTTTTCTGTTACACACGCAAGGTGGATTGACCGGCACGGACCTCCCGCCGAAACTGGACCTATTGGTTTTGTTGTTGAAAAGGGGATTGAAATGATTTCGCGCCGCGCTTTTCTTGCTGCTGCAACTGCGGCCGGCGTTCTTCCAGGTCAGGCGAATGCCAAGCAAGCCGTCGAATATGACCCGACGCCACAGATCGTCAGGATCAAGAAACAGTTCCTGCCCGGCCAGTTGCTGATCGTTCCGCGTTCCTTTTACCTTTATTTCGTGACCGAGCCCAAAAAGGCGATCCGATACGGTTGTGGCGTGGGCAAAGCCGGGTTGGAGTTCACCGGAACCGCGACCATCGACGTCAAGAAGGAATGGCCCACCTGGCGCCCCACCCAGGAGATGATCGAGCGCGATCCGGTGGCCTATGGCAGATTTGCAGACAACGACTATGTGCAGCCGGGCGGCACCGACAACCCGCTGGGCGCAAGGGCGCTGTACCTGTTCCAGAACGGGCAGGACACATATTTCCGCATTCACGGCACCAACCAGCCCGAAACCATCGGCCACGCCGTTTCCAACGGCTGTATCCGGATGCTGAACGAACATGTCATGGATCTGTATGAAAGGGTGCCTATCGGAACGGTCGTGACCGTTGTCTGATCCCCGCGCGTCGGAGGCGCGAAGGCCATGATCCGAATCTGGAAAATTGCCTGCCTGCTCTGGCCCGGAGCGGTCTTGGCCGCTTCCGCCTATCAGCCGCCTGACTCTGAGGTCGCGATGGTCAAATCCCGGCTCACACCGCTTCAATATCTATCTTTCGCCGCCGGGTTTGAGTATTGCGGATATCTTGGTTGGAACCAGTTCGGGAATTTGACCTTCACCGTCATTACGCGCGGCGACGAAAGCGGTTGCACGCCCGCAATACCCCGCAGCGGTTTCACCCCGATCGCCTCGTTGCACACGCACGGGGCCTATGACGCCTTTACGCCTGCCGAATTCCCGACCGTGCTGGATCTCGAGGCGGATCGCGACGAAGGCGTCAACGGTTATGTCGCAACGCCGGGTGGTCGTCTTTGGTTCATCGACAGCAATGCCATGGTCACCTATCAGATCTGCGGCCTGGCCTGTCTGCCACAAGACCCCAATTTCCGCGCCGGTGACGATGGCATCATCCGGCAAAGCTATACCCATGACGAGTTGATGCAACTGGAATACACTCACTGACGCCCGTCACGGGGCGGACCAGTCGACACCCTCCGCCTCTTCGATCTTCAGCCGTCCTTCGGGCCAGGGCCGCGTCAGTTTCCCGGCCTGCGCCTCTGTCCCGCTCAGCCACAGCGGAATATCACGAACCTCCAGCAACACCCCCATCCGATGGTGAATCGGGCGGACGTCATCGTTCGGCTCACAGGTGACGATGGCAACCTGATCCACCGCCATGCTGGCCGAGGCCTGCCACCGGTCGGTGATCGCGGCGAAAAACAACAGCCCGCCTTTGGCATCCGATATCCGCCACGCGGTCTTGCGCCGCGCCGGCCCTGTCCATTCATACCAGCCGTCGGCGGGAACCGCCGCGCGGCCGACACCGGAAAACGCCGATTTTTCGAACATGGTTTCCGAGCGCGTGTTGATGATCGTTTCCATCACCGGACGCCCGCGCGCATTGATCCGCCCGACCGGGATCACCCCCCAGCGCATTCGTGTCAGCCCGTCGGGGCCGAACACGACGACCGGTTGTCCGGGCTGAATGTTGCGGCGCGGCGGTTCACTGGCCAGGTCCCCGACCGATGTGTCCAGCCGTTGCGCCACCTGATCGGCGGGTGTGGTCAGAAACAGGCGCCCAGGCATGGCAAATCACTCCGCCGCACCGACGCGGTCCACCAGTGCCAGAACATGCGGCCCCAGGTTTTCGACAATGGCCGCCACGCCCCTGGCATTGGGATGGATGCCGTCGAGCTGCATCATCTGTTGGACTGCCGCCGGATCGTCCGATCCCAGCCCCGCAAAGAAATTCCCGGCCAGCAAGGTGTCATGTTGCCGGGCCAGATCGGGATAGATTGCATCGAACGCGGCCTTGTATTCGGGCCCGTAATTGCCCGGTGCTTCCATCCCGATCAGCAACACCTCAACCTCGGCGCTGTTCGCAACCGTCAGGACATGATCCAGATTGGCCCGCGCCTCGGCCGGATCAATCCCGCGCAACAGGTCATTACCCCCCAACACCACGATCATAGCGTCCACATCGGGCGTCAGTGTCCATTCGACCCGCGCCGCCCCACCCGCCGTGGTGTCGCCGGACACGCCGGCGTTGATCAGACGCACATCCGCCCCGTTCCCGGCCAGCCATTCGCGCATCTGCGGCACGAAGCCCTCCTGCTCGATCAGGCCGAAACCCTGCGTCAGGGAATCCCCCAGCGCCGCGATAACCACCTGTTCGGCAGAGGCGGGCGCGCAGATTGCAACCAGCAGGCCAGCGGTTAAACTCTTGCGCATGAACGATTTGGCTCCATATCCAGTCAGGTACCCAACTCACAGGACCCGCCGATGACCGACCCCGTGCTTATTCTCAAAGATGCCTCTTTGTCGCTGGAAAGCAATGCCGGGCGTGTCGATATCCTGCACGACGTTTCGCTGAGTGTTGAGCGCGGCGAAACGCTTGGCCTTGTCGGTCCTTCGGGTTCGGGCAAGTCATCGCTGCTGATGCTGATGGGCGGGCTGGAACAGGCCACGCACGGGTCCATCACCGCCCTGGGGCAAGACCTGACCCGGCTGGACGAGGACGCGCTTGCCCGTTTCCGCCGCGACAACATGGGGGTGGTGTTCCAGAACTTCCACCTCATCCCCACCATGACCGCGCTGGAAAACGTCGCCACGCCGCTGGAACTGGCAGGCCACCGCGACGCCTTTTCCCGCGCCGAGGCCGAGCTGGACACCGTTGGCCTTTCACACCGGCTCGACCACTACCCCGCGCAACTGTCGGGCGGCGAGCAACAGCGCGTCGCGCTGGCCCGCGCTTCGGCCCCGCGCCCGCAGATCCTTCTGGCGGACGAACCCACCGGCAATCTGGACGAGGCCAACGGCCACGCCATCATCGACCTGCTGTTCGGCCTGCGCGACCGGCATGGGGCGACACTGGTGCTGGTGACCCACAGCCACGAACTTGCGCGCCGCTGCGACCGGGTGGTCCGGCTGCGCGATGGCCGCGTCGATACCGAAACCCGCCGCGAGGCCGCCGAATGAGCCTGCGCCAAGCCGCCCGCATCGCCCGGCGCGAACTGCGCGGCGGATTGCAGGGGTTCCGCGTCTTCCTCGCCTGCCTCGCCCTTGGTGTTGCCGCCATCGCCGCCGTCGGTTCCGTGCGCTCTGCGATCGAGGCCGGGCTGGCCCGCGAAGGCGCCGCACTGCTTGGCGGCGATGCCGAGCTTGAATTCACCTATCGGTTCGCCAGTGAAGACGAGCGCGCCTGGATGACCGGCAAGGCCGATACCCTGTCCGAGGTCGTCGATTTCCGCTCGATGGCGGTGGTCGACCGGGCAGAGGAAACCGACCGGGCGCTGACACAGGTCAAGGCCGTCGACGGGGTGTATCCGCTGGTCGGCACTGCCCGCCTGTCCCCCGACATACCCCTGCCGCAGGCGCTGGCGGGCCGCGACGGGCTGCCCGGCGCGGTCATGCAGCGTGTGCTGATCGACCGTCTGGGCCTGCAGCCGGGCGACACTTTCCGGCTTGGCACGCAGGACTTTGTCCTGATGGCCGCCCTTGTCCACGAACCCGACGGCGCGGCAGACGGGTTCGCTCTTGGCCCGCGCACCCTGGTGCTGACCGACAGTCTTGCCAATTCGGGCCTGTTGCAGCCGGGTACGCTGTTCTCCACCAAATACCGGCTTGACCTGCCCCCCGGCGCTGACCTTGCCGCGACCGCTCGCGAAGCGAAACGCACATTCCGGAACGCCGGCCTGCGCTGGACCGATGCCCGCAATGGCGCCCCCGGCATTGCCGAGTTCGTGTCGCGCCTCGGCGCATTCCTGATCCTCGTGGGCCTGTCCGGCCTTGCGGTCGGCGGTGTTGGTGTTTCTGCCGCCGTCCGCGCCTATCTGACCGGAAAGACCGGCACCATCGCCACCCTGCGCACTCTGGGGGCGGACCGCACCACCATCTTCCAAACCTATTTCCTGCAGATCGGCGCGCTGTCGATCCTCGGCATCCTGATCGGCCTTCTTCTGGGCGGTCTTGCCCCCGTCCTGCTGGCCCCGCTGCTGCAAGCGCAATTGCCGGTACCGGCGGTGTTTTCGCTCTATCCCGAACCGCTGTTCGAAGCCGCGCTTTATGGCCTCATCACCGCCTTCATCTTCACCCTCTGGCCATTGGCCCGCACCGAAGACATCCGGGCCGCCGCCCTGTTCCGCGACGCCCTGTCGGCATCGCGCGCCCTTCCGCGCGTTCGCTACGTGCTGGCGACCGCCCTTGCCCTGGCGCTGCTGGTCGGGCTGGCCGCATCCTTCAACGGCTCGCCCCGCCTCACGCTCTGGACAGCCGCGGGTCTCACCGGTGCCCTGATCCTGCTGGCGGCCTCGGCCTATGGCATCCGCGCCCTCGCCCGCCTCACCCTGCCGGGCGCACGGGGGCGTCCTGCTCTTCGCTGGGCGCTCGCCGCCATTTCCGGCCCACGCGAAGGGGCTGCATCGGTCGTCCTGTCGCTGGGCCTTGGCCTGTCGGTCCTTGCGGCAGTCGGCCAGATCGACGGCAACCTGCGCCGCGCGATCTCGGGCAATCTGCCCGATGTCGCACCCTCCTATTTCTTCGTCGACATCCAGAAAGACCAGATGCCCGGCTTTACCGAACGCCTGTCCAACGATCCGGCGGTCAGCGGCATGGAAAGCGCGCCGATGCTGCGCGGTGTCATCACCCGGATCAACGGAAAACCTGCCCGCGACGTGGCGGGCGATCATTGGGTGCTGAGTGGCGACCGGGGTGTGACCTATTCCGCCGCCCCGCCGCCCAAGGCCCGCCTGACCGCCGGGGAATGGTGGCCTGACGACTATTCCGGCCCCCCGCAGATCAGCTTCGCCACCGAAGAAGCGCAGGAAATGGGCCTTTCCCTCGGCGATACGCTCACCATCAACATCCTGGGCCGCGACATCACCGCCGAAATCACCTCGTTCCGCGAGGTTGATTTCTCGACCGCCGGCATGGGGTTCGTGTTGTCGATGAACCCCGCTGCGCTGGCCGCCGCACCGCACAGCTTCATCGCCACGGTCTATGCCGAGGAGCAGGCCGAGGCCGCCATCCTGCGCGACCTCGCCACGCAGTTCCCCAACATCACCGCCATCCGTGTCCGCGACGCCATCGACCGCGTGTCCGAGGTGCTGGGCGGGCTGGCAACCGCCACATCCTATGGCGCAGGTGTGTCGTTGCTGACCGGGTTTCTGGTGCTGATCGGCGCCGCCGCCGCTGGCGAACCCGCCCGCCGGCACGAGGCGGCGATCCTGAAAACGCTCGGCGCCGCGCGCCGCCGTATCCTGCTCAGCTTCGCCCTGCGCGCCGCACTGCTTGGCGCGGCGGCGGGCCTTGTGGCGCTGGCGGCCGGTTTGCTGGGCGGCTGGGCCGTCGCAACCTACGTTTTCGAGCTGAACTTCACGGTAATCTGGCCCTCTGCCGTCACCATCATCGGCACAGGGATAGGCGTCACCCTCGCAGCAGGGCTGATCTTTGCCTGGCAGCCGCTTTCGGCCCGCCCCGCGCAGGTCCTGCGGGCCAATGATTGACCCAAGGCATGCGGTTCAGCCCGCGCTCAGGCGCTTTGCCGCAGACAGGCCACCGGCTGCAGGATCTTCAGAAGGTCCGTGTTGTCACATACCAGCGCATCCAGCGTGATCTCATCCAGCGAGGCATAAAAGGCTTGCGCCGCATCCCGCAGCGCCAGCCGCAACCGGCAGGCATCTGTCAGTGGACAGGTATTGTCGGCATCGGCAAAACACTCGGCAATCGGCAGGTTGCCTTCGACATCGCGGAATACCTCACCGATCCGGATCTGTTCGGCGGGCCGCCCCAATGACATCCCCCCGTTCCGACCGCGCTGGGTGCTCAGATAACTGAGCTGGCTCAGCTGGTTGATCACCTGGGCCAGATGGTTTTCGGAGATATTGCATACCTCGGCGATCTCGGCTTTCGTGACCAGCCGGTCCTGATGCGCGGCACAATACATCAACAGACGGATGGCGATATTCGTCCTCTTGGTAATGCGCATGTGTTCCTCCTCGAATTTCACGGTGGAACCTTATTGCACGCGTTCCAAAAAAACTGTTTGACATACATCAATTGCTCACATGACAACAAACCCGATGAAAGACCCGTATTTCTTTGGCTATGGCAGCCTCGTCAATCTCGCGACACATGATTTCCCCGATCCGCACCCGGCCACGCTGCGCGGCTGGCGGCGTGCCTGGCGGCACACCGATCTGCGACCGGTGGCCTTTCTCACCGCCATCCCTGCCCCGGACAGCGAAATCGAAGGCATGATCGCCCATGTACCCAAAAACGACTGGGCGGCACTGGACGAACGCGAATGGGCCTATGACCGGGTGCCCGCGACCTGGGCCATCTCGCACCCGCTGAAGGGAGACGTCGAAATCGCCGTCTACGCCGTGCCGGAACACCGCCACACAGCCCCCTCCGACCGCTACCCGATCCTGCTCAGCTATATCGACGTCGTGGTCCAGGGCTATTTGCGCGCCTATGGGCCGGACGGGGCCGACCGGTTCTTCGCCACCACCGACGGGTGGGGCGCACCGATCCTGAATGACCGGGCCGAGCCGCGTTATCCCCGCCATCAGCAACTCCGCCCGGAAGAGACCGAATTCGTCGACGACCGCCTTGGGGCGATCTCGGCAAAAATCGTCCAGACCGCCTGACGAAAAAGGGCGGGTGCCCACGCGCCCCGCCCCTCTTCATCTTTTCAAAAATACTCTCGCCGAAGGCACGCGCCCGTACGGGCGCGTTCACTCAACCGCGGGCGCGGATCACCTGCATCAGCGGCAACAGCGCGGCCATCTCCGGCCCCCGCTCCATGCCGGTGACCGCCTTGCGGAGCGGCATGAACAATCCCTTGCCCTTGCGGCCCGTGGCCTCCTTGACGGCCTTGGTCCACGTACCCCAGGTCTCTCCGTCATACGGGCCTTCGGGCAACAGCGCCATCGCCTCGGCGATGAACCCGCGGTCCTCGTCGTCGATCAGCGGCTCGGCGCCGTCGCGGCACAGCTCCCACCAGCCCTGAAGATCGTTCAGCGTTGTGATGTTCTCGCGCGCCATCAACCAGAACGGCTCGGCCAGATCATCCGGAACGCCTGCTGCCGCCACCGCATCGGCCACGTCCGACAGGGGCAGCATCTGAAGGTACTTGGCGGTCAGCGGGAACAGGTCCTGCACGTCGAACTTGGTCGGCGCGGCGCCGAACCGGGTTACGTCGAACCCGTCGATCAGCTCCGCCATGTCGTTTCGCATTTCAACCGGGTCCGAGGACCCCAGCCGCGCCATCAGGCTCAGCAGCGCCATCGGTTGCACGCCCTGCTCGCGCAGGTCGCGCAGCGCCAGCGTCCCCAGACGTTTCGACAGCGCCTCGCCCTGCGGTCCGGTCAGCAACGAATGATGCGCAAAGCTGGGAGGTGTTCCGCCCAGCGCCTCGATGATCTGGATCTGGGTGGCGGTATTGGTCACGTGGTCGGACCCGCGCACCACGTTCGTCACACCCATTTCGGTGTCATCCACCACCGAGGCCAGCGTGTACAGCACCTGCCCGTCCGCCTTGATCAGCACCGGGTCCGAGACCGAGGCGGCGTCGATCGAGATGTCGCCCAGAATGCCGTCGGTCCATTCGATCCGCTGCTGATCCAGCTTGAACCGCCACACCCCGTCACCACGCTCGGCGCGCAGCGCGTCCTTTTCAGCCTCCGACAGCGCCAGCGCGGCGCGGTCATAGACCGGCGGCTTGCCCATGTTGAGCTGTTTCTTGCGCTTGAGGTCCAGCTCGGTCGGGGTCTCGAACGCCTCGTAGAACCGCCCCATCCCGCGCAGCTTGTCGGCGGCCTCGGCATAGCGGTCCAGCCGCGCGGACTGCCGTTCGACGCGGTCCCACTGCAGGCCCAGCCATTCCAGATCCTGCTTGATGGCGTCGACATATTCTTCTTTCGACCGTTCGGGATCGGTGTCGTCGATGCGCAGGATGAAGGTGCCGCCTGCCTTGCGGGCAATCAGGAAATTCATCAATGCGGTGCGCAGGTTGCCGACGTGGATGTAACCGGTGGGCGACGGGGCGAAACGGGTGGTGGTCATGGGTGTCTCCTGTTGCGCGGCTCTTGTCACATGGGCGGCATTTTGTCCAGCGCGGCTGAACGCGCCTTTTCGGGGCGCGTGCCTCCGGCGGGCGTATTTTTCAAAAGATGAAGCGGGTCAGGTCGGGTCGACCGGCCAATGGGCCGCCAGATCGGTCAACCCCGCCCGGATCAGTTCCGCCAGCACGTCCAGGTCGATATCCGCCAGCTTGTCGACATACAGGCAGGACTTGCCGGTCTTGTGTTTTCCCAGCCGGGCAAGGATCTCGCCGAAATTCGCATATCCCGGCATGATATAGATCGACAGGGCGGATTTGCGCGGCGAAAACCCGGTGGCCAGATAGTCGCCCTCGCGGCCGCTCTTGTAGACATAGTGATACCGGCCATACCCCACGATCGACGGCCCCCACATCACCGGCGCAAAACCGGTGACCCGGCGAAACAACCGGTCCAGTTGTCGCGCATCCCTGGCACGGTCGACAGGGTCCACCGACGCCAGAAACGCCTCGACCGCCTGTCCGGTAGGAACGGTTTTGTTATTTGCCTTCGCCATGTCCCGTTTCTACAGCTTTCTCTGACGCCGCACATCCCCTCTGCGCGCGCGCACACTGCCTTATCCGGCAGCCGCACTAATGCCATTTGTCAAAACACCTGTTGGGAGGCTGATCCATGACCGTGAAACTGACCCGCCGTTCCGCCTTGGGCGCCGCTGCCGCTCTGCCTCTGGCCGCGGCCGCAAGGCCCGCATTGGCCGCTGAAACTGGCGCTTCCGAACCGCCCATCGCCCGGTCCTTCAAGCTGGGCGGGTTTTCGGTCAGCACCCTTCTCGATGGCAGCTTTCCCCGCGACGGCGCCAAGGACGTCTTTGGCGCCAATGTCAGCGACGAGGAATTCGCCCGCGTCTCGGCGGAAAACTTCATTCCCGCAGATGCGGCGCAGTTCTTTTTCACCCCCACCCTGATCGACACCGGATCCGAGCGGGTTCTGTTCGATACCGGCCTGGGCCAGGGCGGCATTCAAAAGGCGCTTGCCGCCGCCGGGACAAGCCCCGACGCCATCGACGTGGTCGTCATCACCCACATGCATCCCGATCACATCGGCGGCCTGATGACGGATGGCGCACCGACCTTTGCCAATGCCCGCTATGTCACCGCCGCAAAGGAATACGACTTCTGGAGCGGGCTGGAAGAAGGCAACCCGGTCCGCGATCTGGTTGCCGGAAACGTCACCCCGCTGGCTGAAAGGATGACCTTTGTCGAAGATGTCGGCGAGGTTGTTTCAGGCGTCACCGCAGTGGCCGCATTCGGCCATACCCCCGGACACACCGTTTACCACATCGAAAGCGGCGACCAGCGTCTGGTGCTGACGGCCGATCTGGCCAATCACTATGTGTGGTCCTTTGCACATCCCGAATGGGAACTCAGCTTTGACGTCGACAAGGCAGCCGCCACGGCCTCGCGCCGAAAGGTTCTGGGCATGCTGGCGGCGGACCGTGTCCCGATGATCGGCTATCACATGCCCTTCCCGGCGGCCGGTTTCGTCGAACCGCGCGGCGACGGGTTCCGGTTTGTCCCGGTCAGCTATCAGATGATGGGCTGAGACAGGTCAATACCCCGGGTCGGGACGCACCCTTGAGCCGTCGGTAAACCGTGACAGGCGGAACGCAGAGGGGTCGACGCAAGGCGTATCGGCGGTCACAAGATCGGCCGTCAGTCGCCCCGCGCCGGGACCGATGCCGAACCCATGCCCGGAAAAGCCGGTGGCGATGAACATCCCCGGCAGACTGTCAACCTGCGAGATCACCGGAATGGCGTCGGGCGTGACATCCATGTATCCCGCCCAGCTTTGCACGATTTCGGCCGAACAAAGCGCCGGAAACGCCCGGCACGCCCTGGCCCAGGCCTTGCGCACGACCCGCCATGTTGGTTCGGGGTCCAGGATGCGACAATGCTCGAACGGGGTCACGTCGGTGGGCAGCCAGGACCGGTTCTGTTGCGCCTCTTCGGCCCAATACCGCGACAACCTGAACTGCAGCGAACTCCAGTCCTGCACAAGCGCGGGCAGATAGCGGTATCCAAGCCGGAAACTGTCCGGCACTATATCGACGATGTTGTCGTGGCCGGATGCGATCGAATACCCGCCATCAGCCCGTTTGCGCATGGCAAAATCGTTGGACCAGAGCGCTGCCTCCGGCAATCCTTCGACCGGAGAGGTTCGCATGGCGGTGTTCAGCACCTTGAGTTGCGGCAGGAAAATATCCGCATTCCCGGCAAACAGCCGTGACCATGCCCCGCCCGCCAGTACGACCTGGCTGCAGGCCACGCGCCCGCGTTCGGTGATGACCCCGGCAACGCGTCCCGCCTCGACATCGACCGAACGAACGGCGCAATTCGCCATTACTGCCGCGCCCCGATCCCGCGCGCCTTCGGCAATCGCCGGCGCGGCCAGTTGCGGTTCGGCACGGCCGTCCTGCGGCATGTGCAGGCCCGCACTGACCTCTCCGTCATGCCCCGGCAACAACGCGGCCAGTTCGGCCCCGCTCACCAGCCGCGCGCCGGTTTGCAACCCTTCGACATGCGAAAGCCAGCACGCCTGACGTTCGTGACCGCGCCGCCCCGAGTCGGCAAAGAGGATCCCGGCCTGCCTGTACCCGGTGGGGCGGCCAAGCCTTTCGTCCAGCCCCTGCCAGATCCTGCGCGCCTCCTGCATCAGGGGAATCTCGCGCGGGTCGCGCATCCCCAACCGCACCCAACCCCAGTTGCGAGAGCTTTGCTCGGCCCCGATCTGCCCCTTTTCGCACAGCAGAACCGATATGCCTCGTTCCGCGAGCTCCAGCGCGGTCGACGTACCGATTATGCCGCCACCTATGACGACAACATCAACCTTTTTTGGAAGGGCCAGGTCGGACTCGAATGAAGTAGGCTTGGGACCGGGCATCAATGGCTCAAATACAGTTGCATCTGTCCCATTGATGTCGCGCTTTGGCGATCGAAGAAAGCGAAATTGACCCGAACGGATTGCTCACTCTGAAACTGTGGCAACCCGGTCATTCAATTGGTCGCAAGGCGTTTCTTGGGTGCGATCTGCGCCCGGCACAGACGTCACCGAACGCAGATTACCTCGACTTCTCGCGCAAAGTTTTTTGAGCTTGGTCCCGATCCGTTGGCAGTTGGATCAGATCGACGCAATCAGCTCAGACCGCCGTCAACAGGGCGTGAATTGCCCCGATAAACGCAGCCACAGCCAGTGAACTGGCCAAAAGGATGCAAAAAATTTCCAAAGCGTTGAGTTTCATGGCAGCCCCAAGGCAACTGGTTTCTGCGCATGCACATAACGGTTTCGTGACTGAAAAAAAGGGGGTCTCTCAGCCCCGCAGATTTTGCGGCGCAAACCTGCCAGTGACGTTGGCATTCCTTTGCCTAATGGCGCCCAAAGACTCTTTTCGGTCACAGGCGCGCATAGCAATCCCGTTGACCTGTGTCTTTGGGGCACCACTCACATGTCACCCCAAAGACGTGCCGATTCCCCCTCGGCTTTAAAGCCCACTACTTGCACTCACGGGGTCGTGGCATCACTCCTCGACCCGCCATTCTTCACCCAACCACAGCGGGCGCCCCCTCTTGCGCGGCTTGTTGTGCGGGTCCCCCAAAACATTGGCAATCGCTTTGTCGATGCCAATTTCGTCGAACTTGCACCCAAAAGAACGCATCAATTTCCATTCCGGCAAGGAATGGAGAGGCTTGTCATAACCATTTAACATCACACCACCAAACACTGGTCCCAAAACACTCGATACCTTCCGGATTTGATCCCGGAATCCAAAAACTTTTCATGCTCTCAGGAATTGAGAAAGGTGGCTAACCCACTCACAATATGTCAATTCCGCCCCAGTTGAGGCCAAATTGAACCTTAATTGTGTCACAAATGTGGCAATTCTAGTACATTTTGGAAACAGTTTGTCCCCGAAGAAAAAACAACCGCGCGGTGGCGATTGTCTTTTCAGTCTACCCGGCACCGCAAAGGCAGCGCCTTTTCACTTCAAATGTCACGGATCGCGGCGAGTTCCCTTGAGCCGCTCAAAGGGGTCGCTGCGCATTTTCTCGGGCAGGTCGTCGGCGGGTTCGAAATCCGGCAGGTACAGCCCCTCGGTCCAGCGCGCGGGCAGAACATCAACGATCCGGCCCGCGAATTTCGACGCCCGGATCAATCGTTGCCTGATTCGGCCCGCCAGGTCGGGGCGCTTGAGTTCCAGCCAATCCATCCCGTGCCCTGCCAACTCGACCACCCGTTCATGTCCCAAAGTCCAGTAAGACACCAGAACCACGACCAGAAACAGGGCAACAAGCAACGGCAACAGCAATGGTTGCCACAGCATGATCAGCGCGACCGTCGCGATGAACACATGCAGCCAGGTCGGCTCATACCGGTTTTCCCGCACGGGAATCGGTCCGATGAAACCGCCCTTCTTCCTGGCCGGTTTCTCGGTTGCAGGCTCCTTCCGGGGCCGCACGGGCTCGGGCGCCGTGATCCAGCCGCTCCGCTCTTCGACCGGTTCAAGCGACTTGCCGCTCAGGATGGCGTTGATCGCTGCATCCGTTCTTTTTTCGTCCAAGCTCCGCTTCGCGCCCCGCATCGAGGCCAGCCTCGGCGCGGTATGAATCGGTTTGTCAAATTCTTCCAACATTGACCCCTCGCATTCCCCCAAATGCTCGGCCAAATCACCGCTACTTCACTGAAGGTGGAAACAATACTCCTGAAATCCGTGAATTGAATCACCCCTCTTGCGGCAATCCTGCCTGCAACCCGACATTTTCGCCGCATAGATGGCAAAATTAAGGCAAAAGAGGGGCCGAATATCGGCTTCAGCTCGGATCGCGCCAGCGATTGACGATGGGATAGCGCCGGTCCAGCCAGAACGACCGCTGGGTCAGACGCGCGCCGGGGGCGGACTGAAAGCGTTTGTATTCACTGATATACAGCAGATGCTCGACCCGCTTGGCCACGTCGCGCTCAAACCCGGCAGCGACGCAATCGGCAATCGAGCCGTCCTGATCCACAAGAATGTCCAGAATCCCATCCAGCACCGGATAATCCGGCAGGCTGTCGCTGTCTTTCTGGTCTTCGCGCAGTTCCGCACTCGGCGGCTTGTCGATGACCGAAGGCCGGATCACCTCGCCCCCAGGCCCCATCATCCAGTCGCGGTGATTGGCATTGCGCCAACGGCAGGTCTCGAACACCCGCGTCTTGTAAAGGTCCTTGATCGGGTTGTAGCCCCCGTTCATGTCGCCATAGATCGTGGCATAGCCCACCGCGATCTCGGATTTGTTGCCGGTGGTCAACAGCATCTCGCCAAACTTGTTCGATATCGCCATCAACAACAGCCCGCGCAGGCGCGACTGGATGTTTTCCTCGGTGATGTCCGGCTGCAGCCCCTCGAACACCGGCGCCAGCGTGCGTGTTACCGCCGCCCGGCTTTCCGAAATCGGGACATGATCGTACCGGACGCCCAGCGCCTTCGCCACCGCCTCGGCATCCTCCAGCGATCCGGGGCTGGTATATTCCGACGGCAGCATGACACAACGCACGTTCCCGGCCCCCAGCGCATCCACCGCGATGGCCGCGACCAGCGCCGAATCCACACCGCCCGACAGGCCCAGAACCGCCTTCTTGAACCCGGTCTTGGCCATGTAGTCGCGCAACGACTGCACCATGGTGCGGTAATCCTGCTCCCATTCGTCGGGCTGCGGCGCGATCTCGCCGGGGACGATACGCCAGCCATCGTCGCCACGCTGCAGATCAAGATGGGTCACCGCCTCGTCAAACACCGGCATCCGCAACGCCAGTTCACCGCCGGGGTTCAGCGCAAAGGTGCCCCCGTCGAACACCTGGTCATCCTGCCCGCCAACCATGTTGAGATAGATCAGCGGCAAACCGGTTTCGACAACCCGCGCCACCATCTGATTGATGCGAAGTTCGGTCTTGTTGCGGAAATAGGGCGACCCGTTCGGGATCAGCAGGAACTCCGCCCCGGTTTCCGCCAGTGTTTCCGCCACATCCTCGTGCCAGGCATCTTCGCAGATCGGGCTGCCGACACGCGTGTTGCCCACCGAATACGGCCCCCCCAAAGGTCCGGCGTCATAAATGCGCACCTCGTCGAAAACGGTCTCGTTTGGCAGGTGATGCTTCAGCGCCCGGCTGGCAATCTTGCCGCCCTTCAGAATCAGATAGGCGTTATACAGCTTGCCTTCCTCAACCCAAGGCCCGCCGATGGCAAGTGCCGGGCCGTCGGCGCATTCCTCGGCCAGGGTCTCGATCATCGCGATCGCGGTGTCATGGAACGCAGGCTTCATCACCAGATCCTGCGTGTTGTATCCGGAAATGAACATCTCGGGCAGGGCTACCAGATCGGCCCCCGCCGCGCGCCCAAGCTCCCAGGCCTGCAAGGCCTTGTCGGCATTGCCTGACAGGTCGCCCACCACCGGGTTGAGCTGCGCCAGAGTGATACGGAAACGGTCGGCCATGACGCCCCCCTGCTCTCATCCATTCAAAGCCATTTACCAGATCGCGCCCCGAGGAAAAGGCCAATGGAGCAAAAGACATTGCCCCGCCCTCCCCGGTATCCTAAGTTTCGGCCTACCGAGCAGCGTATTTTTGATGCAATCAAGGCAAACAGGGGCAGCGATGGTCTCGATCCGCAAAACTATGGCAACGGCGGCATTCGCCGCGCTGGCCGGAACCGCCTGGGCCCAAGATGATCAGATCCTGACCACCGAAGACGAAGTCGGCGGCGTCTATGAGGGCACCTTCAAAGGTGGATTGCAGCACGGCATTGGCACCTATCGCCTGCCCAACGGCTACGAATATACCGGCCAGTGGATCGAGGGCGAGATCGAAGGCAAGGGCACCGCGCGCTTTCCCGACGGCTCTGTCTATGAGGGCGAGTTTGCCAAGGGCAAACCGCACGGGCAGGGCAAGATCGTCTATGCCGACGGCGGCACCTATGAAGGTGAATGGAAGGACGGCGTTTTTGACGGCGCTGGCCTTGCGGTCTTCACCAGCGGCAGCCAGTACAAAGGCGAATTCAGGAATGGCCTGCACCATGGCAAGGGAACGCTGCGTGTCGCCGACAACTACGTCTACGAAGGCGACTGGGTCGATGGCCAGCAGGACGGCAAGGGCAAGTTCACCTATGCCGACGGCTCTGTCTACGAGGGCGACGTGCGCGGCGGCGTCCGGAATGGTACAGGCACGGTCCAGTTTTCCGACGGCGTGTCCTATACCGGCGACTGGTCCAATGGCCAGATGAGCGGGGCCGGAACGCTGTCCTATCCCAACGGCGACGTCTACGAAGGCGCGTTCCGCGACGGCCGCCGCGAAGGCAAGGGCAAGACCATCGGCGCGGATGGCGACGTCTACGAGGGCGACTTTCTGGACGATCAGCGCCACGGGCAGGGCACCTTCGTCGGGACCGACGGCTTCCGCTATACCGGCGACTGGACCAATGGCCAGATCGAAGGCAACGGCCGCATGACCTATCCCGACGGCTCGATCTATGTCGGTGCCTTTCAGGCCGATCTGGCCGAAGGCAAGGGCAAGATCACCTATCCCGACGGGTCCAGCTATGACGGCGACTGGATCGCCGGCGTGATCGAGGGCGACGGCACCACGGTCTATGCCAACGGCATCGTCTACAAGGGCCAGTTCCGCAACGCCCGCAATCACGGCAAGGGCGTGATGACATACCCGGACGGCTATCGCTATGACGGCGACTGGGCCAACGGGCTGCGCCACGGCGAAGGCAAGGCCACCTATCCCGACGGATCGGTTTATACCGGCCAATACGCCAACGGCCAGCGCCACGGTCAGGGCGAGATCGTGATGATGGACGGGTTCCGGTATTCCGGCCAGTGGACCGAAGGCAAGATCACCGGCATCGGCACCGCCACCTATGCCAATGGCGACGTCTACGAGGGCAGCTTCCTGAACGGCAAACGCCAGGGCGAAGGCCGGATGCGTTATTCCGACGGTCAGGAAGAAACCGGCACATGGGAAAACGGCGCGCTGGTCCAGAACGACGAAACCGCACAACCGGCACCCGCCGACGGCGCGACGCAAAGCGACTGACCCGCTTCGCCGCATCTTTCTGGTCGCAAATACCACAGGGAGTTTGAGAGACAGCGTCGCTCAACGAAAATCCAATAGAGCGCGCCGCAGGCGCTCGATTTTCGCACCGTCTCTGCAATCGGTACATTTCGGACAACCCGTGGTCTGAACCATGTACATTTCGGTCATTTTGCCGCTTCCCATTCCCGCACGGGGCTGTATAAACTCCGCCTCATGATCAACCGCGCAGATATCTCCTCCACCGACGTCACCACCCGTGGCGCGATTCTGCGTGGCCTACTGATCCTAATCCGCCTCTGAGCGTGCCACCCGGCGCGCCCGCTCAGAGGAGGACGCCCGCGCGCCAAATGGCTTTAGGACAGACAAGAAAGACACCGACATGACCAACGTGACCGACCAAGACCGCGTCTTGATCTTCGACACCACGCTCCGCGACGGCGAACAAAGCCCCGGCGCCACCATGACCCATGACGAAAAGCTCGAAATCGCCGAATTGCTCGACGAAATGGGCGTGGACATCATCGAAGCCGGGTTTCCCATCGCCTCCGAAGGCGACTTCAAGGCGGTCTCCGAAATCGCCCAGCGCTCGAAAAACAGCCGCATTTGCGGTCTGGCCCGCGCCAATTTCGCCGACATCGACCGCTGCTGGGAGGCGGTGAAACACGCGGAAAAGAACCGCATCCACACCTTTATCGGCACCTCACCGCTGCACCGCGCCATCCCGAACCTGACCCAGGACGAGATGGCCGAAAAGATCCACGAGACCGTCAGCCACGCCCGCAATCTGTGTGAAAACGTGCAATGGTCGCCGATGGACGCAACCCGGACCGAGTGGGACTACCTCTGCCGCGTGATCGAGATTGCGATCAAGGCAGGAGCCACCACAATCAACATTCCCGATACGGTCGGCTATACCGCGCCGATGGAAAGCGCCGATCTGATCAAGCGCCTGATCGAAACCGTGCCCGGTGCAGATGAGGTGGTCTTCGCCACCCATTGCCACAACGATCTGGGCATGGCGACCGCGAATGCCCTGGCTGCCGTTGCAGGCGGCGCGCGCCAGATCGAATGCACTATCAATGGCTTGGGCGAACGCGCCGGAAACACAGCACTCGAAGAGGTGGTGATGGCGCTGAAGACCCGCAACGACATCATGCCCTGGCACACCGGGATCGACACCACCAAGATCATGCATATCTCGCGCCGCGTCGCGACGGTGTCGGGCTTCCCAGTGCAATTCAACAAGGCGATTGTCGGCAAGAATGCCTTTGCCCATGAAAGCGGTATCCACCAGGACGGCATGCTCAAGAACCGCGAAAACTTCGAGATCATGCGTCCCGAGGATATCGGCCTCTCCGGAACGTCCTTGCCGCTCGGCAAACACTCGGGCCGCGCCGCTCTAAAGGACAAGCTGAACAATCTTGGCTACGAGGTTGGGGATAATCAGCTCAAGGACATCTTCGTTCGGTTCAAGGAATTGGCGGACCGCAAGAAAGAGGTATTTGACGATGACCTCATCGCGCTCATGCATTCGGGCGGCGATGCCAGGGATCACCTGCAACTGGTGTCGATGAAGGTCGTCTGCGGCACCGGCGGCCCTGCGGAATCCACCATCGAAATGGAAATCGACGGCAGGGATGTCAGCGCCACCGAACATGGCGACGGGCCTGTTGACGCATCGTTCAAGGCGATCCGCGCGCTTTACCCCAACAAGGCGCACCTGCAGCTTTATCAGGTGCACGCGGTGACCGAAGGAACGGATGCGCAGGCCACCGTTTCCGTGCGCCTGGAAGAGGATGGCATGATCGCTACCGGCCAGTCAGCCAACACCGATACGGTGGTTGCTTCGGCCAAGGCCTATGTCAACGCGCTGAACCGCCTGATCGTGCGCCGGGAAAAGGCCGGGCCGGGCGCAGATACGCGCGAGATCAGCTACAAGGACCTGACCTGATCAATCATGATCAAGAGCGGGCCTTGATCGGGTCCGCTCGCCATTTTCTCGGGGCAACTCAGGATAGTCCGGCGTTTTCCAGACCCTGTTGGAAATGTTTTATGTCTTCGTCGCGCGTATAATGCAGCGTCGCCAACAATTCGCTGATCTTGAAATCGGGGTTGGCCGCCCGAACGGCGTCGGCATGACGTTTCGCCTCGGTCTCATTCCCCAACCATGCATGGCATGCAGCGACAAACGCGTTTTGCGTTATGTCCAGATCGGTCAGGTGCTGGAAATCGTCAATCGCTTGTTCATAGTGACGGCCGCAGAAATGCGCCTTGCCAAGGTGGCTCCAGAACCGGGGTGGGTGATGCGGGTTCAAGCGCATTGCCTTTTCGATCCATTCGGCCCCTTCGTCGGGCTTGCCCATCCATGTCAGCAATTCGCCCATCTGCACGACGACCAGATCGTAATTCGGATTGAGTGACAGCGCGCGTTCCTGATGATAGCGGGCCTTGCCGAGGTTATTGCGCACAATCTCCAAGGCCGCCATCAGACGGTGAACATCCGGGTCGTTGTCGTCGAGCGAAGCGGCTTTTTTGATCGAGCCTTCGGCATCGGCCAGGGCCGCAACCGTGTCCGGATCCCAGCCATAGCCCCAGGCCTGCCCCCGGATACAGCCTCGCCACGCGTGGGCATGAGCATAATCGGGGTCCAGCTCAATGGCCCGATCCACCAGCTTGACCGCCTCGGCATTGTCTGTGGGCGTGCTGCGGTGGTGCAGTACCTTGGCCGCCAGAACACACTCATATGCGGCAAGGCTCGACGGTTTTTTCCGCGCCAGTTCATCCGTTTTCGACGCCTCAATCCGTCCGGGGAGGGTTGCGACAACGGCCGCGGTAATCTCGTCCTGCAGGGTAAAGATATCATCCAGCTCACGGTCGTATTTTTCGGCCCAGATATGCGCATCGTTCACGCTGTCGATCAACTGGACGGTGATTCTGACCCGGTTTCCGGCCTTTCGCACGCTGCCTTCGACAATGTACTGGGCCCCAAGTTTCCCGGCCACCTCGCGAATATTGACCGACTGCCCCTTGTAGACGAAAACCGAGTTTCGCGAGATGACAAACAGCTCGCGTCGGCGGCTGAGCTCGGTCAACAGATCCTCGGTCAGGCCATCGACAAAGAACTCCTGCTCGGTATCGCCGCTCATATTGGCAAAAGGCAGGACCGCGATTGTGGGTTTCACAACGCGGGTGTCTTCGTCTTTCGAAGTGTCTTTGGAAGCCGAGCTTGCCTTGGGCTTGTCCAGTTCTACGCGATAGGCGTGCACCGCGTGCGAAATATTCTTGAGCGCGAGCTCTCCCAAATCTTCGAAACCCAGCTCCATTTGCTGACGAACCTGATCGTGTACGGCGCCCGAAATCACGACGTCGCCCACCCCTGCCGCCTGTTCCAGCCGCGCGGCGACGTTGACGCCACTGCCAAAGATGTCGTTTTCTTCGAATATGATATCACCCAGATTGATGCCGATCCGAAACTGGATGCGCTGACTTTCGGGAACATCGATATTGCGGCGAAGCATCCGGCTCTGGACTTCGACGGCACAAGCAACGGCATCAAGCGCACTGGCGAATTCCACCAGCATTCCGTCCCCCGTCGTCTTGATGATCTTACCGCGATTCTTGGTGATTGCCGGATCGATCAGTTCGATGCGATGTGTCCTGAGCCGGGCGAGCGTTCCCGCCTCATCGGCTTCCATCAATCGGCTGTACCCAACCATGTCTGCGGCCAATACGGCAGCCAGTCTTCGATCCATCGCGCCCCTCCGTCAGGGCATTCTAGGCTCGGTGCGGGTAGATATCCAAGGGTTTTGATGGAGCGCAACCTATGCAGGATCATTCCGGACGCCACATCCGTGATGGCGGTTGCCTCAGAGGCGTCCAAAGATCCGGTCAAGCCGTGCAATTTCATCCTCAAGACCAAAGGGAGCATTCACAAAAAACATGCCCGAGCCGATCATCCTGTGCCCCTCGCGCACAGGCGGAAACCGCACTTCGTGGCGCAGCGTTTTGGGCAGGCTCTGCCCTTCCAGTGCCTGCAACATGGCCTTGTGGCGAGCATCAATCAGGATCGGATACCACAGCGCGATGACCCCGACGTTCCAGGCCCGGTGCATTTTCGCGACAAGGCCGGGCAGGCGGTCATACTCGGACTTTACCTCATAGCTTGGATCGATCAGCATCATCCCGCGCCGGGGCGAGGGCGGCAGCAACGATTGCGCCAGTTCGAACCCGTCCTGCCTGTAAACCCTGGCGGCGAAGGGTTTCATCGTTGCAACCAAAGCGGCGTGTTCCTGCGGGTGCAGTTCTGCAAAATGCAAACTATCTTGCGACCGCAACAGGCTTGCCGCGATCAGCGGAGATCCCGGATAGGTCGTCTCGCCATATCGCGACTGCACCGTTTCAAGCGCCCGCGTCAGGGGGTGGCCCGCATCAAACCATGCCTCGCGCCGGGCGCGTTCGATCCCCGCCGCCGCCTCGCCCGTGCGTTTGGCCTCAGCCCCGTCCAGCTGGTACCGGCCGCGCCCCGCATGGGTTTCGACATAGCTCAGCGGTTTGTCCTTGCGGGTCAGATATTCCAGCGCCGAGGCCAGCAACGCATGCTTTTGCACATCCGCCAGATTTCCTGCGTGGTAAATGTGTTGATACGACAGCATGGTTGCTTCTAAAGTCCTTCCGAAAGAGGCGAAAAGGCGCTGATTTGAGTGGAATCAGCCCTTTTACCGGGCGGCTTCGCGCCCTATAAGTCATCCGTCCCCGACCCGTCGAGTCGTGGGAACAAGAATAATTTTGGCAAGCAGGACCACATACATGGGGATCTTTGGTAATCTGGGCGGCCTGTTCTCGTCGGACATGGCTATCGACCTTGGGACCGCGAACACGCTGGTTTACGTCAAGGGCCGCGGCATTATCCTGAGCGAACCTTCCGTGGTCGCCTATCACGTCAAGGATGGCGTCAAAAAGGTGCTTGCCGTGGGCGAAGATGCCAAGCTGATGCTTGGTCGCACGCCCGGCTCCATCGAGGCGATCCGCCCGATGCGCGAAGGGGTGATCGCGGATTTCGACACGGCCGAAGAGATGATCAAGCATTTCATCCGCAAGGTGCACAAGCGTTCAACCTTTTCGAAGCCCAAGGTCATCGTCTGCGTTCCGCACGGTGCCACCCCTGTCGAAAAACGCGCAATCCGCCAATCCGTTCTGAGCGCCGGCGCGCGCCGCGCGGGCCTGATTGCCGAACCCATTGCAGCGGCCATCGGGGCGGGTATGCCGATTACGGATCCGACCGGCAACATGGTCGTGGATATCGGTGGCGGCACGACCGAAGTGGCCGTGCTCAGCCTAGGCGATATCGTCTATGCCCGATCGATCCGCGTTGGTGGCGACAGGATGGACGAGGCGATCATCAACTATCTGCGCCGCCAACAGAACCTTTTGGTGGGCGAATCCACCGCCGAGCGGATCAAGACCACAATCGGTACCGCGCGCATGCCCGATGACGGGCGTGGCCAATCAATGCAGATCAGGGGTCGCGACCTGCTGAACGGCGTTCCGAAAGAGATCGAGATCAGCCAGGCGCAGGTGGCAGAAGCGCTGTCGGAGCCGGTGCAGCAGATCTGCGAGGCTGTGATGACCGCGTTGGAAACCACCCCGCCGGATCTGGCCGCCGACATCGTTGACCGTGGCGTGATGCTGACCGGTGGTGGTGCCCTGTTGGGCGATTTGGATCTGGCGCTGCGCGAACAGACCGGGTTGGCCGTTTCCATCGCGGATGAAAGCCTGAACTGCGTTGCGCTCGGCACCGGAAAAGCCCTGGAATATGAAAAACAACTGCGCCACGCGATTGACTACGACAGCTGAGGCGCGCACCCTCTGACCCAAGTGTCAACGCAACGGCGCGACATGCACCCGAGGGAGTCCCGTGGCAAAGGACCGATCACAGCGTGACGACTTTACCGCCCCCCTGCGCCGCCTGCTTTTGGGGGTCTTGTTGCTGTGCCTTTTCGGCATCTTTCTGGTCTGGCGGATAGACAGCCCCCGGGTCGAAAGGTTCCGCGCGCACGTCGTAGACGAGGTTGTCCCCTCCATGGAGTGGGCGATGGTGCCGGTAACCGGTGCCATCAACCTTTTCCGGGATTTCCAGAGTTATCAGCGGCTGAGTGAACAGAACCGCGAATTGCGCAGCGAATTGCGGCAGATGCGGGCGTGGAAAGAAGCTGCGTTGCAGCTGGAACAGGAAAATGCGCGCCTGCTCGATCTCAACAACGTACGCCTCGATCCACGCCTGACTTATATCACCGGCGTCGTGATGGCAGACAGCGGTTCTCCTTTCCGGCAATCGGTTCTGCTGAATGTGGGGGCGAGGGATGGCATCGTCGACGGCTGGGCTGCGATGGACGGGATCGGGCTTGTCGGAAGGATATCCGGCGTCGGCGCCGATACCGCGCGGGTGATCCTGTTGACGGATGCCGCCAGTTCGATACCTGCCACAATCCAGCCATCGGGCCAGACGGCTTTGGTGGCCGGGGACAACACCGCCGCCCCCGCAATCGATTTTCTGGAAAACCGAGAACTGGTGCGCCCCGGAGACCGCGTAGTTTCGTCGGGGGATGGTGGCGTCTTTCCCGCTGGTTTGCTGATCGGACAGGTCGCCCAAGACCCCGGAGGTCGCCTGCGGGTCAGGCTGTCTGCGGATTTCGAGCGTCTCGAGTTTCTGCGCGTGCTGCGTTATCATCCGGCCCAGCCGATCTCCGATCCCGGTGGCATCGTGACGCCGGACCGCCCTGCGGCTGCGCTGCAACCAGAGGAGGCCGCGGATGGATAGGCTGTCACCCTCTTATCCGTGGATGATGCGTGCGCTCTATGCCGGGGTGGCCTTGGTCATCTTGTTCTTTCATCTGCTGCCGTTGAACACTTTGCCCTCCAGATGGGCCCCGCCCGATCTGCTGCTCGCCATGACCTTTGCCTGGACATTGCGGCGTCCTGACTATGTTCCGATACTACTCGTCGCCTTTGTAATGCTTATGGCAGATCTTTTATTGCAGCGCCCGCCAGGCCTGCTGTCTGCTCTGACCGTCGGAGCCTGTGCTTATCTGAGGACAATTTCCGCCACGACCCGGGATGCAGGTATTGTCGGCGAATGGATAACCGTGGCCACTGTTCTCACCGCGATAACACTTGGTAATCGCCTCATCCTCGGCCTGACCTCGGTCGAACTGGTTTCGATCTGGCTGGTTGCCTTGCAACTTGTTCTGACCATTGCCGCATATCCGCTTGTTGTCTGGGTCAGTCAATCGGTCCTTGGCATAAGGCGGCTGACTGCCGCCGAGACGGAAGCATTGGGAGGTCGCGCATGAAACGCAATCCCAAAGAGCTTGGCCGTATCCACCGCCGATTTTCACGGCGCGCACTGGTCCTTGGCGGGATGCAAGCGGCATTCATCGGCGGGCTGACCATGCGGATGAGACACTTGCAGGTCGAGCAGGCCGACCAGTTCCGTCTTCTGGCCGAGGAAAACCGGATCAACATTCGCCTGATCCCACCGAACCGAGGAGAGATTTTCGACCGCAACGGCAAGATTATCGGTCAGAACTCTCCTTCATATCGAATCGTCATCGTGCGCGAAGACGCCGGAGACGTCGAACAGGTCATTGCCAACCTCTCCAAGCTTATCCCGCTCAGCGAGGAAGAACTGGAACGTGCCCGCGCCGAGATGCGCCGCTCGGCACCTTTCCTGCCAGTGACACTTGCCGATCACGTGACGTGGGAAGATATCTCGAAGGTCGCCATCAACGCGCCCGCCCTGCCCGGCATAACGCCCGAGGTCGGTCTGGCCCGCGCCTATCCCCGCTATGAGGATTTCGCGCATGTTGTAGGCTATGTCGGCCCGGTCAGCGACTATGATCTCAGCCAGATGTCCGATCCGGAACCGGTGCTGCGCATCCCGCGTTTCCAGATCGGCAAGGTGGGCCTGGAGGCCAAGAAAGAAGACATCCTGCGCGGCAAGGCCGGGGCGAAGCGGGTCGAGGTCAACGCAACGGGCCGTATCATGCGCGAGCTTGACCGGCGCGAAGGTCAGGCCGGGGCCGACCTGCAACTTTCGATCGACGCGGACCTGCAACAATACGCACAGGCACGGTTGGCAGGCGAAAGCGCGGCTGCCGTTGTCATTGACTGCGAAACCGGCGATTTGCGAGCCATCGCTTCGGCTCCGAGCTTTGATCCGAACCTGTTCGTCAGCGGAATATCTGTTGCGGACTACCGGGCGCTGACCGAGAACAAATACCGCCCGCTGGCGAACAAGAGCGTTCAGGGCACTTATCCGCCCGGTTCGACCTTCAAGATGATCACGGCGATGGCCGCGCTTGAAGCGGGGATTATCGGTTCCGAGGACACGGTCTATTGTCCCGGTTTCCACAAGGTCGGCAGTCGGCGCTTCCACTGCTGGAAGCGCGGCGGGCATGGGCACATGAACCTGCTCAACTCGCTCAAGCAAAGCTGCGACGTTTATTACTATGACGTCGCACTGAAGGTCGGTATCGACCGGATATCGGAGATGGCCAACAAATTCGGCTTGGGCATCAGGCACGACATTCCAATGTCCGCCGTTGCCGAAGGGCTTGCCCCGAACCAGGAATGGAAATCCCGCGTTCACGGTCAGGAATGGCTGATTGGCGATACGGCGAACTCATCGATCGGCCAAGGCTTCATGCTGGCCTCGCCGCTGCAGTTGGCGGTGATGTCCGCGCGCATCGCCACTGGTCGCGCGGTCACGCCCCGACTCGTCAAGTCCATTGACGGAATGGAACAGCCCTCGGGGGCGGGTGAGGCGCTGGACATCAACCAGAACAACCTTCTTCAGTTGCGCCGGGCTATGTTTGCCGTCTCGAACGACCGGCGCGGTACGGCCTATCGCAGCCGCATCATCGAAGACGCCTTTCGGATGGCGGGCAAGACCGGCACCAGTCAGGTACGCAACATCACCGCTGCCGAACGGGCCGCCGGGGTGATCCGGAACGAGGACCTTCCTTGGGAACGCCGAGACCACGCGCTTTTTGTCTGCTTTGCCCCATTCGAAAATCCCAAGTACGCGGTTTCGGTCGTGGTCGAACATGGCGGTGGCGGATCTAAGGCCGCTGCCCCGGTTGCGCGGGACATCATGCTACAAGCGCTGTACGAGGGAACTCCGCCGCTCGAAGCTTATCCGGTCGCTGATCGCGAACAAATAAAGGAACAGCAGGCAAGGATCGAAAGCGATCAGCGACCTAAGGCACGTCCAGACGAGAAAGATCGTGCATGAGCTATCTTGAGCATTCCGTCAAATCCACGCCCACCGGGTTTCGCAAGTTTCTGTATTTGAACTGGCCGCTTACCCTGTTGTTGGCCAGCGTGGCCAGTGTCGGGTTTCTGATGCTTTACTCGGTGGCGGGCGGTTCATTCACCCCCTGGGCCAAACCCCAAATCGAGCGCTTTGGGCTTGGGTTGGTGGTCATGTTCGTGGTGGCCATGGTCCCGATCTGGTTCTGGCGCAACATGTCAGTTCTGGCTTATCTGGTCTCAATCACACTTTTGGTTCTGGTCGAGATCATGGGCACGGTCGGCATGGGCGCACAGCGCTGGATCGATCTTGGGTTCATGCGGCTGCAACCGTCGGAATTGATGAAGATTACCTTGGTTATGGTTCTTGCGGCCTATTACGATTGGCTGCCCGAGCACAAGACATCACGCCCGCTTTGGGTACTTCTGCCGGTACTTCTGATCCTCTTGCCGACTGCTCTGGTTCTCAAACAACCCGATCTTGGCACGTCGATCCTGCTGCTTGCGGCGGGGGGCGGCCTGATGTTTCTGGCCGGGGTCCACTGGGCCTATTTTGTTGCAGTCATCGCGGCGGGCGTCGGATTGATTTCCACAGTATTCAAAAGTCGGGATACCGACTGGCAACTGCTCAAGGACTATCAGTTCCGCCGCATCGACACCTTTCTGGACCCCTCGACCGATCCCTTGGGTGCCGGATATCACATCACCCAGTCCAAGATCGCATTGGGGTCAGGCGGCTGGAACGGGCGCGGTTTCATGCAGGGTACCCAGTCGCGGCTGAATTTTCTGCCCGAAAAGCACACCGACTTCATCTTCACCACTCTGGCCGAAGAATTCGGGTTCGTGGGCGGCTTTTCGCTTCTGTCCCTTTATACGCTGATACTGGTGTTCTGCCTGGCCACGGCGCTGAAAACAAAAGACCGTTTCTCGTCACTGGTCACGCTCGGAATCTCGCTCAACTTCTTTCTGTTCTTCGCGGTCAACATGTCCATGGTGATGGGCCTGGCCCCCGTCGTTGGCGTCCCGCTGCCGATGGTCAGCTATGGCGGGTCGGCGATGTTGGTTCTGATGGCAGCCTTTGGCATCGTGCAAAGCGCTCACATCCACAATCCCCGATAACCGCCGAAAGCTGTGACTTTGACAATCAATGTGCTTTTCTCCGCCCGCCCTGCCCTTTGGCCAATCTACGAGCCACTGCTGCTTCGGAATCTAAGCGATGCCGGGCTGGATTTCACTCTAAACACACAATTCGACCCTGCCGAAGTCGACTATGTTGTGTATGCCCCCAATGGAGGTTTGCAGGATTTCACCCCGATGACACGCCTCAAGGCGGTTCTGAGCTTATGGGCAGGTGTCGAGACTATCGTGGGAAACAAAACCCTGACGGTGCCGTTGGTGCGGATGGTCGATCATGGCTTGACGCAGGGGATGACAGAATGGGTTGTCGGCCACGTCTTACGGTATCACCTTGGCATGGATGCCCACATTCATGGCCTGAACGGGGACTGGCTGCAGAAGGTTCCGCCACTGGCACAGGATCGTACCGTCTGTATTCTTGGCCTTGGCGCCTTGGGCGAGGCTGCGGCACGAGCGCTGGTGGCCTTGAATTTCGACGTCACCGGTTGGTCTCGTACACTCAAGGAGTTCCCTGGAATCCGTTGTTTCAGCGGAACGGAAGGATTGCATCAGGCGCTTTCGACCGCCGAGATAGCCGTTCTGCTTATGCCGGACACGCCCGCGACGGAAAACACCCTGAATGCGGAAACACTGGCGCTGATGCCCAAGGGCGCCCGGATCATCAATCCCGGCCGCGGCCCGTTGATTGACGACAATGCATTGCTGGCAGCGCTGGACACGGACCAAATCGGTCATGCCACACTTGATGTTTTCCGAACCGAGCCACTGCCCAAGGACCATCCCTATTGGTCACATTCCAAAGTCACAGTAACGCCGCATATCGCCTCGGAAACCCGCCCGGCGACAGCCGCTCAGGTGATCGTCGACAACATCCGTCGCAGCGAATCCGGCGAACCGTTGCTGCATCTGGTGGATCGCGAGGCGGGATACTGACCTCCCGCCCTTTTCTTTTCGTGCAAAACACGGTCGCCAGAGGCGAAATCTGCGCGTTCAGGCAGCGATCAATCCACGCCCCTTGAGCAGGGCATCGACACCCGGCATGCGGCCACGGAACGCCAGATACAACTCTTCTGCCTCTTTCGACCCACCAGTCGACAGAATGTTGTCTTCCAGTGCCTTTGCCTGCTCCGGGTCAAATGCGCCGCCCGCTTCTTCGAAAGCTGAGAATGCGTCCGCATCCATTACCTCGGACCACATGTAGCTGTAATACCCCGAGCTGTATCCGTCCCCTGCAAAGACATGGGCAAAATGCGGCGTGGCGTGGCGCATGCCGATTGCATGAGGCATCCCGAGTTCCGCCAGAACCTCGGCTTGTTTCGCCATCGGGTCGGCTGGGGCCACGCCGTCGTGAAAGGCCAGATCGACAAGCGCCGATGCCACATATTCGACCGTCTGAAAGCCCTGATCAAAATTCGCGGCTTCCAGGACCTTTTTCAGCATCTGTGGCGGCATCGGTTCACCGGTTTCGGCATGGGTCGCGAATTCAGACAGAACTTCGGGCACTTCCAGCCAGTGCTCATAAAGCTGGCTGGGCAATTCCACGAAATCCCGCGCGACCGACGTTCCCGAAATGCTCTCATAGGTCACATTCGACAAGATCTGGTGCAAGGCATGGCCGAATTCGTGAAACAGCGTGCGTGCATCGTCATAGGACAAGAGGGCCGGATCGCCTTTGGCGAAGTTGCAGACATTGATGACCACAGGCGCTTGCGTTTTGGGGAATATCGCCTGTTGCCGCATCGCGCTACACCACGCGCCCGACCGTTTCGAGCCCCGCGCGAAATAATCCCCGATGAACACCGCGATGTGTTGCCCGCCCCGCGTCACTTCCCATGCGCGGCAATCGGGATGATAGAGCGGGACGTCCAGCGGGCGAAATTCCAGACCGAACAGGCGGTTCGCGCAGGCAAACGCGGCCTCGATCATCCGATCGAGTTGCAGATATGGCTTGAGCGCGGCCTCATCCAGATCATGTTCGGCCTTGCGCCGCTTTTCCGCGTAATAGCGCCAGTCCCACGGCTCTAGCTCTCCATTGATTCCGTCGGCCTGCATCATGTCGGTCAACACCTTGGCATCCGCCTCGGCCCGCGCCTTGGCCGGCTCCCAAACCTGCATCAGCAAGTCACGCACACGCTCGGGTGTGCGGGCCATCTCGGTTTCCAGCTTGTAGGCCGCGAAGTTGTCATATCCGAGCAACCGGGCGCGTTCTTCGCGCAGCTTTAGGATCTCGGTCGCAAGAGCCCGGTTGTCGGTTTCCCCGCCATTGGCCCCGCGAGCGACCCAAGCGCGATAAGCCCTCTCGCGCAGATCGCGGCGCGGTGTGAACTGCAGGAAGGGCGCGATCAGAGACCGCGACAAAGTGACGACCGGTCCTTCCACGTTTTTTTCCTTGCCCGCCTCACGTGCAGCACTGACGACAAATTTCGGCAATCCTTCGAGATCGTTTTCGGAAAGCGGCATGAACCAGTCGCGCTCATCCGCCAGAAGGTTTTGGGTAAAGGCCGTACCAAGTTCGGCAAGCCGGGACTTGATTGCCTTCATCCGAACGTCATCCGCACCTTCCAACGCGGCCCCTGCCCGGATAAAGCCGCGATGGGTCAGCATCAGAACCCGCTGTTGTTCGTCGGTCAGGTTCAACTCGTCCCGCTGATCCCATACGGCGGCCACACGACGAAACAACGTCTTGTTTGACGAAATCTCGGAAAAATGCGCAGCCAGCCTGGGTGAAAAGGCCCGCTGCAACTCTTCGCGTTTCGGGTTGCTGTCCGCCCCGGCAACGGTGAAAAACACGCCGAGCACCTTGTCGACAAGATCCCCAGCCGCCTCTAGCGCCTCGACCGTGTTGGTAAAACTCGGCGCTTCTGGGTCGGAGGCAATTGCTCCGATCTCGGCCTTGTGGGCGGCCAGAGCCTGCTCAAGCGCGGGTTCGAAATCGTCATCTTTGATGTCGTCAAAGGGGGCGATTTCGAATGGGGTCTGCCAGTCGGCAAGGATCGGGTTGGTCATGAATGTCTCCTTTGCTGGTCAAGCTAGGTTCGCGCGTCGGATTGGTCCAGTGGTGCGACACTCAAAACAGCACGCATTGTCATATGTCCGGTTGCGATACAGCTGCAACAAAAGCAGGTTGATCCAAACGGGAGATACGACATGACCAGAACCGACCGACACCGCGGCCCCATGACTACTGCCATTCACGCTGGCGAAAGGCCGGACGCGGCCACAGGCGCTTCGGCCCCGGCACTGCACATGAGCTCGACCTTCGTGACCGATCAGGTGGCGGGGTTCTCGGCTCATGATCTGGAAGAAGGAACCGGGGGATATCTGTATTCCCGCTGGAACAACCCCACTGTCGCAATGCTGGAAGCCAAGATTGCCGCCATGCAAGGAACCGAGTCCTGCCTGTGTCTGGCATCGGGCATGGCCGCCGCGTCGGCCATTTTCTTCACGTTCCTCTCGGCAGGGGACCATATTGTCATCTCGGATGTCTCTTATGCCGGAGTAGCGGAACTGGCACGCGACACACTGCCCCGGATGGGAATCGAGGTGACGGCAGTGAACATGTCCGATCTGGAAGCCGTCGCAGCAGCTATCCGTCCAGACACGAAACTGATCCACACTGAAACCCCGGTCAATCCGATCGGGCGGCTGACCGATCTGGCGGCCGTTTCGCAACTCGCCAAGGGAGCAAATGCATTGCTGAGCTGCGACGCTACATTTGCTTCGCCCTTGGGCATGGATGCGGCGGGACTGGGCGTCGATCTGGTGATGCACTCGATCACGAAACAAATAGGCGGACATGGCGACGCAGTCGGTGGCGCGGTGGCCGGGTCTGCCGATCTGATCGGACGCATGCGCGCCGAGGCAGCCATTCACCATGGCAGTGTATTGTCGCCCTTCAACGCATGGCTGATCGCACGAGGGGCGGCAACCCTTCCACTGCGAATGAAGGCGCACCAAATGGGCGCACAGGCTGTTGCGGAATGGCTGGATACCGATCCGCGCGTGACCAAAGTGATCTACCCCGGCCTTCCGTCGCACCCGCAGGCGGAACTGGCCGCACGACAGATGCGCAACATGTCAGGCATGATCTCGTTCCAGGTTGGGGATGCCGCCACTGGGCGGCGCATGGCACAACAGATGATCGACCGGTTGGAAGTGATCCATTATGCGGTATCTCTGGGCCATCACCGGTCGCTGATTTTCTGGATGGAAACAGCAGGTCTGATGGAGACATCATTCCGTCTTGAGGGCGCGCAATTGGAGGCCTATAGCGCCTATGCCGGCGACGGAGTCTTTCGCCTGTCGGTGGGATTGGAAGATACCGAGGATCTGATTGCGGACCTTGATCGCGCACTGGGGTAGGATAAGGGTTCGCCCGTCAGTCGCTTGACCCGCAAACCGGACAATCGGCGCGCTTGCCAAGCGTGATCTTGCGGGATTCGCCGTAAAGCGCGTCATAGATCAGCATCTCGCCGATCAAGGGGGCACCTGCCCCGGTGATCAGTTTGACTGCTTCCACCGCCATCATTGACCCGACAACCCCCGGTAACGGCCCGATTACACCGGCTTCGGAACACGACGGAGCAAGGCCGGCAGCCGGAGCTGCGGGGAAGATGCACTGATAGCAAGGACCGTTTTTCGCGGGGTGGAATACGCTGAGTTGCCCCTCCCACTGTGCCAGCGCCCCCGAGATCAGAGGCTTGCCCAGCGCCACTGCGGTGCGATTGGCCAGATATCGGGTGTCAAAATTGTCGGTGCCATCGAGGATAAGATCATAGTCGCCAAACAGCTCCTGCGCGATCTCTTCGGTCAGGCGGCGATGATAGGGGCGCACAACGACATTGGGATTTTGCGCCTCCATCGCGGATTGTGCGGAAAACACCTTGGGCGTTCCGATATCGGCGTCCCTGTGGATCACCTGGCGTTGCAGGTTGGCATTCTCGACCACATCGTCATCGATCACGCCTATGGTTCCCACCCCGGCAGCCGCAAGGTATTGCAACGCGGGTGCGCCCAGCCCCCCGGCACCAATCACAAGAACTTTGGCGTGTTTCAGTTTTTTCTGCCCGGGTCCGCCAAGTTCGCGCAAAACAATGTGGCGGGCATAGCGCTCCAGCTCACTGTCGGAAAACTTGCCCTGTGGCACCGGTGTCTCCTCTGAGGGGTTCGCAGCAGCCCTCCTGTGCAATACCGAAAGAAGGCGGGCATAGACAAGCGCCAGAACAACCATCCCACCCAGAATGAGCCAAAGCGCCGGCGACTTTCCTGTCGCTTCGCGCAAACCATGGCCGTCCGGCAAAAGGAATTGTATCAGCAAAACGCCAGTGAACAGGATGCCAACCGGGATCAGCCGCGCCGTGCGTGACACCCCCATAGCGAAACCAAGCCCCCACAACGCGGCGGCAACAACCAGAACCAAAAGCATCAGCCGCGCCCCGTCGACCCAAAGCCGCCTGCACCGCGCGTGGTATCCGACAGCGCCTCGGCCAACTCAAAACGCGCCTGCAGCACCGGGGCCACCACCAGTTGCGCGATCCTGTCGCCATGGGCGATCTCGAACCGTTCCTGCCCGGCGTTCAGAACGATTACGCCAAGTGGCCCGCGATAGTCGCTGTCGATAGTACCCGGCGTATTGGGCAGGGTGATCCCATGCTTGAGTGCCAGCCCCGATCGTGGCCGCACCTGCACCTCGAATCCTTCGGGTATCTCGATCCTCAAACCCGTCGGCACCAACGCACGCTGCCCCGGCTCCAGCGTGATGACGCCCCGGTCGGGCAGATTGGCGCGGACATCGGCACCCGCGGCGCCCACTGTTTCGTATGACGGCAACGCCACATCGGGATCAGCGCCTTCGTCCCGGATCACACGGATTGCCACCATTTCCACGCCCCTCGCTATTTCGCTTCAAATTGGTCACTCAAGGCAAACTCACTCGGTCAGTGCCGCCGCTATCCGTTGAGCCAGTTGTACCGCAACCGCGTCCTTGCCCATCCGTGGCCATTCCTCGGCCCCTGCGTCCGTGATCAGAACAACAGCGTTTTCGGTTCCCCCCATGATCCCGGTTGCGGGGCTGACATCGTTTGCCACGATCCAGTCGCACCCCTTGCGAGCCCGTTTGGCGGTTGCGTGCTCGATCACATTATCGGTTTCCGCAGCAAATCCCACAACCAGTCCGGGTCTGCCCGTCTGCATCTGCGATACGCGTTTGAGGATGTCGGGATTCTCGGCAAAGTCCAGAACCGGTAATCCATCGCGGCTTTTCTTCAACTTGCGGTCCGAGGCGCTTGCCATCCTCCAATCCGCCACTGCCGCAGCAAAAACTCCGGCATCAACTGGCAAGGCTGCGTCCACCGCCTCCGACATCTCCTGCGCCGTCTGAACCCGTATCACCTGAACCCCAGCGGGCGGCGGAACCTCGGCAGGACCAGTCACGAAAACCACCTCGGCCCCCAAAGCCGCCAGCGCCCGTGCGACGGCTGTTCCCTGCGCCCCAGAAGATCGGTTGGCGATGTATCGAACGGGGTCGATCGGTTCGTGCGTCGGCCCGGACGTCACCAGTATCCGCTTGCCCATTAGAGGGCCATTGCCCAGCGCCTGATCGATTGCGGACACGATCTCCATCGGCTCCGCCATGCGACCCGGCCCGTATTCGCCGCAGGCCATGTCGCCTTCGTTCGGACCGACGAAACTGATCCCGTCCGCAGCGAGGAGCGACCGGTTGCGTTGTGTCGCGGGATGGCCCCACATACGCACGTTCATCGCGGGAGCCAACAAGACCGGCGTGTCTGTCGCCATCAGAAGGGTCGAGGCCAGATCGTTCGCCAGACCCGCCGCCATCTTGGCCATCAAATCTGCAGTCACTGGAGCAACAACCACCAAATCGGCTGAACGGGACAGCTGAATATGGCCCATCTCGGCCTCATCCGTCAGATCGAACAAATCGCCATAGACTTTCTCGCCAGCCAAAGCCGAAACCGACAACGGGGTTACGAATTCTTCACCGGCCTTTGTAAGCACCGGTGTCACTGACGCACCTCGCTCACGAAGACGCCGGATCAGGTCGAGCGACTTATAGGCAGCAATCCCGCCCCCGATGATCAGCAAGATACGTTTCGACGCCAGCATTCCCAGCCTCTCTCACAATCCGGACGGCCCTGACATTAGGCAAGAGCCTTGGCATGTGCCAGCGGATAATCAGTGCAAGCCTAGTCCTCTTTCCGGAAAACCTCGCAAGGGTCGTCACGCTTTGCCGCCGGGCTGTCGATCACTGCATCAAACGTGCCGCCTATCACCCCGTCTTCGGATTGTCCCAACGCAAACACGCGCAGTCCCGGCTCCATCCTGGTCAGAAATGTGGGAATTCCCTGATCTTTGCGGGCGTGCCCGTTGCCGGTGATGACGGCAACCGGACCTCCGGTTTCCTCGATTGCCCTCAAGATCGCCCGCGTCAGAACTGCATCTCGCAGGCGCTGAATTGCAACAAGGTTTGGCAGCATCTCTGGCGGCATCGCATCGCAATGGACCGCCTGCTGATCGGCTTCACGGGCCGCTTGTTCAACGGCTGGCAAAGGTATCGTCAAACCATATCGTGCGGCGTCCGCGCCCATGGCCGCCACCACGCCACTTTCCATCGCAGCCTGAGCGGCCTGTCGCGGAACCAGCCCGCCATAGACCGGCGCCCCCGCCGAAGCCTTGAACACGGGGAGGTACATTGACAGCGGCGGCCAGCCGAGTTCAGCCCATTTCAGCGTTATCGCCAACCGCTCAGGGTCAGACACCGCCTGTGCCGTGACCCGCCCCGCGCCTTCTTCGGTCAGCATTTCCCAGACTACCGCCTTGGGTTTTATCGCCGCGACGGCTTCGGCTTGACGCAGATGATGGTGCCGGTTGTCGTGGGTTTCGCCAAGCAGAACAACGTCGGCCTGCTGCATCTGTTCCAGCACGTCCGCCGGAATTGAATCAGACGCCAAAGCCGCCCCAAACGGAGCGGTCAGAAATGCCACACAGGCACCAATCAGAATCGAAATATGTCTCATGCGAGGAAGTGTTGCACCTCGCGCGATTGCGCTTCAAGGCACTTGCGCATCTTGGCAAAGGCTGCGGCTTCCAATTGTCGCACTCGCTCTTTGGACAAGTTCAATTCCTGCCCAAGACTTTCAAGCGTGCGCGCCGGTTCGCGCAACTTGCGTTCGCGCACTATGAACCGCTCGCGCTCGTTCAGATCCTGCATCGCAGTTACAAGCCATTCACGCAATTGTCGGGTATCGTGTCTGTTTTCAACCGCTTCCGCCGCCTGTTCGCGTTCATCTTCCAGCGTGTCTATCCACTCGCGCCCCTCGTCTTCAGCGGACTGCACGGCGTTCAGAGAGAAATCCGAACCCGACAGCCGCCCCTCCATCATCTCGACATCGCGAAGGGGAACGCCGATCTCGGCCGCGATCAACTGATGCAACTGGTGTTTGTCCAGCGCAACACCATCGTTCACCGCTTCCCGTTCCAGCCGCGCCTGAACCCGCCGCATGTTGAAGAACAGGGATTTTTGTGACGAAGTAGACCCGGTACGCACCATCGACCAGTTGCGCATGACATAGTCCTGAATGCTGGCTTTGATCCACCAGACCGCATAGGTTGAAAAGCGTACGCCACGGTCAGGATCGAATTTGTCGGCGGCCTTCATCAGACCAAGCCCGGCCTCCTGGATCAGGTCATTCATCGGCGCGCCATAACGTTTGAACTTTGCAGCCATCGAAATGGCCAACCGCATGTAGGCATTGATCAAGCGGTGCAGCGCCTCAACATCCCGTTCGTCGCGCCAAGCATAAGCCAGACGCAGTTCCGTTTTGGCGTCCAGAAGTTCCGCCTTCATGGCCTGTCTGGAAATCGACAGTTCTTGCGGGTTGTCCAGTGCCATGCATCTCTCCCAATTTGCAGGCTCGGGGTTGGTCTTGTCATGCTTTGATACGGTCGATACGCAGGACAAAACCAAGTGGATCACTAGAAAGGTAATAAAAGTGCATCCCAGTTTAACCTTAATTCTTGGAGGCGCAGCTTCGGGGAAATCAGCATTTTCCGAGCAACTCGTTGTTTCGACTAAGAAAACTCGCGTTTATTTCGCCACATCACAAGTGTTTGATGAAGAGATGCGCCTAAAAATTGAGCAACATATTGCACAACGCGGCGATGGCTGGACCACAATCGAATCTCCCTTGGATATGGAACCCCACCTTTCCAAGCTGACTTCAGATCAGGTCTGCCTGATTGACTGCGCGACCATGTGGCTCACAAACCACCTGCTTGCCGAAAACGATCTGGAACAGGCAACGGCGAACCTTCAGGTCGCTTTGCGAAACTGTGCTGCACAGGTAGTCATCGTCAGCAATGAAGTCGGTCAAGGCATCGTGCCCGACAACGCGCTGGCGCGGCGGTTCCGGGAAGCGCAAGGGCGGCTCAACATCGCCTTGGCCGCGCAGGCCGATCTGGTGGTTCAGGTCACCGCAGGATTACCTACGGTCTTGAAAGGGCGATTGCCGTGACCCGGTTGCACCTCGTTCGCCACGGCCCGACCCACGCCAAAACAATGGTCGGCTGGTCCGACCTTCCCGCCGACTTGAGTGATCACGCGGCAATTGCGCGTCTGGCCGCGCATCTTCCCCAAGACGCCCTGGTGATTTCCTCCGACTTATCCCGCGCTGCTGATACCGCGAGCGCCATTCAGGGCCCACGACGACGGTTACCGCATCATGCCGGTCTTCGGGAGATCAATTTCGGTACCTGGGAGTTGCGATCACATACCGAGATCGAAGCCGAAGACCCCCATCTGGCCCGCGCGTATTGGGACTTTCCGGGCGATGTTCGCCCTCCGCAGGGAGAAAGCTGGAACGAGGTACGTGCGCGGGTGGACAATACCATCGATGCGTTGATTTCAACCCATCGGGCGCGCGATCTGATCATCGTGGCCCATTTTGGCGTCATACTCAGTCAGGTGCAGCGCGCATTGGAGATCAATGCAGAAGAGGCTTTTGGCCACCGGATCGACAACCTGTCCGTCACAGAGATCATCAGGTTGGACACCGGATGGTCGGTAGGGCGGATCAATCACCTGCCGTGATGACGCCACTCACAAATGATCGTTTTCTGATCGTTGAAACCACGAATAACGTCAACGCATGACATATGATCTTTTCATCGGTGACCGGCTGTTTTCCAGTTGGTCCCTTCGCGGATGGTTGATGCTTGAGAAATTCGGTATCCCCTATCGCTCGCACATTGTTGGCCTTTATTCCGGCACTATGGCCGCGGATATGCAGCCGCTGGCCCCTGCCCGCCTTGTCCCGGTTCTTCGATTGCCGGATGGAACGATCGTAGGGGAAAGCCTGGCCATAGCAGAGACACTGGCCGAAAATCATCCGGATGCGGGCCTTTGGCCAGATGATCCGGCTGCGCGCGCCACGGCCCGGTGGCTTTGCGCTGAAATGGCAGCCGGATTTCATACGCTGCGAAGTGAATGCCCAATGCAGCTGAAGCATTGCTTCAAGGGCTTCGTGCCGTCGTCTGGAACCTTAGTGGACGTGGATCGCGTTCAGACACTTTGGGCGCATGCCCGTTCGGTATCTGGCTGCGATTCCGGCCCCTTGTTCGGCAACTATTCGTTGGCGGATGTATTCTATACTCCGGTAGCCGCGCGCATCATTGGATATGGCCTGCCGGTTTCGGCTGGCAATCGTGAGTATTGCCTCGAACTGCTCAAGGATATCTCTTTGCGGCAATGGCGCGCGATGGGGCTTACGGTTCGATATGAGCCATTTCCCTATTCCAAGGATCTGCCGACCGAATCATGGCCCGTTGGGGGTGAATTGCAGGCCAACACCGTTGAAACCGGCCCCCCGATCAACTCGGTTTGCCCTTATTCCGGCAAACCTGTGACGCATTTCCTTGAGCTGGAAGGGAAGCGATGGGGCTTTTGCAATCGCTTTTGCCGCGACAAAACCGTCGCCGATCCGCACGCCTGGCCCAAATTCGTGGACATGGTCGGTCGTTATTCATGGTAGGCTTTAACCATTCTTAAACTCAAATGACGCTAGCAATCTCCTGTTAACCATGAGCAGGAGAAATATGGTCGCCCGCGCCCACACCGTCGCGTTTCAAGGCGTCGAGGCCCGCCCGGTCGAGGTGCAGTGCGCCGTCACGCCGGGTCTGCCCGCGTTTTCCATCGTCGGGCTGCCGGACAAAGCGGTCTCCGAAGCCCGTGACCGGGTGCGCAGCGCGCTTAGTTCGATGGCCATTGCGTTGCCATCCAAGCGGGTGACGATCAACCTGTCACCCGCCGACCTGCCCAAGGAAGGCAGCCATTTCGACCTACCAATCGCCATGGCGCTTTTGGCCGCGCTGGAAATCATCCCACACGATGCGGTCGAGGGCGCGGTAGCGTTGGGTGAGTTGTCGCTGGACGGCGCACTGATGCCGGTCGTCGGAGCCCTGCCCGCCGCCATGACTGCCGCCGAACATGACCGCATTCTGCTTTGCCCCCGCGCCTCCAGCGCCGAGGCAGCCTGGGTTGGGGCCACGCAGGTGATTGGGGCAGATACCTTGGGCGCGGTCGTCCGGCACTTTTCCGGCCAGTCACCCTTGCCCGAGGCCCAACCGGGAGAGGTTGACTTGTCTCCCTGTCCCCGCGACCTGCGCGACGTGAAAGGACAGGAACGAGCTAAACGTGCGCTTGAGATCGCCGCCGCCGGGCGGCACCATCTGATCATGATCGGCACGCCCGGCTCGGGAAAATCCATGCTTGCCGCACGCATTCCTGGAATACTACCGCCATTGACCGCCGCCGAGGCGCTGGAAACCTCGATGATCCAGTCCTTGTGCGGACTACTGGATGAGGGTGGGATCAGCCGGACCCGCCCCTTTCGAGAACCGCACCATACCGCTTCGATGGCCGCCATCGTTGGTGGTGGCAAAGGGGCGAAACCGGGCGAGATTTCGCTGGCCCATAACGGCGTTCTGTTCATGGATGAGTTTCCAGAGTTTCCGCGCACCGTTCTGGAGACCCTGCGGCAGCCAATCGAAACCGGCGAGGTCATGGTTGCCCGTGCCAATGCGCACGTGAAGTATCCCTGCCGTTTCATGCTGGTGGCCGCCGCGAACCCATGCAAGTGCGGGTATCTGACCGATCCCGGTCGGGCCTGTGCCCGTGCGCCTAATTGCGGCGACGATTATCTGGGGCGCATCTCCGGCCCACTGATGGACCGCTTTGATTTGAGGATGGAAGTGCCACCGGTCGGGTTCACGGATCTCGATCTGCCGCCTTCGGGTGACAGTTCCGCTACCGTGGCCATTCGGGTCGCGGCCGCGCGCGAGGTGCAGGCTCAGCGCTTTCGCGACCATCCACGGATCAGGCAGAACGCCGATGTCGAAGGCAAGACTCTGGAACAGATCGCTACGCCCGATACCGAAGGCAAGGAACTGCTGTTGAAAGCGGCCGACCGCTTCGGCCTGTCGGCGCGCGCATATCACCGCATCCTACGTGTTGCGCGCACCATTGCCGATCTGGAAGGCACAGAGGATGTGCGCCGCCCCCATGTGGCCGAGGCGCTGAGTTTTCGGATCAGCGCCAAGGTAACTGCCTAGATTTTTGCCTCTATCGCCAGCCAGATCTTCTCGGCGATGTTGACGCCGTTGAAACGCTCCAACTCCTGAATTCCGGTGGGAGAGGTCACGTTGATCTCGGTCAGATATTCGCCGATCACGTCGATTCCTACGAAAACCTGGCCCTTTTCTTTCAGCAAAGGCCCGATAGCCGCGCAGATTTCCAGGTCACGTTCTGAAAGGCCGATTTTTTCCGGGCGACCGCCCACATGCATGTTCGACCGGGTCTCGCCTTCGGCGGGAACACGGTTGATTGCGCCAACTGCCTCGCCATCGACCAGAATAACTCGCTTGTCCCCATTGCGGACATCCGGCAGGAATTTCTGCACGATCAATGGCTCGCGCGAGAATCCGGTGAACAGTTCATGCAGCGAAGAGAGGTTGCGGTCATTCTCATCCAACCGGAACACGCCTGCACCGCCGTTGCCATAAAGCGGTTTCAGGATGATGTCGCCATGCTTGGCCTTGAACGCCTTGATTGTCTGCAGGTCGCGCGCAATCGTTGTGGGTGGCGTCAGGTTAGGAAAATCCAGAACCAGAAGCTTTTCGGGATAGTTCCGAACCCAGAACGGATCGTTCACCACCAGCGTTTTCCCCTTGAGCCGGTCCAACAAATGCGTCGACGTGATGTAATGCATGTCGAATGGCGGATCCTGTCGCAGCCAGACCACGTCATAGTCGCCCAGATCGACCTCACGCTCGGGTCCCAACACCGCCGGATTTCCGGCAACACGCTGTATCGTCATGTCATGACCACGTGCGGTGATCCGACCTTCCTGATAGGCAAGATGGTCAGGCCCATAGAAAAACAGATCATGCCCGCGTGCCTGTGCCTCTTCAGCCAGACGGAACGAACTGTCCGCATTTATGTTCACGGCCCCGATCGGGTCCATCTGAAAGGCGATTTTCATGACGCGTCCCTCATTTCCACGCCAGATACATGGCGCAGCATGCAGGGGGGTGCAATGGCGTTCAGATCAAACCAAACGCGTTTTCGAGAATTTGAAAGCGCCCCGCCACATCGACAAGGGCCACGTCGAATCGCGCATTGGTCAACTGTCCGTCTGGTTCGCGTGCCAAAAACTCTTCGGCTGACGCGGCAATCCGCGCCATCTGCCGACGACCCAGGGATTCGGCGGCGCGATCGAAACTGTTGCTTTTTTTGACTTCGATGAAAACGATACCATCGCCGTTCCGAGCGATCAGGTCTATTTCACCCCCGGCTCCGCGCCAGCGTCGTTGCAGAATTGTGAACCCACGCTTCTGATAGTCCGACGCGATGCGATCTTCGGCGGCCAGCCCGGAGTGATAGGCTATCGACCCACGCACCGATTTGTTCCGCATTTCACCCTTTTCCCAGATTCAACGCCTTTTGGTACAGAGGACGGCGTGGCAGGTCGTACATCCTTGCAACCAGATCCGCCGCGTCCCGAACTGAATGCGTTTCTAATGCAGTCCGCAATGCCTCTTCTACGTCCAACTCGCTAATGCTTTGTGAACGCGGCCGGTCGACCAGCACCACGATCTCTCCCTTGACCGACGCCCCTTTGTAAGCGTCCGCAAGTTCGATCAGTGGTCCGCGCCGGATCTCCTCGAATTTCTTGGTCAACTCCCGACACACAGCCGCAGGGCGGTCGCCGCCCAACGTCTCGGACATATCCGTCAAACTTGCCGCAATCCGTTTGGGAGATTCGTAGAACACAAGCGTTCCGGGAACATCGCGCAGGGCCTCAAGTCGCGCCCGCCGCGCGCCCGATGCATTGGGCAAGAAACCTGCGAAAAAGAAGGCGTCGGTCGGCAGCCCTGCGAGTGTTAGCGCAGTCAACACCGCAGACGGACCGGGCGCGCATGTGACGGTGTGACCGGCCTCGGTGGCCTGACGCCCCAGATCGTACCCCGGATCGGCTATCAAGGGCATGCCTGCCTCGGAGGCATAGGCGACCGATGAACCTTGGGACAGTGCCTCCAGCAATTTTTCGCGTGCTGCCGCTCCACTGTGGTCGTGATAAGCCAGTATCCGCCGCCCGTCCAACGGAACCCCGTGAATTTCCATCAGGCGGCGTAGGCTGCGAGTATCCTCTGCCGCGATCACGTCCGCCGATGCCAGAACGTCCAGCGCCCGAAGCGTGATGTCTCGGGCCGTGCCGATCGGCGTTGCGATAAAGTACAGTCCGGGCGTCAATCTGGTCTTTTGGAAATTCAACTCTGGACCCCCTCTGCGTGACGTTTATTATCGCGGATCAACACAAGGCGGCATCTCAGACCGCCAGATCAGGGAGTTTTGATTTAGATGTTCAGCCTTTGCAAGCCTGCCCGCAAACTGGCCTTGTCCGCAATGGCCCTCGCCGCGGCCGGATTCCTGTCGGCCTGTGACCCGGTCGCCACCGGCGGCGGCCCGTCGATCAACACTTCGAAACCTGTGCCGGTCGCGCTGCTGGTGCCGCGTGGTTCGCCGCAATCGGGCGACGCGGTTCTGGCGCAAAGCCTTGAAAACTCGGCGCGGCTGGCAATCGCGGATTTGCAGAATGTCCAGATCGACCTGCGCGTTTACGACACTGTGGGCAACGCCACCACGGCAGCCGCTGTGGCGCAGCAAGCGGTGGATGACGGGGCCAAGATCATCCTCGGCCCGGTTTATGCCCAAGCTGCAAACGCGGCGGGGCTGGCCGTTTTGAACGACAATGTCAATGTGCTGTCGTTTTCGAACAACACCAACATCGCCGGCGGCAATGTCTTTGTTCTTGGTCCGACCTTTGACAACACCGCCAACCGCCTGACCACTTATGCGGCACGTCAAGGCAAGACCAACATGGTCGTCGTCTACAGCAATGACGAGGCGGGGCAGGTCGGCAAGGCCGCCATAGACCGCGCGATCAGCCGCACCAGTGTGCGCAAAGCGGGCGATATCAGTTATGAACGCTCGCAACAGGGAGTCATCAACTCGGTCCCGACAATCAAGTCGACTGTGGATGCCTCTGGCGCGGATTCGATTTTCCTGACCGCAACTACGGCTGGTGCCTTGCCGCTGTATAGCCAATTGCTGCCCGAAGCAGGCGTTTCACCGGCAACCACTCAATTCATCGGTCTAACGCGCTGGGATATACCGGCGCAGACACTGGAACTGCCGGGTGTTCAGGGGGGCTGGTTCGCCCTGCCCGACCCTGCCAAGGCACAGGCGTTCAACTCGCGCTATCAAGCAACTTATGGCGGCGCCCCGCACCCTATTGGCGGGCTTGCCTATGACGGCATCGCGGCAATCGGCGCACTGGTCAGTGCTGGCAAATCGGATGCATTGACAGGGGCCGCGCTGACGCAAGGCGCGGGCTTTCAAGGTGTGGGCGGTATTTTCCGCTTGCGTCCCGACGGAACTAATGAACGCGGACTGGCCGTTGCCACGATCCAGAACAAACAGGTGGTTGTGATTGACCCTGCCCCAACAAGCTTCTCTGGCGCCGGCTTCTGATCCGGCCACCTATCCCAGACCCGGTGACGAGCTGATCTGCGCGCCCGAAGCAATTTTCGACCACAGTGCGGTGCGCACCCGCATCGCGGAATTGCGTGAGACGTGCAGCGACAACGCGACCTTGCGAACAGAGGTCGTGAAAATCCTGCGCGGGGTTCAGAAATCCGGCCGCGCCGCGATTGCCGAGGCCTTTTCCGCGCAACCCTTTGCTGCGCGACCGCTCACTCGGGCGTACACCTATCTGACGGACGGACTGGTTCACACGGCCTTGCACGTCGCCGGTGAAATCCTGCACCCGCTGGCCAATCCGACGCGCGGCGAACGCATCGCGGTTCTGGCCGTCGGTGGTTATGGCCGTGGCGAGATGGCGCCCTTTTCAGACGTCGATCTGCTGTTCCTGACACCGTACAAAATCACGGCCTGGGCCGAAAGCGTGATCGAATCCATGCTATACATGCTATGGGATTTACGGCTGAAGGTCGGACATTCTTCGCGGACGATCAAGGATTGCCTGCGACTTGGCACCGACGATTTCACCATCCGCACGGCAATGCTGGAGCATCGGTTTCTGGTTGGGGACCAGGCGTTGGCGAAAGAGCTGAACAAACGCCTTCACGCCGACCTGTTCAAAGGATCAGAAGGCGAGTTTATCGAAGCCAAACTGAACGAGCGTGACGAGCGCCACCACAAACAGGGTGAGCGTTACATGGTCGAACCCAACGTCAAGGAAGGCAAAGGCGGCCTGCGTGACCTGCAATCGCTCTATTGGATCGCCAAGTATGTCTATGATGTTCAAGATGTGGCGGAACTGGTACCGCTGGGCCTGTTCACCAAGGACGAATTCAACACGTTTGTGCAGGCCGAAGAGTTTCTTTGGGCCGTCCGCTCACATCTGCATCTGGTCACCGGACGGGCCACCGAACAGCTGACCTTTGATATGCAGGTCGAGGTGGCGGAACGCATGGGATACAAGGACCGGGCCGGTCGGCGCGGTGTTGAGATTTTCATGCAGAAGTACTTCCGCGAGGCGACACGCGTTGGCGAACTGACCCGAATCTTTCTGACCAAGCTGGAAGCGGCGCACATGAAAAGTGCCCCCTTGCTGCAACGCATTTTCCGCCGCCGCCGCAGGCTGAAAGCAGGCTACAAGGTGGTTCATGGGCGGCTGGCCGTTGTCGATCCCAAGAAATTTCTGGCCGACAAGATGAACCTTCTGCGCCTCTTCGAGGAAGGCTTGCGGACGGGTATGCTGATCCACCCCGATGCGATGCGGCTGGTGACAGCAAACCTTGACCTGATTGACGAAGACATGCGCAACGACAAGGATGCGCAACGCATTTTCCTTGATCTGATGCTCAAACATGGCAATCCCGAACGTGCCCTCAGGCGCATGAACGAACTGGGGGTGCTCACGGCCTTTCTGCCGGAATTCGAGCCCATTGTCGCTATGATGCAGTTCAACATGTATCACAGCTATACGGTGGACGAGCATACGATCCAGACCATCGTCAACCTTGCCCAGATCGAGCGCGGAGAGTTGATCGAGGAATTGCCGCTCGCCTCATCCATCCTCAAACGCGGGGTCAACCGCAAGGTTCTGTATGTCGCCTTGCTGCTGCACGATATCGCCAAGGGGCGGCCTGAAGATCATTCGATCCTGGGCGCCAAGATCGCCCGCAAGGTAGCACCGCGGCTGGGGCTTAACAAATCCGACAGTGAAACTGTCGAATGGTTGGTGCGGTATCACCTGCTGATGTCCGACATGGCACAAAAGCGCGACATTTCCGACCCGCGTACCGTCCGGGATTTTGCCAAGGCAGTGCAGACCGTCAAGCGGCTGGACTTGCTGACGGTTCTGACCGTCTGCGATATTCGCGGTGTCGGGCCGACCACCTGGAACAACTGGAAAGCCACGCTGCTCAGGGCGCTCCACAAGGAAACCAAACGGGCATTGGAAACCGGGATGGAGGATCTCAACCGTGCCAATCGGGGCGCGGAGGCCAAGAAGGCTCTGCGCGAGGCGCTGGAGGAGTGGTCCAAGGTTGATCTCAAAACCGAGACCGGGCGCCACTATGACCCCTATTGGCAGGGTCTGAACTTGTCGACCCACATCGAGTTCGCAGACATGCTGCGGGTTCTGGACGAAAGCGGCGATGAGGGCGCGATGGAAATCCGGCTGCAACCAGACGAGGATCGCGACGCCACCCGTGCCTGTTTCACGATGGGCGATCATCCTGGCATTTTTGCCCGCATTGCCGGTGCACTTGCCTTGGCCGGCGCCAATGTGGTCGATGCCCGAAGCTATACCACCAAGGACGGCTATGTGACCGATGCCTTCTGGATACAGGATGCCGAAGGCCATCCGTTCGAAGCCTCGCGCCTTCCTCGCCTCACCCAGATGATCCACAAGACGCTGAAAGGCGAAGTGGTGGCTCGGGATGCCTTTAAGTCGCGTGATAAGATCAAGAAGCGCGAAAAAGCGTTCAATGTGCCCACACACATCACTTTCGACAATGATGGGTCAGAAATTTACACGATCATCGAAGTGGACACACGCGACCGGCCCGGGCTGCTTTATGATCTGGCGCGCACTCTGGCTGCCGCGAATGTCTATATAGCAAATGCAGTCATTGCCACATATGGGGAACAGGTGGTCGACACGTTCTATGTCAAGGACATGTTCGGCCTGAAGTACTACTCGGACAGCAAGCAGCGTGGACTTGAATCCAAGCTGCGCAGGGCGATCACCGAAGGCGCGGAGCGGGCCGCGTCATGAAGCCCATCAGACTGCTTTCGGGGCTGTTCACGGTCGGGTTCTGGACCCTCGCCAGTCGAATTTTGGGATTTCTCAGGGAAATTCTGTTGGCCGCCTATATTGGCCCCGGCCCGGTGATGGACGCCTTTGTCGCCGCGTTCCGCCTACCCAACATGTTCCGCCGTTTTTTCGCCGAAGGCGCGTTCAATGCAGCTTTCGTGCCTATGTTCTCGAAGCGGTTGGAAGGTGGCGAAGACGCCGAAAGTTTTGCACGGGCCGCGTTCAACCTGCTGGGCGCGGCGGTTCTGGCGCTGGTTGGGCTGGCGATGATTTTCATGCCGGCTCTGGTCTGGGTCACGGCCGAAGGTTTCTATGGAGACGAACGTTTCGAGCTGGCCGTCGGCTATGGATATGTCGTCTTTCCCTATATCCTGTTCATGTCGCTGGCAGCGCTGTTTTCCGGAGTGCTGAACGCCACCGGTCGGTTTGCCGCTGCCGCCGCAGCCCCCGTCCTGCTGAACATCTTTGCCTGTGCGGCAATGATTTTGGGCGCCGTTCTTGGTGGCGATGTCATCAACTGGTTGATCTGGGTGATCCCTCTTGCGGGTATCGCGCAATTGACACTTGTCTGGGTTGCGACAGAGCGCGCGGGCATCAGCATCCGACCCGGCCTGCCCCGCCTTTCCCCCGAGATGCGCCATATGGTGCGCATTGCACTGCCCGCTGCGTTGGCGATGGGCGTAACCCAGGTGAACCTTGTTGTCGGGCAACTGGTGGCGTCAAAAACCGAAAAGGCGGTGAGCTGGCTATTTGCGGCCGATCGTTTGTACCAACTCCCGCTCGGGGTCGTGGGCATTGCTGTCGGGATCGTGTTGCTTCCCGATCTGTCACGCCGATTGAGGGCCGGGGACGATATCGGAGCACGCGATGCGTTTTCGCGTGCTGGGGAGTTTTCAATGCTCCTGACACTTCCCTCCACCGTTGCATTGGTGGTCATTCCGCTGCCTCTCGTCTCGGTCCTGTTCCAACGCGGCCATTTCAGTGCCGAAGACAGCGCCGCCACCGCCCTCGCCGTTGCCATCTACGGATTGGGTTTGCCAGCCTTCATGCTGCAGAAACTGCTGCAACCGCTCTTCTTCGCCCGCGAAGACACCAAATCGCCTTTTCGTTATGCGGTCGTCGCGATGGTGATCAACGCCACGCTCGCGTTTGGCCTCTACCCGGTCATCGGTTGGATCGCCCCGGCGATTGCGACCTCGGTTGCCGGCTGGGTCATGGTTCTACAACTTGCCTTGGGCGCACGCCGCATGGGTGAGGTCGCGCGGTTCGACGACCGGTTCCGCAAGCGCGCCTGGCGGATTGCCGCATCATCCGCGATTATGGGTTTTGTACTGATTGCCATCGTATCGCTGTTCGGCTGGATTTTTGCCGTGCCCAGCTGGAGATACATGGCTTTGCTAGGTTTGATTGCCATCGCCGCAGTCGTCTATTTCGGTTCGGGCCAGGCACTCGGCGCCTTCCGTATGTCCGAATTCAAACGGGCGATGCGCAGGTCATGAGCAAGCTCGACCTTCCCGCAGGCACCGTTGTGTTCCGCCCAGGTCAAGAGTGTCCAGGATTTGTTCGGCTGGCCCAAGGTACGATCCGGGTAACACTGACGGCCCCGAATGGTCGCGAAGTTGTCCTTTATCGTGTGAATCCCGGTGATGTCTGCCTGCAAACCTTCGCCTGCCTCACCGAGGGCCGCAGTTATTCTGCCGAAGGAGTGGCCGAAACGGCGGTCAAAGGCGAAATCATCCCTCATGCGGCCTTTCGTTCGGCCATGGCCTCGGATGAAGGTTTTCGAACCGAGGTCCTGACTGCCGTCGCCCGCCGTTTTGCCGATTTCGAACAGCTTGTCGAAGAGGTCGCCCTGACCGGTTTTGACGCCCGGCTCGCCCGCGTCCTGTTGCGGCTTGCAAAAGAAGGGGTGGTACAGGCCACGCATGAGGCGCTGGCCACCGAAACCGCCTCGGGTCGGGCCTTTGTCAGCCGCCGTCTAGCGGAATTTGCCCGCCTCGGTCTGGTCGAATTGGCACGCGGGAAGGTCACAATACTGGACAAAGCCGGATTGGAGCGACTTACCGCCGAAGAACGGTGACACTGTCACCGACCAGGTTCCGAAATGGGATCATAACGGACCCATCAACTGCATCTGATTTCGGAGAATCATCATGATCCGCAACGAAGGAACCTTTGATCGCGCCGCCCGTGTTCTGCTGGGCCTCGTCCTTCTGTCACTCACCGTCATCGGCCCGCAAAGCATGTGGGGTCTGATCGGGATCATCCCATTGGTGACAGGTGTATTCGGGTATTGCCCGCTGTATCACATCTTGGGTCTCAACACCTGTCCCATGAAGAAATAAGACCTTTGCGCCGGGTCAGTCCCGGCGCAAACGACTGACAATCCGCGCCCATCCACCCGGTGCCAGAAAGAACGACAAACCGAATCCTGTGGCAAACCCACCCAGATCGGCGACCCAGTCCCCGGTGCCGCCAAAGAGCAGGCCGAACAGCAGTTGCAACCCCATCAGCACCGCAATAAGGCTGAAGGCGCGCGCCTGATTAGCGCCCACCAACGACAGCTTGCGCCACAAAAGCCAGGTGAATGCCCCGATCAAGCCGTAGACGGCGGGAAACCCACCGATCAATGGGTAGCGCGGATCGAGGAATATGGCATAGGCCAGCGCACCTCCGATGCCCGAAAGAACAAAGATCAGGATCATCGCCACGCTGCCGAATACCTCGCCGACCATCTTGCCCATTGCCAGGACGAAGACGCAGACAAATACCGCCTGTGTGAAACTGCCATGGACAAAGGGGTAAGTGACAAATCGGATAACATGCTCTATCGGCCAGCGCCCAGTCTCGACCATCCAATCAAAGATATCGGCGGAGAATGCATAGGACTGAATCGCCGCCAATCGCCAACCGACCGCTTCTGGCCCGCCGACCAGCCCGCGCGCACCAAGCGTAAAACTCAGTTCGACCCCCATGATGAACAGAACCAGCGCCACCACCACGGGCGGCAACGGGTTTACTGCTGGGGTGTAATGGTCACTGCTCATGGGCTGGCCTTTCGCGGCTGTTGACGTCCCTTGGCCTCATGGGTAAGCGACGGAAGCCGATTTTTCCAGACGGGAGTTCTCTTCCATGACCAAGACAAAGTTCACGCCGCGGGTGTTTTCCGGCATCCAGCCCTCGGGCGGGCTGACGCTTGGCAATTACCTTGGCGCGATGAAACGCTTTGTGGACATGCAGGGGCCAGAGTTCGAAACCATCTATTGCATGGTCGACCTGCACGCGATCACCGTCTGGCAGGACCCCGCAGCGCTTGCACACAACACGCGTGAACTGTGTGCAGGGTTCATCGCCGCGGGCATCGATCCTGAACAATCCATCCTGTTCAATCAAAGCCAGGTACCCGAGCATGCCCAATTGGCGTGGATTTTCAATTGCGTCGCCCGAATGGGCTGGATGCAACGGATGACACAATGGAAGGACAAGGCTGGCAAGAACCAGCAGAACGCCTCGCTGGGTCTCTTTGCCTATCCTTCGCTGATGGCCGCCGACATCCTGATCTATCATGCCACCCATGTGCCGGTGGGTGAGGATCAGAAACAGCATCTGGAACTGACCCGCGACATCGCAATCAAGTTCAACAACGACTATGGCACCGATTTCTTTCCCGTCACCGAACCAGTGATCGAGGGCGCCGCGACCCGCGTCATGAGTCTGCGTGACGGGTCCAAGAAGATGTCAAAGTCTGACCCCTCTGACATGAGCCGGATCAACATGACTGATGACGCCGACGCCATCGCCAGGAAGATCCGCAAAGCCAAAACCGATCCCGATGCTCTGCCGTCCGAAGCAAAGGGGCTGGAAGAGCGGCCAGAGGCGCGAAATCTGGTCAACATTTTTGCCGCGCTTGCCGATCAAAGCATTGATCAGGTTCTGACCGAGGTAGGCGGCAAACAGTTTGGCGAATTCAAACCGATGCTGGCTGATCTGGCAGTTGCCAAGCTTGCCCCCATTTCGGGCGAAATGGCCCGGTTGATGGACGATCAGGCCGAGATTGACCGGATTCTCGCACGTGGAGCAGAGCGAGCTCGCGAAATTTCCGTGCCAATTCTGCGAAAGACCTATGAAATTGTCGGGATGGTCGGCGCTACGTAACGAAGACGCCATGCGAACCGCCCCGCTTCAGTCTTTTGCGCGGTGGCGGGCGCGGGTTGACCAGACCCGCAGATCCGAGAACGTCTTGACCGTCGCGGCAAGAACCAACGCGCTCAGCACGGCCTTGGACAGCGTCTCCATCGTTCCCTGGATCATCAGGGCGTGAACAATGCCGCCGACGACAATCACCGCCGCACAGGCAGTGTGGCCGCGTCTCCAGTTACGCCATTTCAGGCGCCGACGGAGTGCTGCCAGAAGCACCGAAGCGAACACGGCCCACATCGCGATGACACCCCAGAACGAGAACGGCGTCGGTGACACGAACAGCAGTGCGTCGACTACATCCGGCGGGCTGGTGATCCAGAGACCGACAACATGAACCACCACCGCGGCGGCCAGACAGATGCCAACCCCGCGATGCACGCGTCGGCTGCGGTAAGTGGAGAGCCTTGGCAATAACCCGCCTGCCAGAAGGGGCTGTACAAGCAAAAGACTCATCGCGACAACGCCAGCAAACCCTGCCATGATGTAAACCGGATTGCGCCAGGCCAGCAGCGGGCTCATCGCTGCGGCGGCGACCGGCACGATGAGTACAATCGCGAGCGCACTCCAGATCAGGATCACGCGCAATCGACCTGCCCCAGTGAACGCCACCGCGATCAGACAGGCCGAAGCACGAAATGCGCAATAAGGCTGGTGTCGTTTGCGCTGCGCATGATGGGGCGCAGGAATACCGTGTCGAATTCGCCGCTGTCATAAGCGAGATGGCCATGCGGCTGACCGAAGGCGGGGACGATCTGCGGCATTTCCAACTGGAAAACCCCACGTTCGTCAGTGAGCGTGGCTCCGTGACTGTGCGGTTCACGCTCGTGCCCTTCGGTCGTATGCGCCCAGATCTGGATTCTTTGCCCGGCGAGCGGCGCACCATCCCCAGCGCGTCGCACCGTCCCCGTCATCCAGAACCCGCCGCCCCCGATCCTTTCCACGATCGGAGCTCCCGGCAGATAATTGTTGGCCCCACCTCGCATCGAGGGCGTAGGCGCAAGATCTTGGGCGCGGGCAGGAACCAGATGGCCCGACACACCGGTCGCCACAAGGGCGCCGCCCGTGACAAGAAGGGAACGGCGGGTGAAGAAAGAAGTCTGCATGTGTTGGTCTCCTGTCCAACGGACAGACACACGGTCAGCCTGATGGGACCGGTCGCATCCGTACTTCCTCCAATCATAACATACCTGAAGTGTTTCCGGGAACAGGACACGGAGAGACATGGCAAAGCACAATCAACGTTTCGTGAGCGTACTCTGCCATTTTTTATCGAGTGACCCAGCGCGTCTCAGGCCGCCTTCTGGTGCAGGATCTCGTGGACGATGGCTTCGGCCACATCATTGGGGCTAACCGATTGATTGACCGCACGAGTCAAAATCCGGTCCATCGTCCGATCCAGCGCATCCAGCTTGCCTGCGACCCAATCCGTTCGATTGGCGATCTGCAGGATTTCCGTCGCCACGTTGATGATTCCACCACCGTTGGCCACGAAATCGGGCGCATAGAGAATGCCGCGGTCATGCAGGCGCTGCGCATCGGCTTCGGTTGCCAACTGGTTGTTGGCCCCACCTGCCACCGCGCCAACCTTGAGCAGCGGAATACTGGCATCGTTCAGGATCGCCCCGATAGCGCAGGGGGCGAAAATGTCGGCCTCTGCCTCATAGACCGCGTCTGGCTTTACCGGTTGGGCCGCGAACTCTTCGGCCACGCGCGCCACCTGTTGCGCATCAATATCGGTAGCGATCAACCCGGCGCCAGCGTCGGTCAGCAGCTTGCACAGATGGTGACCTACATGTCCCAGCCCCTGTACCGAAACCGTCTTGCCAGTCAAATCAGACGATCCGAACCGGTGCCGGGCTGTCGTCCGGATCGCATTAAAAATCCCGCGCGCGGTGATCGGAGAAGGATCGCCGCTGGCAAACTCGCCATCGGCGAGCCCTGCAACAAAGCGCGTTTCGGTCCCGATCATCGCCATGTCGGCGGGTGTCATGCCCATATCCTCGGCGGTCCAATAGCGGCCCTCAAGGCTTTGCACCGCGCGGCCAAAAGCCTGCATCAGTTCGGGTGTCTTGTCTATGGTGGGGTCGCCGAGGATGACGGCCTTGCCCCCGCCCAGGGGAAGATCGGCCGCGGCATTCTTGAACGTCATACCGCGCGACAGGCGCAAGGCATCATTCAGCGCCTCTGTCGGATGGCCGTAGGGGCGCATTCTCACGCCACCCGCAGCGGGACCAAGTTGCGTGGAGTGTATTGCAATGAATCCTTTGAGGCCAACTTCCGTGTCTTCAAATTGGATGACCTGCTCATGATCAGGCACATCAACCGCAACAATCTTCATTTGTCGTCTCCAATGATCTTATCGAGTCATCGCACGGAGTTTGGAGCGATTTTCACCAAGATTGCCTGTCGACAAACGCTGTGTTAGCGATTTCACCTACAGAGTAAATAATTTTTGGGTGGATTCACTAAATGGACGAGATAGATCGCAGAATCGTACGCGCCTTGCAGCGCGACGGACGAATAACCGTCACCGAGCTTGCGGAGACCATCGGACTGTCAGCAACGCCCTGCGCAAGGCGACTGGAACGACTTCAGAAGGACAAAGTCATCACCGGTTATGCCGCCCAGGTCGATCCGGCAAAACTCGGGCTGGGGGTGTCGATATTCGTTTCGGTTGAGCTGGACAAACAGGACAGGGCGGCCATCGATGCGTTCGAACGCGCGATCCGGCGCTGCGAAGAGGTGATGGAATGTTACCTCATGACCGGGTCGCGAGATATCCTGCTGCGGGTGGTCGCCGCCGATCTGTCGGCCTTCGACGCTTTTCTTGAAAATCGCTTGATGCAGATTCCGGGCATCAGAAATTTACGGTCAAATTTCGCGTTGCGAACCATGGTCAAACGTGAGGTTCTGCCCATGGTGATCTGAAAAAGGTCTGGACCCCTGACCCACTCCGCCCTACCTTTCGCGCAAACGAGGGAGTGAGAGATGGCCGCCGGCACTAATATCCGCACATATTTCAATGGCACCTGGCATGACGGAAACACTCCGATCATGCATGCAGCCGATCACGGGGCCTGGCTGGGCTCTTCAGTATTCGACGGGGCGCGGTATTTCGATGGGTTGGCTCCTGATCTGGATGCCCATTGTGCCCGCACCAATCGCTCGGCCGAGGCGCTGATGCTCACGCCCTCGGTAAGTGTCGAGGACATGGTTCAAATCATCCGTGAGGGACTAAAACCCTATGGCCCCGACAAGGCGGTCTATATCCGGCCTATGTATTGGGCGATTGATGGTGATACCTCGACCATTGCCCCCAAAGAGGACAGCACTGCTTTTGCCGTGTGCCTCGAAGAAATCCCCATGGCGCCTGCAACGGCTGCGGCGACACTGACGAAGACCCATTTCCGCCGCCCGGTATTGGAGGATGCCGTTGTCAACGCCAAGGCCGGGTGCCTTTATCCCAACAACGCCCGCATGGTTCGCGAGGCGCGGTCAAAAGGGTTTTCCAACGCTTTAGTGGCTGATGCAATGGGCAACGTGGCCGAAACGGCAACGGCAAACATCTTCATGGTCAAGGATGGCGAGGTGTTTACTCCCATCGCCAACGGCACTTTTCTGGCTGGGATCACTCGTGCGCGACATATGAAAAACCTTCGCGCCGATGGGGTGACAGTGCATGAAAAGGTTCTGACTTTTGCCGATTTCCACGAGGCGGACGAAGTGTTCATGTCCGGCAACATGAACAAGGTCACGCCGGTCACTGCACTGGACGAAACACAATTCCAAGTTGGACCTATCGCCCGTCGAACACGCGAGTTGTATTGGGACTGGGCCGCGTCAAACGGGTGATTGCTTGAACGCTGTCAGTTGCCACTTGCTCTTTGCTGCGGCATGATCGCCGCAAACTGAAAGGTAATACATGCGTAAGTTCCTTGTCGTCCTGGATGACAGTCGCGAATGTCTGAACGCCATGCGCTTTGCCGCAATGCGTGCGGCGCACACCGGTGGTGGCGTGACAATTCTGTCGGTCATACCGCCAGACGAATTCAACCACTGGATCGGTGTAGGTGAGGTGATGCGCGAAGAAGCGCGCGAGCGTATCCATGCGCATTTCGAAGTGTTCGCCAAATGGATGCGGGACAAGCAGGGGATTGAACCGGAACTGGCAATCCGCGAAGGCGAGGCGGTGCCGGAAATCATTGAACATGTACAGACTGATCCGGAAATCGGCGTTCTGGTTCTGGGTGCCGGGACCGACAAGAAAGGCCCCGGTCCACTGGTCACGCAACTGACCCGTAATTCTGGAAGCCTGCCAATCCCAATCACCATCGTTCCGGGCGATCTGAGCAAGGAGAAGCTCGAAGAAATCACCTGAGGCAAGCGGATGAAGAGGCGCATTCAATTCTGGTTCGAGTTCGCCTCGACATACTCCTATCTCAGCGCCATGCGAATCGTAGAGGCGGCGGCCAAGCACGACGTAGCAGTGGATTGGCAGCCGTTTCTTTTGGGTCCGATTTTTGCCGAACAGGGATGGGACAATTCGCCCTTCAACCTGTATCCCGCCAAAGGCCGCTATATGTGGCGGGATCTGGAGCGCCTGAGCGCGACGCGCGAGTTACCATTTGTGCGACCTGATCCCTTCCCGCAAAATGGGCTGGCTGCTGCTCGCATCGCATTGGCAGCCCGGGAATTGGGCAAGGCAGGTCCGTTTGTTCGGGCCGTATTCGACGCCGAGTTCGGAATTGGGCAGGATATCTCAAAACCTTCTGTTCTGACCGCTTGCCTTGCTGCGGCGGATTTGCCGGACACCCTGCTGGAGCGGAGCACGTCACCCGAGATTAAGTCGACTTTGTTTGAACAGGTCGCCAAGGCCAAAACGCTTGGCATCTTCGGTGCACCCAGCTTTTTAGTCGAGGATGAGCTATATTGGGGTGATGATCGGCTGGATCAGGCGCTCGCACATGCCGCCACCTTTTAGAATCGTTCCAAATATTGACTTCCCTTGGTTCTGCCCGCATATCAATGCCAAGCGAAACGGAGTGCTGCCATGTTCATCCAGACCGAATCGACCCCGAATCCGGCGACCCTGAAATTCCTGCCCGGCCAGACGGTTCTGGAAGCGGGAACTGCCGATTTTCCTACAGCTGACGCAGCATTGAAATCCCCGCTTGCGGCGCGGATATTCTCGGTGAATGGCGTCACTGGCGTGTTTTTCGGCAACGATTTCGTAACCGTCACCAAGGCAGACGGGATTGAATGGGATCACATCAAACCCGCGATACTGGGCGCGGTGATGGAACACTATCAATCAGGTCAGCCGGTGATGGGCGCCGATGCCTCTACCGCCTCGGGCCATGCCGATCACGATGGCGAAGATGCCGAGGTCGTCAACCAAATCAAGGAATTGCTGGACAGCCGAGTTCGACCTGCCGTTGCGCAAGATGGTGGGGACATAACATTCCACGGGTTCGATCGGGGCGTTGTCTATCTGCACATGCAAGGCGCCTGTGCGGGATGCCCGTCGTCCACCTTGACACTGAAGATGGGAATCGAAAACCTGTTGCGCCACTATATTCCCGAAGTGACCGAGGTTCGGCCTGTTGCCGTCTGATCGCCTGATCCTCGGTTTTGACACATCGGCCGCGCATTGCGCGGCCGCTTTGTTGCAGGGATCAAACATCATCGCTTCTACTGCCGAGGCCATGACGCGCGGCCAGGCCGAACGGCTGATGCCGCTACTGGAGGAGCTTCTCTGGCAAAACAACGCCAAATGGCGCGATCTGACGGCCATTGGCGTGGGCATCGGGCCCGGAAATTTCACGGGTATTCGAATATCGGTATCCGCCGCACGCGGCCTTTCGCTGGGATTGGGCATACCCGCAGTTGGCGTTTCAGGCTTCGAATCTCACGCGTCCAGCGCGCCCGAAGGGCATCTGGTAGCCATCCCGGCCCCGCGTGACCAGATCTATCTGCATCCCGCAGGCTCTCACCCGGCATTGATGCCGCGTGACGACGCTATTTCGTACGGTCCACTATTTTCCGAGGTTTCTCCTGCCATCGTCGCCGAAGGCATCGCCCGCATCGCGGCCACCCGATGGGAGAGCAGCACACTACCACCCGCACCGCTGTACATTCGACCGGCCGACGCGGCGCCGTCCAGCGATGTGCCACCGATTTTGCTGGACGGATGACACCCGAGCAGATGGCCGCGACTCACGCGGTGGCATTCACGCAATCCCGACCGTGGAGTGCAGGGGAATTCGCAAGTCTACTTACCAATCCCTTCACGCATACCATTGGTGACGAACGGTGTTTCGCATTGTATCAGGTAATCGCAGGCGAGGCCGAACTGCTGACCATTGCGACCCACCCGGAACACCAACGTCAACATCTAGCCTTGGCCTGCATGAAGCATTGGCACAAGCAAGCGGCAATTCTGGGAGCAACTCGCGCCTTTCTGGATGTTGCCGCTGACAACACTCCGGCCATTGCACTCTACAACCTCTGCGGTTATTCCATCTGCGGCATGCGTCGGGGGTACTACCGACGCGAAAACAGCGAGAACGCCGACGCGATGCTGATGCAGCGTGACCTGCCCTAGCGGCAAGGGGGTGATTTCAGACCATATGGTCAAAAATCAGTGAAAAAGCGGTTGACCAGCGCCGCTGCAAACGGCCTTAATTGCCAGCACCACAGCAGTTCTGCTCGCTTTGTGCGAGGCTTCGGGAAATTCCCAACCTCGGACCGATAACAAAACAACGGGAGTAACATATGACCCTCATGAAATCCTTGATGGGTGCAGCGGCCGCCGTCGCCATGACCGCAGGCGCCGCGCTCGCCGAACCGGCCCTGATTTTCGATCTGGGCGGAAAATTCGACAAATCGTTCAACGAGGCCGCGTTCAACGGTGCCCAGCGTTGGGCCGAGGAAACCGGCGGTAGTTTCCGCGAGATTGAGCTTCAGTCCGAAGCCCAGCGCGAACAAGCCCTGCGCCGCTTTGCCGAAGCGGGTGCCAACCCGGTAATCACAATGGGTTTTGCAATGGCCGATCCGCTGGCAGCCGTGGCGCCCGACTATCCCGACACTAAGTTTGTCGCTGTCGACGTGAACTGGCTGGATGCGCCGAATATCCGTCAGGTAAGTTTTGCCGAGCACGAAGGATCGTATCTGGTCGGGATGATGGCGGCCATGGCCTCGAAGTCCGGAACCGTCGGGTTCGTGGGTGGTATGGACATCCCGCTGATCCGTCACTTTGGCTGCGGCTATGCGCAGGGCGCCAAGGCCGTAAATCCCGACATCAAGATCGTGGCGAACATGACAGGCACCACTCCGGCAGCATGGAACGACCCGGTCAAAGGCTCTGAACTGACCAAGGCACAGATCAGCCAGGGAGCCGACGTGATCTACGCGGCCGCTGGCGGTACTGGCGTTGGCGTTCTGCAAACCGCCGCCGACGAAGGTATCCTGTCGATCGGCGTGGACAGCAACCAGAACCACCTGCACCCGGGCAAGGTGCTTACCTCGATGCTCAAGCGCGTTGACGTCGCCGTTTATGACGCGATGAAAGCCGGTGCCGACGTTGAAACCGGTGTTTTCACCATGGGTCTGGCCGACGAGGGTGTTGGATACGCGATGGATGACAACAATGCTCCGCTCGTTTCCGGCGAGATGAAAGCCGCGGTTGACAAAGCTCGTCAGGATATCATCGACGGAAACGTGAGCGTGGTCAGCTATTACGAAAACGACAGCTGCCCTGCATTGAGCTTCTAATCCAAGGCAGGGCAGCCCCTTTGCCCTACTCCCAAATTCCCGTTTGTCAGCCCAGGCTGGCAAACGGCCCTTTTGGCCATGAGGACAAGATATGACCGCCCCCGCAATCGAGCTCAAAGGGATATCCAAGGCCTTTGGGCCGGTCCAGGCAAACAAGGACATTTCCATTAGCGTCACCCCCGGAACGATCCACGGGATCATCGGAGAAAACGGCGCAGGCAAGTCCACGCTGATGAGTATTCTTTACGGCTTCTACAAAGCCGACAAAGGCGAGATCTGGATCAACGGACGAAAAACCGAGATCCCCGACAGCCAGGCCGCCATCGCCGCGGGCATCGGGATGGTGTTCCAGCATTTCAAACTGGTCGAGAACTTTACCGTTCTGGAGAACATCGTTTTGGGCGCCGAAGATGGCGGGCTTTTGGCCCCTTCTCTGGCCAAGGCGCGAAAAGAGCTGAAAGCGCTTGAGGAAGAGTACGAGTTGTTCGTCGACCCCGACAAACGCATCGACGAGATCGGCGTTGGCATGCAACAGCGGGTGGAAATCCTCAAAGCGCTCTATCGCAAGGCGGAAATCCTGATTCTAGACGAACCCACAGGCGTTTTGACTCCGGCCGAGGCTGATCAACTGTTCCGCATTCTCCACCGCCTTCGGGAAGAAGGAAAAACCATTATCCTGATCACCCACAAGCTGCGTGAAATCATGGAGGCGACCGATACCGTCTCGGTGATGCGCCGGGGCGAGATGACGGCCACCGTCAAAACATCGGAAACCAACCCTGAACACCTGGCCGAGCTGATGGTTGGCCGCAAAGTTTTGTTGCGCGTAGACAAGGCACCGGCGCAGCCCGGCAACCCGATCCTGGAAATCCAAAACCTGCGCGTCACCGACGAAACTGGTGTCGAGCGCGTGAAGGGTATCGATCTGACCGTCCGCGCCGGAGAAATCCTTGGCATCGCGGGCGTTGCCGGAAATGGCCAGTCCGAGTTACTGGAGGTGCTGGGCGGTATGCGCCCCGCCACCGGCACGATCCGCCTAAATGGCCAACCACTGACGCTGTCTGGCCATGGGGCCGATGGGCAAGCACGTCGCGCCCAGGGTGTCGCGCATGTCCCCGAAGACCGCCAGCGCGAAGGGTTGATCATGGATTTTCACGCCTGGGAAAACGTGGCCTTCGGGTATCACCGCGACCCGGCCTATCAGCGTGGCATTTTCATGGACAACGCCGCTCTGCGCGCCGATACCGAGCGCAAGATCGAGAAATTCGACGTTCGTCCCGCTGACGGTTGGCTTGCAGCCAAAAGTTTTTCAGGCGGGAACCAGCAGAAAATCGTCGTGGCGCGCGAGATCGAGCGCAATCCCGAATTGCTGCTAGTCGGGCAACCGACGCGTGGGGTCGATATCGGGGCCATCGAGTTCATTCACAAACAGATCGTCGCCCTGCGCGACCAGGGCAAAGCCATTTTGCTGGTCTCTGTCGAGCTGGAGGAGATATTCTCGCTTTCCGACCGTATCGCGGTGATGTTTGACGGGCACATCATGGGCGAACGCCTGCCACAGGAAACGGATGAAAAAGAACTTGGCCTTTTGATGGCCGGTGTCGCCGGGGAGGCCGCTTAAGATGGAGAAGATGCCCAAATGGGCCGATGTGGTCCTGATCCCTTTGATCAGCCTGATCCTGGCCGCGATCCTTTCGGCCCTTGTCATCCTCGGCATCGGCGAAGACCCTGTTGCGGCGGTCAAGCTGATGGTTTCCGGCGCGCTCGGGTCAACCTATGGCTGGGGCTACACGCTCTACTATGCCACCAACTTCATCTTCACCGGCCTTGCGGTTGCCGTGGCCTTTCACGCGAGGATGTTCAACATCGGCGGCGAGGGGCAAGCGATGCTGGGCGGTCTGGGCGTGGCCCTTGTGTGTCTTTATATACCTTGGCCGCACTGGTCCGTCGCATTGCTCGCCGCCTGCGCCGCCTCGATGATCTTTGGCGCCGCATGGGCCGCGATCCCGGCCTATCTGCAGGCAAAGCGGGGCAGCCACATCGTGATCACAACGATCATGTTCAACTTCATCGCCGCGGCCTTCCTGAATTACATGCTGGTCAATGTGATGCGACCCGAAGGGTCGATGGACCCGGCGACAAAACGGTTCCCAGAGGCGGTCCACTTACCGACCCTGCATGAACTGCTGGCCCCGATCGGCATCAACTTTTCCAAGGCTGCGCCTGCGAATATCTCGCTGATCGTCGCAGTTATCGCCTGCGTCGTGGTCTGGGCGCTGATCTGGCGTACCCGGCTGGGTTATGAAATCCGGGCCTATGGCCATTCGGAGACCGGCGCGCTCTATGCCGGAATTTCACCGGTACGGATCACAATCGTTTCAATGCTGATTTCAGGTGCCCTGGCCGGACTTATGGCGACCAACAACGTGATGGGTGAGGCCGAGCGTCTGGTGCTCAACTCGACCGAAGGCGCGGGTTTCATCGGTATCGCCGTGGCGTTGATGGGCCGCTCGCACCCCTTTGGTGTGTTCCTGGCTGCGATCCTGTTCGGGTTTCTCTATCAGGGCGGCGCGGAGTTGGCGCTATGGACATCGATCCCTCGCGAATTGATCGTCGTCATTCAGGCGTTGGTAATCCTGTTTACAGGCGCGCTGGACAACATGGTTCGCGCACCGCTTGAAAAACTGTTTCTCGGATTGCGGAAAGGATCGGCCTGATGGATTTCCTGACGATCATCCAGATACTCGATTCGACGGTTCGACTGTCCACCCCGCTGCTGCTGGCCTGCCTGGCAGGCCTCTATTCAGAACGCGCCGGCATCTTTGACATCGGTCTTGAAGGCAAGATGCTGATGTCTGCTTTTTTCTCGGCCGCCGTGGCTGCGGTTTCCGGCTCGGTCTGGCTGGGATTGCTGGCAGGTATTGCATCTTCCATGGTACTGGCCGGACTGCACGGTATGGCCTCGATCACGTTCCGGGGCAACCAGCTGATTTCTGGTGTGGCGATCAATTTTCTGGCCGCAGGCATGACCGTTCTGGTGGCGCAGGACTGGTTCCAACAGGGCGGGCGCACGCCCTCTCTGTTCGGCGGTGGACGATTTGAACCCATCAACTGGCCCTTTGCCGACGCCATCGCCAATGTGCCGGTTGTCGGACCGATCTATGCCGAGCTCCTCTCAGGCCATTCCATTCTGGTCTATGTCGCTTTCCTGGCCGTACCTGCGACCTGGTGGATTCTCTTCCGGACACGCTTCGGCCTGCGACTGCGCGCGGTGGGCGAAAACCCGGCGGCGGTTGATACCGCCGGCGTATCAGTCGTCGGCCTGCGCTATGCCGCGGTGGCAATCTGCGGTGTGCTCTGCGGTATTGCCGGGGCCTATCTGGCGACTGCGCTGCAGGCCGGGTTCGTCAAGGATATGACCGCCGGGCGGGGCTTTATCGCTCTCGCGGCGCTGATCTTTGCCAAGTGGCGACCCTGGCATGCAATGTGGGCCTGCCTGCTGTTCGGCCTGTTACAGGCCATCGCCTTGCGCTTTCAGAATATCGACCTTGGCGGGATCGTGATCCCGGTGCAGGTCATGGACGCCCTGCCCTACATCCTGACTGTCGTGATTCTTGCAGGCTTCGTCGGCAAGGCCATTCCGCCGCGCGCAGGTGGCGAACCCTATGTAAAGGAACGCTGATAAGGCCAGTTCGGGATCGTAAATCAGTCCTGATCGCTGCGCGGCAGCATGGGCAGTTGATTTTGCCAACGGTTGCGGTTCTAAGAGGGTATGCAGATATACCTTCCTATCGCCGAAGTTTCCGTCAACGCGTTCCTCCTGCTGGGGCTGGGGGGAATGGTTGGCGTTTTGTCCGGCATGTTCGGTGTTGGCGGCGGCTTTTTGATGACGCCGCTGTTGTTCTTCATCGGCATCCCGCCTGCGGTTGCGGTCGCCACAGAGGCGAACCAGATCGTCGCCTCATCCTTCTCGGGTGTGCTGGCGCATTTCCGACGAAAAACCGTCGATCTCAAGATGGGTACGGTTCTTCTGATAGGGGGGTTGACCGGCGCTGCCTTGGGCGTGGTGGTGTTCAACTACCTCAAAAGCCTCGGTCAGGTCGATCTGCTCGTCAAGCTCTGTTACGTGGTGTTCCTTGGCATCATCGGCGGGCTGATGTTCATCGAAAGCCTGAACGCTATTCGGAAATCCCGCAAATCCGGCGGCACTCCGGCAAAACGGCGTCAGCGCGGCTGGATCCACGCGATGCCGCTCAAGATGCGCTTTCGCACCTCGGGTCTCTATATCTCCGTGATACCACCTCTGATCGTCGGCCTGTTTGTCGGCGTGCTGTCGGCAATCATGGGCGTTGGTGGTGGCTTCATCATGGTTCCCGCCATGATCTATCTGCTTGGCATGCCGACCAAGGTCGTGGTTGGAACCTCGCTATTTCAGATCATTTTCGTGACCGCCTTTACAACCATGTTGCACGCAACCACGAACTATACCGTGGATGTCGTTCTGGCCGTTCTGTTGTTGGTCGGCGGTGTCATCGGCGCCCAGTTCGGGACTGTAATCGGTGCGCGCATGAAAGCCGAGCAATTGCGAATTCTTCTGGCTTTGATGGTTCTTGCTGTCTGCGGCAAGCTGGCGCTTGATCTGTTGTTGCAGCCCACCGAATTGTACTCGCTCGGCGCAAGCGGGGGTCACTGACATGTTGCGCCTTTTCTTTGTCTTGTTTTTATTAGCCATACCCGCCTCTGCAGCGCAGGAAACCGTTGTTCTGGGACTTAGTCAGGATCGTGTGGCCATCACCGCTGACTTCAATGGCTCCGAAATTCTGATCTTTGGTGCCGTGAAGCGAGAGACACCAATTCCTGCCGGTGCGCCACTTCAGGTCATCGTGGCGGTCTCTGGCCCCTCCGAACCAGTGCTGGTACGACGGAAAGAGAAGAAGTTCGGCATCTGGGTCAACGTCGACAGCGTTCTGGTCGATTCCGCACCCAGTTTTTATGCAGTAGCGACCAGCGCACCAATCGACGAGGTGATCACAGATACCGAGGATCTGCGCTACCGCATCTCAATCGAACGCGCCATTCGCTCGGTCGGCGCGGCAATGCACATCCGTGGGGCACAGTCCTTTGCCGATGCCGTGGTCCGCATTCGCGAGCATGCGCATCTTTATTCGATCCGCGAAAACACGGTGGCCGTGGACGAGCAGACCTTGTTCAGAACGTCCATCGACATGCCCGCCGACTTGACCGAAGGGGACTATGTGGCGCGCATTTTCCTGACTCGTGAGGGCGAGGTGATTTCGGAATTTGAAACCACCATTGACGTGCGCAAGGTAGGGCTGGAACGCATCCTGTATACCATGTCCCGCGAACAACCAATTTTCTATGGCCTGATGTCCCTGGCAATTGCCATTGCAGCCGGTTGGGGAGCCTCGACCGCGTTCCGGTTGCTACGCAATAACTAACCCCGACCGATATAAGGCATGGTCGTGGCCATGACGGTCATGAACTGAACATTCGCCTCGGGCGGCAGGCTGGCCATGTGCAGAACCGAACGCGCGGCATCCTCGACCGCCATCGTGGGATCTGGCTCTCGCCCGTCGGCCTGGGCGGCCTCCACCAGCCCTTGTACAATTGGCGTGCGTGCATTGCCGATATCGATCTGACCGCAGGCGATACCGAACGGCCTTCCGTCCAGTGACAGGCTCCGGGTCAGCCCGGTAATGGCGTGTTTGGTGGCCGTGTAATGCACCGAATTCGGGCGGGGTACATGCGCAGCAATGGAGCCGTTGTTGATGATCCGCCCCCCTTGCGGAGACTGTTTGCGCATCGCGGCAAACGCTTCGCGGGCGCACAGAAACATGCCGTTCAGGTTCACATTGACCGAATTGTACCAGTCCTGAAGCGCAATTTGCTCAATTGTACCGCCCCTTGCAAAGATCCCGGCATTGTTGAACAGGACGTCCAGCCGCCCAACCCGGTCGACAAACCTGCGAAACGCGGCCACCACGGCGTGTGGGTCGGTCACATCCGCGACCAATGGCAAGGCGTTGGGCTGCCCCTCAGCCAATTCGTCCAGAACGTCGCCGCGTCGCGCCAGCAGTCCGACATGCCAGCCTTCGGCCAGAAACAACTCTGCCGTTGCCCGGCCAATGCCCGAGCTGGCGCCGGTCACGATGATCGTTTTCATGTCTCTTCCGCCTCCAATGTCAGTTCCGGCGTAGCGATCAGACGCAGGTCATCCACCCGTAGCGGATGGGTCGGTTTTGACAGCCTGTTGCGCACCACCCAAATCAGCCGCTCTTGCGCGCGGGTGATCGCCACATAGGCCAGCCGCTTCCACAAGGGCTGGCCCGCTTCGGTGCGCCCCATGCGTGCCGCGGCATAAATGTCGGGGGCAAAGACCTGAACCGTTTCCCATTGCGAGCCTTGTGCCTTGTGAATCGTCACCGCCGCGCCGTGCAGAAACGTCGCCCCCATACGGGCGGCATAGGGGATGAACGGTTCCTCTTCGTCCGGTTTTTCGATCTTGACGATCGAAGCGGCGCTGACCTGCGGGTCTTCGGCCCCGATCACGTGCAATCGTGAAAAACCTGCCTTGCGCCCCGGCCCCAGATAGATCACCTGAGCCCCCTTGATCAGCCCGCGCGCCTCAAGATCGAGGCGCTTCTTGCGGTGTTTCAAGGGCAGCTCGATCCCGTCGCAGATCAGTGGTTCACCTTCCAAAAGTTCGGTCTCGGGTGCACCGTGAACATGGCGAAAGGCATTGATCAGCCGAATGCGCGTTGCATTGCGCCAGACCAGAACCGGGCTGCGCGCCATAAGATCGACCTCGACCCGCTGGCCCCACACCACGCGATCGTCCCGGCGCGCGGTGTCTTCGATCAGGCGCTCGAACTCTTCGAACCCCATCTGCGGGTCTGCAAGGGCGTGTGCGAGATCAAGGATGGGGTTGTCCGCGTCCTGACGGTGAATGCGGCTGAGCGTCAGTTTGCGCGGCTCTGGCAGCCCGTCGAACACCATTGAGCCAGACTGGTTGACCGGGGCCAGCTGGGCCGGATCACCGAACAACAGAAGTGTTGGGAAAATTTCCTTCAAATCCTCGAATTGTCGGTCATCCAGCATCGAGGCTTCGTCCACGAAACCGATATCCAGGGGCTCTTCGCGACGTTTCCAACCGGTGATGAAATCGGACCCGCGCAAACCGGCGGCTGCCAGCGCACCGGGGATGGACTTGTTCCTGGAATAAAACGCGGCGGCGCGATCCAGGGCCTCATCGGTCAACCCCTCGATCTCGGGGCGCTCGTCATTGCCTTCGAGCCACTCGGCAATGCGTTCGTATTCAGGGTCGTAGACGGGAGTATAGAGAATGCGATGGATGGTCGTGGCCGGGACCCCGCGCAGGCGCAAGACACTGGCGGCCTTGTTCGTCGGCGCGAGAATTGCCAGCGACCGTTTGTCACGCGATTTGCGACTTTCATAGTCACCCGAGACAACGTTGATACCAGCGTCGGCCAAGGCCTTGTAAAGCTGGGCCAGCAATAGTGTTTTACCCGATCCGGCCTTGCCGATCACGGCCATGACGCCAGACTTTCCGTCACCCGGAGATTTCAGCAGGGAGTCGTCATCCAGATCGACTCCGGCCAGTCGCAGCATCTCGGCGATGCTGTCATAGGCGGTGGCCTGATCGTCGGAAAATTTCACTTGTGGCAAGGACATGGCGCGACCCTACAGGGCCGCGCCAGCCATCACCAGACACCAATTGTGCGACAGGTTCAGGCGCTTTGGGCGAACCGGGGCTGCTGCGCCTTGCCGAAGGCCGTGTTGAACCACATCCGCGACAATTCGCGTGAGATGCCCGCACGTTCGGCAACACGCATGCAATCCTCTGCCGAATAGGGCCACAACCCGACAGAGATCTGATCACGCCCGGTTCCTTCGGACCCCAGAATGACCGGGGATGACCCGATCAGGCAATAGATCCGCACCATCCGGGCGTCAAAAACCCCGGCGATGTGGGTCAGGCCGAAACCTTCCATGATCTCGCCACCGCTGAGCATGATCGCACCGGCGGTTCGCGGGCTGGCATCGCGGGACAGGCAGAACCGGGTGACTTCCCAGATCAACGGGCTACAAATCGGCGCGCCACCGGTCAGATGCCCAAAGATATCGTTGACCATGACGGGACCGGTGGTTGGCAGAACACGCATTGACCCGCCGTGACTGCCATCTTCTTCTTCCCAGATGACATAAAGGGGGTTCAGGTCGTCGTAGTTGTCCCGTTCCTCCCCCTTTTCATTGACGTGAACATCCCAGCCCAGCCGGGTTTTGAACTGGTCCGCCCGATCGCGAAACATGCCTTCGGCCAATTTCGGAAACTTGTGCAGTTCATCTGCGTAGACATAGCGCAACATAACGATTCCCCTCGTCGTTCACTTGAGAACAAAGGGGGTACAAAGCTATGGTTAAAATCCTGTCATCAGGGCGCGCGGGCGTTAAACCACTATTAATCCCCTGCTCATCGCGGTGGCGATGGCATGAGTGGTGTTCAGTGCCCCCAGCTTGAATCGGGCGCTTTCGATGTAGACACGCAATGTGTGCTCTGAAATCGACAGGGAATGCGCAACCTGAGCACGGTTGTAGCCCAGGGCCAGCAAGGTCATTGCGTCCACTTCCCGTGGTGACAATGCCCGGTTTGGTTCCGGATGCTGACCACTTTCGAATTCCAGCGCTTTTCGGTTGAAGTAATGCGCGATCAGGATCAGGTCTCGCCCATGCGCTTCAGTGAACCTGCTCCAGGTTTCGTCGTCACAGTTGTGGTTGGCCGTGAACAGCGCGAACTGGCCATTTGGACCCCGGATCGGGATGGAATAGCCCTGGTTTCCGACCCCGTGCTGCAAAGCGTCCTTCAGAAACGCTTTCTGCACCCTGCCCGACCAGTCCAGCTTCTTCCAATCAACAGGGTGGAAACGTTGGAAGCATCCCAAAATCACCGGGTCAATCCGATGATAGTTCCGCTCAAGATAGCGGTCCGCCCAGATGTCGGGATAGGTGGTGCACCCATATTGGTCCCCGGCGCCGTCTACCCAATGATAGATTATGTGATCAATACCCAGTCTGTCCCGGAGTGCGTCGGCAACCCGTTCGAGGTCTTCAAGCGTGCTGCTGTTGTCCAACTCCTCTAGGACCTGGTTCAAATCGACCTTCTTTCGCATGCGCGGGCGCCCGTACCTCTTTTTTGCCAGACGCAATCTCGGCGGCCGCGATCAGCCTGGTGTCGTCAAGCTGTTCGGCCAGCACATTCAACCCGTTCGCAGCGGCGAAAGTTCTGAGGTCGGAAAGAACGTCCAGTATCCACTCATTATGCTGCATCAGACTCTCTCCGGAATGGTTAACGAAGGGTTAACACAACCATAGCATGAGCAGCTTTCCGAAAGATATTCACCGGTTTCCATTCCCCAAAAATAGCGAGCTATCTGAGGGCAAAGCTCTGGAACCATTCACCCGGGAATGGAAAAGAAAGCACCCGCGAGTCACTTGCGTGATTCGCGGGTGCTTTTCCTTGTGGCATTTCCGGATCAGCCGCGCGCGTCCAGAACTTCTTCGAGTGTGCGCAGCCCGGTGCGGGGCGATTGCACCAGAACCGACATATTGCCGGGCTTGTGCTCGTTGCGCATCATCTTCATGTGCGCCTCGGGCAGATCGGCCCAGGCGAACACCTCGGACATGCAGGGATCAAGCCGGCGTTCAAGCATCAGCTTGTTGGCTGCCGCCGCCTGTTTGAGGTGAGCAAAGTGCGACCCCTGCAGGCGTTTCTGGTGCATCCAGATATAGCGCACATCAAAGGTCAGGTTGAAACCCGTGGTGCCTGCGCAGATAACGACCATGCCACCTTTTTTGCAGACAAAGGACGACACCGGGAATGTCGCTTCGCCCGGATGCTCGAACACCATGTCGACATTCACGCCCTTGCCGGTGATGTCCCAGATCGCCTTGCCGAACTTGCGGGCTTCTTTGAACCACTCTGCATATTCGGGCGTGTTGACTGTCGGCAGCTGGCCCCAGCAGTTGAAATCGCGCCGGTTGATCACGCCCTTGGCGCCAAGGCCCATGACGAACTCACGCTTGCTCTCGTCAGAGATCACGCCGATCGCGTTGGCCCCCGCGGTGTTGATCAGCTGGATCGCATAGGACCCCAGACCGCCGGACGCACCCCAGACCAGAACGTTCTGACCCGGCTTCAGGTCGTGCGGCTCGTGACCGAATAGCATACGATAGGCGGTCGCCAGCGTCAGCGTATAGCACGCCGCTTCTTCCCAGGTCAGGTGCTTGGGGCGCGGCATCAACTGTTGCGCCTGAACGCGGGTGAACTGGCTGAACGAACCGTCCGGTGTCTCATACCCCCAGATCCGCTGGCTGGGTGAATACATCGGATCGCCGCCGTTACATTCCTCGTCGTCGCCATCGTCCTGGTTGCAGTGGATCACCACCTCGTCCCCGACCTTCCAGCGCTTGACCTTGTCGCCGACGGCCCAGACGATTCCGGCGGCATCGGAACCGGCGATATGATAAGGTTGCTTGTGGCCGTCAAAGGGGCTGATCGGCTTGCCCAGAGCGGCCCAGACGCCATTGTAGTTGACCCCTGCCGCCATCACGAGGACCAGTACGTCGTGGCTGTCCAGTTGGGGAACGTCCACGATTTCCTGCTGCATCGCCGTATTCGGTTCGCCATGACGCTCTTTGCGAATAGCCCAAGCGTACATCTGCTTGGGCACATAGCCCATCGGAGGGATTTCGCCCATTTCGTAGAGGTCTTTTTCAGGCGCCTCGTACGACGCAATGCCGCTGTCGGTATCCAAAGCCATGATGGCCTCCTTCTTTCTATTCTGTTGCCGCAATGCAGAATCGCGGTTCTCAATGGATGAGATATTGGCCGCCGGGTAACAATGCAATAGATTTTCGGTGTGTTTTTGAAATTTTATGACCCTGCGACTGCAGAAAGTTATTTTGCATGCGCGGCATTGCCTGCATTACCCTTTGCGAAGAGATGTGCAATCGACTGTCCGTAGTAGAGAGTCAGGTCGCGCCGTTCGACCGACGCCGAGATGATATCTCCGTTGCGCAGCAAAATGCGCCGATCTACCAACTGACCGATGGCAAACGCGACCGATCCGTTGATCTGGTCTGGCACCATACCTTGTTCCTCCATCATCCGTGTAACTTCGGACGTCAGTTCGGCTTCGTTCATGTCGCCGTTTTTTAGGATCAGCCAGCATGCCAATGGCCCCGGAACCACAGGAACGGCCGACCCGATCCGCTTCATCAGGTCGCGCGCCAGTTCCGTCGTCAGATCCTTAGGATGTTCCGCTCGAAACGCGGAAAGCGACAAGGGCAGGCCATAGCGTACCGAGGCCAACCCGAACCTCCGGTACCGCCCTGTCACACGACGCCAGACCTGTTTGAGCATCCATCCCGTGATAACGCCGATCCTTGCCCGGAACCGCCGTTCCTTGCGCGATGCGGCAGCGGTCAGAATGGTGTCTTCCAGCACCCGATCATAGTTCAGGGCGACGGGGACAAAGACGACATCCTTACCCCCCGCGTCGACCCCTTCGATAATGTATTTCAAAAGCCCCAACTTGGGGCGTCCCAGCCCGCCGGTCAGGCTCAGTCCTCCTTCGGGAAACATGGCTTGCGTCACCCCCGCCTCGGTGGCGTGGCGGACATAGGCCGCCAGAACCTGGCGGTACAGGTCGCTGCCCGATTTTCGCCGGATGAAATACGCGCCCATGGCACGGATCAAACCGCTGAGCGGCCAGACCCTGGCCCATTCGCCAACCGCATAAGACAGCGCCGAGTGTTCGGCGGCCAGATAGGTTATCAGCACATAGTCCATGTTGCTGCGGTGATTCATGACGAAAACGACTGTCGCATCCGGATCGATCCCGGCCACTGCCTGTTCGTCCTCGTACGTCATGCGCACATTGTAAAAGGCATTGCCAAGCATACGCGACGCCCGAATCGCAAAGCTGAAATAGGCGAAGGCGGAAAAAGAAGGTACGATCTCGCGGGCGTATCGGCGCGCCTGCTCGGATGCCACCGCTTCAGGAATTCCGGTTTCTTTAGCCTCTTGCTGTACGGCCCGCGCCACTTGCGGGTCATAGATCAGCCGCTGAATCATGTCATGCCGCCCCGCCAGCTTGAATGGCTGGATCGGGCGCTGCAGTTTTTTGTTCAGTCGTTCGACCGCTCGTTCCAACCTGCGCCGGAAAAACCAGCGCACGGAAGGAAACAGGAAATGAGATGCGAAAGTGACCGCCGCGAACAGCAGGATCAGGATAAAAAGCCAAAGCGGAAGTTCCACGGTTCGCGTCATGCCCGCACAGTGCCACCAATCAAACAGGGCCACAATCTTTAGAAACACCCGATGCCGCATTGCAGCGAATTGACATATCCCGAAAATTACGATTTAGAACGCTTTGACGAAATATTATTGCCCATTCAATGCGAGGCTCACCCATGACGCAGATGCAGAAAGACCGCCCCTGGCTCATCCGGACCTACGCCGGTCACTCCACCGCCAAGGCCTCGAACGCGCTTTACCGCAACAACCTGTCCAAGGGGCAGACAGGGCTTTCCGTGGCGTTCGATCTGCCGACGCAAACCGGGTATGACAGCGACCATACTCTGGCGCGCGGCGAAGTGGGCAAGGTGGGCGTGCCGATCTGCCATCTGGGGGACATGCGGGTGCTGTTCGACCAGATCCCTCTGGAACAGATGAACACGTCGATGACCATCAATGCCACCGCGCCGTGGTTGCTGGCGCTGTATATCGCGGCGGCCGAGGAACAGGGCGCCGACGTTTCCAAACTGCAGGGCACGGTTCAGAACGACCTGATCAAGGAGTACCTGTCGCGCGGCACCTATGTGTGCCCGCCGAAACCCTCGCTCAAGATGATCGCGGACGTGGCCGAGTACTGTTATACCAATGTGCCGAAATGGAACCCGATGAACGTGTGTTCCTATCACTTGCAAGAGGCGGGCGCGACACCGGAACAGGAGCTGGCCTATGCGCTGGCAACGGCGATTGCGGTACTGGATGAGCTTAAGCCTCGCGTCCCTGCCGAGGATTTCCCGGCGCTCTGCGGCCGCATTTCATTCTTTGTGAATGCTGGCATCCGGTTTGTAACCGAGATGTGCAAAATGCGCGCCTTTGTCGATCTGTGGGACGAGATCCTGGAACAGCGCTATGGCGTCAACGACCCGAAATTCCGCCGTTTCCGCTATGGCGTGCAGGTGAACTCGCTGGGACTGACCGAGCAGCAGCCCGAAAACAACGTCTATCGTATCCTGATCGAGATGCTGGCGGTGACCTTGTCGAAAAAGGCGCGCGCCCGCGCGGTGCAGCTGCCGGCCTGGAACGAAGCGTTGGGCCTGCCCCGGCCCTGGGACCAGCAATGGTCGATGCGGATGCAACAGATCCTGGCCTATGAGACCGACTTGCTGGAATATGGCGATTTGTTCGATGGGAATCCGGCCGTTGACGCCAAGGTCGAAGAATTGAAATCCGGTGCACGGGCGGAGTTGGGCAACCTCGACTCGATGGGCGGGGCGGTCGCATCGATCGAGTATATGAAATCACGCCTTGTGGAATCAAACGCCGACCGCCTGAACCGGATCGAGCGCAATGAAACCGTTGTTGTCGGCGTCAACAGGTGGACCGAGGGCGAACCCTCGCCGCTGCAGACCGAGGATGGCGGGATCATGGTCGTCGACCCCGCGGTCGAGCAGGAGCAGATCGCCCGCCTGAACGCATGGCGGTCCGAGCGCGACGATACCGCCGTGACCGCCGCGCTTGCCGCGTTGCGCGATGCCGCCAAAACCGGCGCGAATGTCATGGAACCCTCGATTGCCGCCGCCAAGGCAGGCGTGACCACGGGCGAATGGGCCGAAGAGATGCGCAAGGCCTATGGCACCTATCGCGGCCCGACTGGCGTATCCGGCTCGGTCTCGAACAAGACCGAAGGATTGGACGATCTGCGAGCTGCCGTCGATGCGGTAAGCGATAAACTGGGCCGCCGCCTGAAATTTCTTGTCGGCAAGCCGGGACTTGACGGCCATTCCAACGGCGCCGAGCAGATCGCATTCCGCGCGCGCGATTGCGGCATGGATATCACCTATGACGGCATCCGGCTGACACCCGAGGAAATCGTGATTTCTGCGGCTGAGGAAGGCGCGCATGTGATCGGCCTGTCGATCCTGTCCGGCAGCCACATTCCACTGGTCGAAGACGTGATGCAGCGTTTGCGCGCAGGAGGCCTGGGCCATATCCCCGTCGTTGTTGGCGGGATCATTCCTGACGATGATGCCAAAAAACTCGAAACCATGGGGGTGGCAAAAGTTTATACCCCAAAGAATTTCGAGTTGAACGCCATCATGGGTGATCTGATCACTTTGGTTGAAACGAAAGAGATTGCAGCGGAATAAAAAACTTCCCCACATTTTTTTCTAGCAGACAATAATAATTGCCCATATTAACGTAGTGCGCGCGAAAACGGCGCATCACGTTTGATCGGCAATTGTAGAAATGGAAAAATAATGGCTATCGACCTTGGCAAAATGTCCCGCAAGGAATTGTTGGAATTGCGCGGAAACATCGAAACCGCTTTGCAGGAGGCCGAGCAGCGGGAACGCCGTGAAGCCTTGGAAGCTGTCAAAAAAGCCGCCGCAGAGCACGGGTTTTCGCTCGCCGAGCTTACCGATGATGTGCGCCGCGTCGGCAAGGGCCCAAAAGCCAAAGCAAAATATCGCAATCCGGCAAACCCGGATCAAACGTGGAGCGGGCGTGGACGCAAGCCACAATGGGTGCATGATGCCCTCAAGGCAGGTGCGGATGTTTCCGATCTGGAAATTTGACCTGAACGGCGCTTTGAAATGACGATTCATATCGGTGCGGAAAAGGGCGATATTGCCGAAACGGTTCTTTTGCCCGGCGATCCTTATCGGGCGAAATGGGCCGCGGAAACGTTTTTGACCAACATCCGTCAGATCAACAATGTTCGCGGAATGCTTGGCTTCACCGGCACCTGGAAAGGAAATCGTGTTACATTTCAGGGTAGCGGCATGGGAATGCCGTCGTTGTCCATTTACGTAAATGAACTGATCCGCGACTATGGGGCAAAAACATTGATCCGTATCGGATCTTGTGGCGCCATGCAGGACAGCGTGAATCTTCGTGATATCATTCTGGCGATGACGTCGACGACACTGAGCACTCCGTCGCGAGGGATACTCCGTGAGCTCAACTTTGCCCCTTGCGCGGATTGGGGACTGTTGCAATCCGCTGCCAAGGCCGCCGAAACGAAGGGCACGCCAACGCACGTCGGCGGGATCTATTCGTCGGACGTCTTCTATGATGAACGCCCCGACCTGAACGAACAGATGGTTCGTCATGGCATCCTTGGGGTCGAGATGGAGGCCGCAGAACTTTACATTCTGGCAGCGCGCCACAAGTGCCGCGCACTGGCTGTTCTGACGGTGTCGGATCATCTGTTGACCGGTGCGGCCCTGCCTTCGGAAGATCGCGAAAAAAGCTTTGGCGACATGGTCGAGATCGCCCTGCATGCCGCGTTTCCCGATGCCGCCTGACCAGTGGATATCAACGCCAGAATTTATGGTTCAGCATACCTGAAACGCGACGCCGCCCAGAACGGGCGGCGTTTTCCTTAAGAACCGCAATGGCTCACATTTTCAGACTATGCCTGTACGTAAAAGTCATAGTTGTAGACAGTTGAAAACCCGATCTCTTCATAGACCGGTTTGCCCATATCCGTCGCCTGCAGAATAGAAGACGTGGCGCCGCGTTTCTTGCCTTCGGCCATGGCATGCAGCGTCATCGCCGTCCCGATACCCTTGTTACGGAATTCCGGCAGGGTTCCGACGACAAAGACGCCCGCCAGACCATCCGCCATTCCCAGGGCGCTGGTGGCAACTGGCTTGCCATCAAGAATCCCAAGGTACCGCCATTGTTCGGTCAACGCCGAATCCGGAATCTGGCCTTCGCTTTCTGCCATCGCTTTGCAAGACGCCGGGTCAAGCTCGAACGCTTCGGCGGCCACCGCCGCCCAGTCGTGGCGCGCGGACTGCCCCTCGATCAGTTCGATCCTGAGGCCCTCGACTTTCGCAGTTGGGTCGAATTCGGTCAGGTCGCAATGCATGGCGGGCTGCTGGCCCACAAGTTGCAGGCCCAGTTGTTCCAGCTTTGCCTTGACCGCCCCTGTCGCAGCAGATGGGCAAATACGCCACAAGACAGGCGTGCCCTTGGCCGCAATGCTATGTTGCGCCGCCGCAAAAACCTCGTCCAGCGCGTCCACATTCTGCCCAGTCACAAACACGTTGTTGAAAAGGAACAAAGGGATGTTCGAGTACATGAACACCGCATCCGAAAACTCGCGATACTCCCCCCCTGAAACACGGGCATACTCGCGCCAGTATGACGCGCAGTTGGTGTCCATTCTTGTCGTGAACTCAAGATCCAGCGGCATATTCAAACCTTCCATCGTGAATAGTCTGGCGCCAGTGCAAACAATCCGCAACTGTCGCTGTTTTACAAATTTCGGCCAAGCGCCAAACAATAAGCCCCAAATGAAAATGTCAGCAGGCCAATTGGATGTGGTGACGCCCTAAAGAAGCAACCTAGAGTTGTCATTTTCATATGGCAACTCTTATGTTTGGACATATGCAGGTCTTGCACGAACTCCTGCAAAGGCTAAAATATGGTCATGTCCCCGTTCGCCCATATTCTGGCCCTTCCGGTGCGCGCCTATCGGTTGATTTTCAGCCCGTGGGTCGGGTTCAATTGCCGCTATCAACCGACCTGTTCGGCCTATGCTCTTGAGGCGCTGGAAAATCATGGCGCAGTCAAGGGAGCTTGGCTTGCCGCCAAGCGGATCGGGCGCTGTCATCCATTGGGAGGGACAGGATACGACCCGGTTCCGAACCATTCCGGAGACGAAACCAAGTAACGGCGACGCGCCGTAATTCTTGACCCTTCTGCATTCGGGCAGAACATTGGCATGGCGTTCCAGCCTCGCGAGGTCGCCATGTTTTCCAACGCCCGCTCTGATTTGCCCACACATGAGGTTCACAACCAACCGCCTGTTCGTGGCGATTGCAATCTGTGGGAAACCGATCCCGTCCTGCGCGAAAACATCACACATACGGGAGGGCAGGTTGAACCCTTGGCCAGATATGGCGGAACGATGGGTAGCGCAGAGATGCGCGAGGCCGGACGAGAGGCCAATCGCTCATTGCCGGAATTGTGCTTGTTTGACCGGGGTGGGCGGCGACTGGACGAGGTCCGGTTTCACCCCGCCTATCATCAGCTTATGAACACCAGCCTGTCCGCGGGCTATGCCGGTATCGCTTGGGGCCAACAGCCCGGCGGGCATGTGACCCATGCCGCCATGGTCTATCTCGCCAGTCAGGTCGAACCCGGACATTGCTGCCCGATGACGATGACCTATGCCGCCATTCCGGCCCTCGCGGCGAACCCTGACGTTGAAGCCGAGTGGAAACCGAAACTGATGGCGCGTGGTTACGATCCGTCGACCCGACCCATCGCCGCGAAGCAATCCGCAACCCTTGGCATGGCCATGACCGAAAAACAGGGCGGTTCGGATGTGCGCGCCAATTCCACCGTTGCACGCCGCGATGGCGAGCACTGGCGGCTTCGAGGGCACAAGTGGTTCTGCTCGGCGCCGATGTCCGACGGGTTTTTGACACTGGCCCAGGCACCGGGCGGGTTGACCTGTTTTCTGCTGCCGCGCTGGCTGGACGGCGAGCGCAACGCGCTCCACCTCATGCGGTTGAAGGATAAACTGGGCAACAAGTCCAACGCGTCGGCCGAGGTCGAATTTCACGACGCGCTGGGATTTCAGCTTGGGGACGAGGGCGCCGGGGTGCGCACGATCATCGAAATGGTGCATCACACGCGTCTGGATACAGCGATGGCCCCTGCCGGGTTGATGCGCGCAGCGTTGACCGAGGCGCACCATTGGGTCACGCATCGCAGCGCGTTTCAGCGGCGGCTGATCGACCAACCCCTGATGCGGGCGGTCCTGTCCGATCTTGTCCTGGACTGGGAGGGCGCGGTGACCCTTGGTCTGCGGGTAGCAGAGGCATTCGACGGCACCTCGGTCGAGGAACGCGCCTTTGCCCGGATCAGTGTGGCCCTGGCCAAGTTTCACACCAACAAACGCTGCCCCGTCGTCATTGCCGAGGCGATGGAGGTGTTGGGTGGCATGGGCTATGTCGAAGACACGCCTATGCCGCTGCTCTATCGCGAAGCGCCATTGAACGGTATCTGGGAGGGATCCGGCAATGTGATCTGTCTCGATATCCTTCGCAGTCTTGCGCGCGATCCCCTGGCCAATGAAATCCTGCGGGCCGAGTTGCGGGCGGGCATCGGTGCGGACAGGCGGTATGATGCGGCGTTGAGTGCCCATGAAGAACGCTGGAATGGTCTTCCTCCCGAGGCCGAAGCCCGGTGGTTTGCCGAGCGAACGGCACTGTTGCTGACGGCATCCCTTCTGTTGCGCCGCGCGCCCGAGGCAGTTGCCGACGCATTCATCGCCACGCGTTTGGAGGGCCTAGGCGGTCGCTTACCGGGTGCCATCGGAACGGTAGAAAGCGGTCACATACTGACCCGATTGGGCGGGTGACGCGATGAGCGTCCTGTTCGCAACAAGAGATCGCATGCAAGCCGGAATGTTTGGCTCAGTAAACCACGTTCAGCATCAACAGGGAAACGACCAGGAACAGAACTGTCATGACCCCGCCTGAACGCACGAAATCCATCACTTTATAACCTGCGGGCCCCATGATCAGCGCGTTTACCTGATGCGTTGGGATGATGAAACTGTTTGAGGTCGAGATTGCCACTGTAAGCGCAAAAACGGTCGGGTTCCCACCTGCCGCCACCGCAATGGAAACGGCGAGGGGCACGAGCAGTACGGTGGCCCCGACATTTGACATGACGAGCGAAAAGGCAGTGGCCAAAACGGCGACACCGGCCTGTAGTGCCCAAATCGGCCAGCCGTTCAAAATGATCATGATTTGTTGAGCAATCCACGCAGCGGTTCCTGTATTCTGCACGGCCTGCCCCAGTGGTATGAGGCATGCGAGCAGAAAAACGGTGTTCCATCCGACCGCGCGGTATGCCTCGTCCACGCTGAGTACGCGCGTAAGCATCATTCCGGCGGCTCCGGTCAGCAGACAAAGCGACAACCGAACGTCGGTGAACAAAATCAAAGACAGGGAAATCGCGAAAAAGACCAAGGCCCAGCCGACCTTTTGCGGGCGCAGTTCATCCTGCGGAAAATCTGTTGTTACAACAACAAAGTCAGGATCCCGTTTGATCCGCATCAGGTTGTCCCACCTGGTATGTGCAACAAGCATGTCGCCTGCGCGAAATTCCTCAAGCCCGATCTGTGTGGACTCATGTGTTTCGGTTTCTACGTGGCTGAGGGTTTCCTCACCTCGGTGAATTGCAAGCAGCGACATGCCGTATGTTTTACGAAACAAAAGTTCGCGCGGGCATTTTCCGATCAGCTTGCTGTCAGGTGTCACAACGACTTCGGCTATTCCGGCATTGGTGGGTGCAAACTCCTCGACGAAAATGTCCAGTTCCGGAAGTACGGTCAGACCGAACTTCCGGGCAAATTCCTCAACCGTCCACCGGTTCCCGATGATCGCAAGCCTGCAGGGCGCTGCAATCTCGGCGGTCAGGACCTGAACCATCGAAGTTTTACCGCGATAGAATGTGGAGATTATGTAAAGATGGTTTTCGTGGTTGATATCCGCCAATACCTGTCCGACCAACGGGCTTTCCGCGGGCACGACCACCTCGAAGACATCCGCTTTGAGCCCGTAGACCCGCTGCAAATACTCCTGCGTGCCCTGCCCCGTTCCGGTACTGTCGGAACCGGCGTCTCCTGGTAATACCCATCGTCCGAGCAGCAGAAAGTAGCCGATCCCGGTCAGGATCAGGACAGCACCGATAGGCGTCACCGAGAAAAGCCCGAACGGTTCGATTTTTTGGCCTTCGGGCAACCCCTCATTTGCGGTCAGTACCAGGTCGTTAAGCAAAATCAGAGGTGATGACCCAACCATCGTCATTGTGCCCCCCAAAATGGCGCAAAATCCCATGGGCATCAGCAGGCGCGACAACGGAATTCCGGATCTTGAGGATATTCGGCTGACGACTGGCAGAAACAAGGCGGCTGCGCCCACATTCTGCATGAAGGATGAAATGACACCAACGGTGCCGGAAACGATCGGCAATACCCGGTTTTCGGCCGTGCCGCCGTATTTCAAGATGACGGCGGCAACTTTGTTCATGATGCCGGTTTTGTCCAGCCCTGCACCAACGATCATGACAGCAATGATAGAAATCACTGCGTTGGATGCAAATCCATCGAAAAGATGCGTGGCATCCGAGAGGTTCTCAAGACCTGGCGCATAGCTGAGAAGCCCGACAATGACCAGGACCAGTATTGCGGAAAGGTCAATTCTGACAATTTCGGATACGAACAAGAAAACGGTGAATGCCAGCAGAGCACAAACCACTCCCATCTCGAACGTAAACGCAATTTGTTCCACAGATTTCACCGAGATTTTGTTCGGTTTTGTTTGACAAGAAAATTAGACCATTTCGCCCATCCTGTCATGATGTTTCAATTTTTGGCAACCTATTGAAACAAAGTTTCCTTTAGACGCCGGCAACACTAACCCAGCCCCGTTTCAACGGACACCCAAAGCGCTTATGGGTGCCCTTAGATTTGTAGACGCCTTACACCTTAGCTTTGAGGCAAGCGGAAAGACATGCGGACAAGCGACTAAAGTGTCGATTTCAAGCGTGACGCGGTGCTCTGGATCACGGTGCGGGGACAGGCAGCACCCAGACACCGCAGCTTCCTCCCTGAGAGGTTTGTCAACGCAGGCCACTGTCAGTCCCAGCCTATCCCGCACGCAAGGGCCCGCGTCGAAAATCCTTGATCAAACCGGCCACCTGCCACGCAGCTTCCGGATGTCCGTTTCACTTCGAACGAAAACACATCTCGCCAAATGGTAATCTTTCGGCTGATAGTGCGTAGCCGACCCCGAAGATACGCCGGTCAATCGGCCTGGCACCGCATCACGTCGCCCCGGCGCCCGCAGTCACCACCTTGCCCAGCACGACCGGCGAGAAATGCGCCTTGCCTCCCGCGCCGAACACATGGCGCTGCAGCTTGGAAAACGCCTCCAGATAGTGGGTGTACGAGGTCAGATCGACTCCCGCCGGAACCGGCAGCATGTCGCCCAGAATGCCGGAATAGCCGCGCACGCTGATCTCCATCTGTGCTCGTGACAGCCCCAGTTGCGCTTCGGCGGCGATGTTGGGGACCGAGACCTGAACGTTGCTCTTGAATGTGGTCGCCTCGATCCGCAGCTGAACAGCCACGCCGATTTCGACCTTCTGGCCTTCGATTTCGCTGGTGGTGAACATCTTGGCCTCTTGCACCACGCCCACCGAGCTGCCCTCGGCCCCGCCCTTGAACAGACCGGCAAACCAGCTCAGCTTGCCGCTGGCATCGCGTATATAGGCCACTGAACTGACAAAGTGCTGATCCAGCGTCACCGCCAGATCGGCGGCGCCGGTCATAGGCATCTCAAGACCTTCCTCGCCCCCGTGCCCAGGGTCCATCACGCGAAAACGGTGTTTCGCAAGCGCGTCATCGCTGTCCAGCAGGGGGACATAAGTCAAAGCGTCGGCCATGTCGTTCAATCCAAATCCGATGAGAAAGAATGACAACAGGTTAGCACACTACGCCACCTGTCCAAAATTCGCTTGGGTTCATGTGAACCGTCGTGAGACTTCGACGCGAAGAGCGTGATTTTCTGAATCCGATCAGAAAGCCGCGTCACGCATTACCGGCCCAAACGTCAAGTATGTCTGATCCTGCGTCGCCGATGCGGGCAGAGCGGACATTGGTTCTGATTTCTGATAAGGTTGTCTGAACACCACATCATTGAGGGCAGCCGATGCTCGAACGTCAAGAGGTCGTTGTGATCGGAGCCGGATGGCCGGGCTGAGCGTCGGCTGCGTACTCGGCGAGGCCAGGTTCGACTAGGTCATTCTCCAACGCAACCGTATCTGCCAGAACTGGCGATCCCAGCACTGGGACTCGTTCCGGATAAACACACCGAACGTGCTGACCGTCCTGCCGGGCGACCGATACGACGGGGACGACCCGAAAGGCTACATGACCCGGGACGAATTCGTCGAGATGGTTGAGGACCATGTCCGCTGCAACCAGCTTGCGGTGCAGGCTGTCTGCCTGGTTTCTGGTGCAGATGCCATAGAAAGCACATTCGCCACGGTGCGCCATCGAACCGGCAAAACGAAGGGCTACCTCAGCCGAAAGACCGGACTGGCCATGGCCTTCAAACTGATGATGTCGCCGCAGGGCAAATGGTGGGAGCTCGACGGATCAAACCGCATGCCAGAGATCATTCAGGACATTGCATTCGTCGACGGCATCAAACAAATTCAACCAGCCGCCTGATCACGCCGTCACCAACTTTCGGGCATAGCTCATCAAGTGAGATCAATGCTATGTTGCTTAAGTGATTGAAATATGAGTGCGGGGCAGAAAACAGAGCCACCATTGCTTCAGGATCGGAGGCTTGTATCAATCTGAGCTCCGGATTCGTCGATTGGGCCGTGCTTTGTCCGCCTATCAACAGATCTGCGATAAACGATAGTACGAATGGCGCGCGACCATTCGTACAGCCAGGATATGCGTTGCGAGTCAGTTTTACCCCAGTAACATCAGCGCTTCAGTTCAATGTCTGGGGATGCGAGATCGCCGCGCCTTCCGCTTCGTGGGTGTAGAACTCGACCGTCCCGTCCTTGAGGCCGGAATGCACCAAGGGCCAGTTCGTTTCGGCTTGCGCGATACGGGTAGTTTGCTCTGCGATGAACAGATCGCGGGTTTCTTGATCCCAGTTGAGATATAGTTTGTCGTTGATCACGGCCCATCCGTTTACGAAATCAACCTCTGCACCGTAACCCTCAGAAACGGCATAGGAACACCAGCCGTTGTTCTGCGGTTCAAAGCTGGCAGGGTTTGTCGAAAATTTCGTAGCGTTTTCAGACGAGCTGAAGCGCCACGACTTACCCTTGTAGTCAACGCTGTATTCTGCACTCCCGATTTTTGGGGAGTTTTCGGTGAAGTATGCGACAACGTCGAAGCCGTCCATCGCCACGCCGTTTTCCAAGGCATTGACCGCCTCCCCTGCAGATGCAGAATGTGCCCCCATCAGCACAAGAGCAGTCGCAAGGAGCGCGTTTCGCCCTGTCGCCATCGCCAGATTCATCCTATCTACAATGTTCATTTGGAGTCCTTTCACGGGTGATCCGAAATGGGGTTGACCGATTAGTCCCATCGGATCTGTAACTGATGAAGCTGACGCTACCTGTTGATTTCCAATTCGTGAAATACCCATTGGCTTCCAAATCAATAGCGGACATCTATAAACTTGAATTTTTTTGGCACTCATCATTTAATTTTATAGACGTGAGCTATAGTCAGTGTGCCAAAAATGGAAATGTATCAGATTCGGTATTTTCTGACGCTTTGTGAGACGCTGAATTTCACGAAAGCGGCTGAGCAGCCCTATCTGACGGGTCCAATGTTATTGTTAGTGCATGATCGGCCTGTGTTCCATCGGGATGATGGTCTCGGGCGCTGGTGGGTGATAGCCCAGTGCACTGTGT
>NZ_JBQFQP010000019.1:0-85412 GCF_056536925.1 Ruegeria sp. CI1 | reverse complement strand
ATACGAATGCGTCTACCTGCACGCCTGGGAGACCGGATCAGAGGCGAAGGCGGGCGTTGGGAAATGGATCGATTTTTACAACCGCAAACGCCCACACTCCGCCCTTGGCGGCAAACCCCCAGCCGTGGTCTATTGGCTGAGAAAAGAAGAAACCCAAACCGATCAGCAGGAGCAAAGAGTAGCTTAAACTACGCCAAAACCTGTCCAAACATTGGGGAGTAGTTCACACCGCCTCCGCTATCGTCATGCCTTGTCCTTGCAGAACTTCAACCTGCCGAAGCTTCGATACGATCTCTTCAGGCTTCTCACGCTTTCCAGCCATCGCTGATCCTCCAAATTGCCGGACAATCTATCCCAGTTGGTGGACCACTTTCAGGGGGCTACTCCAGTTCCTCCGGCCCAAGCTGTGGCTGAAGCGGGTAGAATGATGGCGTCAGCATTAGGTATTCCGTCTGGATTTGCAGACGCAAAGTTCGCTTTAGAGCTTCAAGATCGTTATCCCAACCTAAGCGTTACGGAAATCGATCGGATTTTCGATAGCTATGTCCTGGATAGATATCTACCTAACTCCGCGATCTTAGTTCCGGGATTTGGCACCAGCGTGACCTGCTCCCCTGAAAAGTCCTCGATTTGAGGTTAGCCTGTTCTCCAACAAAGGAGACAGACGATGAAGAGAAGCCGTTTCAGCGAAGAGCGGATCATTGGCATTCTGAAGGAGCATCAGGCCGGGTTGAGCGCAAAGGATCTGTGCCGCAAGCATGGGATCAGCGACGCGACCTTCTACAAGTGACGGTCGAAGTATGGCGGCATGGAGGTGTCCGACGCGCGACGCCTGAAGGCTCTGGAAGCCGAGAATGCAAAGCTCAAGAAGATGCTGGCGGAGCAGATGCTCGATGTCGCCACGCTGAAAGAGATGCTCGGAAAAAACTTCTGAGGCCCGGTTCAAGGAGGAATGCCGTGGACTGGGTAATGAAGACCAAGGGCTACAATCAGAAACGTGCCTGTTCCCTGGCCGGGATCGATCCACGTGTGTATCGGCGCAAGTCGAAGCGACCGGCGGACACCGAGTTGCGGGCCAGGATGAAGGAGCTGGCGTCCGAGAGGCGACGGTTTGGCTATCGCCGCCTGCACATCCTTCTGAAGCGTGAGGGCTGGGAGGTGAACTGGAAGAAGCTCTACCGGCTCTACCGCGAAGAAGGGTTGACCGTCCGTAAACGGAGCGGTCGCAAGCGTGCTGTGGGCACCAGAACGCCCATGGCGATCCCGCGGGGACCAAACCAGAGGTGGTCGCTCGACTTCATGTCGGACGCGCTGGAAGACGGGCGAAGGTTCCGGGTTTTGAACGTCATCGATGACTTCAGCCGGGAATGCCTGGCAGCCGTCGTTGACACATCCATCGGCGGCGCGCGTGTCGCCCGCGAGCTGGACCGGATCGCTGAGTTGCGTGGCTATCCCTGCATGGTTGTCTCGGACAACGGCACCGAGCTGACGTCCAACGCGATGCTCAAATGGCAGGAAGACCGCAAAGTCGGGTGGCACTACATCGCACCCGGGAAACCCATGTAGAACGGCCTGGTCGAGAGCTTCAACGGTCGGATGCGTGAGGAATGCCTCAACGAGCACCTGTTCCCGTCTCTGCGCCTTGCCTGCCGCATGATTGCGGCATGGCGCGACGGCTACAATCACCACCGCCCGCATTCGAGCCTCGACGGGCTCACCCCGCGGGAGTATCACCAACGGTCAGAAGAAGACCAAAACATGAACAGAGCTAACTTATAAGCGCGGACTCCAAGGGGAGCAGGTCACACCGCTTGACCAAGCCAAACCACCCATGGACCAATGGCCAGGTCGAGCGCATGAACCGGACAATCAAGGACGCTACCGTTAAGCGCTTCCACTACGACAGCCACGTCCAGCTTCACACCCATCTCAGCGACTTTATCGCAGCCTACAACTTCGCACGCCGGCTCAAGACGCTCAGCGGCCTCACGCCGTACGAGTACATCTGCAAATTCTGGACTTCAGACCCAGATCGATTCATCCAAAATCCGATCCACCAGATGCCGGGGCTGAACACCTAGGGAGCTATTGCGTCATTGCATCTGCCCCGTAGGAAAAGATCTGCCCAAATCCTTGGATTCTGTCCTCGATTCCCACGCGGCGCAGGCAACTCCAGAAATGAGCCTGATTGCTTGTCAATACAGGTTTTCCGGTTGCTTGTTCAATCTCTTCGATGACCTCCAGAGAGCGAATACCGCTGCATGACAGAAAAATTACGTCGGCGTCGGGTTGGTCAATCTCACAAGCGAACTTTTTCCAATAGGCCGGTGTCACCCTGCCGAAATCCAGTCCTTTCGCCAAGTTCAACCCCTGAATGTCCAACAGATCAAACCCTTTTCGGACAAGAAAGTCGGCCTCAACTGTGTTGATCTCGTCAAGATAGGGGGTGCCGACTACGATCCGTTTTGCCCCCAATGCTCTGAGGGCATCAACCACACCGGTTACCAAACACATGGGTTGCGCCCATGGCGCGCCTTTGCGGATTTCTGCAAACACCCGTTCCTCGCCATTCACGATAGAACCACTGGTGCAACAATAGCTAACAACGCTTGGCCGGACATCGGGTTGTAGCCGCGCCGCCGCTTCGGCCATGTGGTCAATGTGACGTGCAAGTGTTTCGTTGGTCGTATGATCCTCTGTCTTCAGGCGCGTTATATGAACGCCGACACCTGCCGGGGCCATCGCGAACAGATCGGCTTCGCAGGCCAGATCTGTGGACATTAGGATGAAACCCAGACTGGCGCGATGATGCCTGCCCAAATCCATCTCCGGCGTACGGGCCGCAGATTGGATAAACGTGCCGGGAGTGTACATGGCTTGTTGTCTCGTTCAGATGATCGGCAGTTTCGATGGTGCGCGGGTTGTCAGCAATTCTGGCCCTGATGCTCGGATTACGATGTTTTCTTCGTGCACCATGATTTGCCCATTGCCATAACCAAGCGAAGGTTCCAGCGTCAGCACCATGTTCTCTTCCAAAACAGTTTCGTCAAAGGCCGCGTGCGATGGCCACTCGGTCAGTTGCATCCCCAGACCGTGTCCCAAGCGCCCGACGTCCCCGCCCTGATCGTCCATCTCACGAATGACCGACTGCATTGCATTGAACAAATCCCGGCAGGTCGCCCCGGGACGCGCAGCATCCATGCCGGCCTCGGTTGCGCGCCACAAGACATCATAGGCCTGGCGCGAGAGTTCGTCTGCCCGTCCAATGGCAAAATTCCTGTCGAAATCGCAGAAGTATCCATCCCAGGTTGAGCCGGTATCCAGCATCAGGATATCGCCTGTCTGCAAAGGCCGTGTTGAAGGCGGCGAAATAACGTCAGCGTACCCGCCCTGATCGGCGCCTCCGACAAGATAGGGAACATCATCGACACCCTGCAACAGCGCCTCGCGCCGGAAGGCGCGAAAGACGTCGTCCAGTGGCATATTTTCCTGTACGATCTCGGGCACCCGAGCGAATGTAGCCGAAGCTAGTTCACAAATATAGCTGAGCTTTTCAATCTCGGCCTCGCTTTTGACTATTCTCAGCTTGCGTATGAGGCTTGTTGCATCGCCGATTTTAAGTCCCGGCAGGCCACCCATCAACCGTTCAAAATCACCGAGAGGCATACGAAGATGTGTTTCGTGACCTTTCATGATCCCAATTACCGCTTCTGACTTGGCCAACGGGGTCAAAAGGTCGGTCAACAAACTTATGCCGTCGTCCTCCGGTGCAGGGGCGCTCCATGTACGGATGTCGTCGATCCACGTCGTTCGCATAAGGGCCGCCCCAATCTCGGGGATGACAGCGATTGGCTTGCCAGTGGCAGGAACGAAAAGGAACCACGGGCGGGTTGGGCTTTGCCAGAACAGGGTATGAAAACCACTGAAATACCGGACCTCAGGCTCGGTCGTGAGCAAAAGACCCTCTAGACCTTGCCGCCCCATCAAGGCCTGCGCCTTGTTTGTCCGGATGGCAAACTCGTCGGAATCAAATCCACGCTTGGGTTGGTCACGCATCTTCGGTTTCCGCCATGATGGCTTGGAAGATCGCTGGGTCCGTTACTCCTTCGGACCCGATCAAAAGGACAGTCGAGCTGGCATCCAGACCAAGTTCACTCGACAGTGCAGAACTTTGGCGCGCGGCGATCAACGCGGCCAGCCCCGCCACGGCGCTTTCCCCCGCTTCGATTGCCGGGTCTTCACAAGGCGGGCGCGCTAAAAGACGAACTGTCGGCGCCACAATGCTGTCCGGGATCGTAATGAAATCCGACGCTTCTTCGGCAAGGATTTCCCATGCCATTTCAGAAGGCTCACCGCAAGACAAACCAGCCATAATGGTTTCTTCCGCGATTTGCACTGCTTTCGGCACCCCCGCGCGTGCACTTTCGAAAAGGCAAGCGGCCAGTTCTGGTTCGACAATGACGACGCGAGGCGAATGCTCGCCCCAGTACTGCCTCAGGCTGGCGGCGACCGAGGCCGCCAGGCCACCAACCCCACCTTGCAGAAATACATGTGTTGGCGGTGCCTCCAGAGCTTCGCAAAGCTCGCGCATCATGACGCCGTACCCAGCCATGACATCACGTGGAGGCTCGGAATATCCAGGCCAGGACGTGTCCGAGACCACGAACCAGCCGTTTTCCTCTGCTTCTTTTCGGGCCAGATCGACCGACGCGTCATAGTCACCGTCGATCCGGATCACCTGAGCACCGAAATCGCGCATCGCCTGCGCTCTGCCCTCGCTTACCTCGGCGTGGATATAGATACGACAAGGTGCGCCGAACCGCTGGCAGCCCCAGGCAAGAGAGCGGCCATGATTGCCGTCGGTAGCCGAAACCAAAGTGATAGCGGCGCAGTCATCTTTGAACTGCCCATTTCTTATGTCACCCAGAGTAACGTTGGTTCCTTTCAGCCGGGCCAGTTCCCGCTGAAGGACACGCATCGCGGCATAAGACCCGCCGAGAGCCTTGAAACTGCCCAATCCAAACCTCGGTCCTTCGTCTTTATAGTGAATGGAACCAACACCAATCTTTGCCGCCAGCCCCTTGAGCGAAATCAATGGTGTTGCCCGATACCCATCCCACTGCGTGATTTCGTCGACCGCGCGCGCAAAATCCTGCTTGGAAATGACACGCAATCCGGCATCACCCTGTCTACGCGCCGTAGAATGGTGGCCCAGTTCAGCTGTCAGAAACTCTCTCATCATCGTTCAGTCTTTCTGTCTTGCAGGCAACCGGTGTCGTACCAATTCCGCCCAAAAGCGCGCTCCGATTGGTAGCAACGCATCGTTGAAGTCATAGTCATCAGAATGAAGCGGTTGACCATTGGGGCCACTCTCACCATTTCCCAACAGCATGAAGCAACCGGGCACAGCAGAGGCGAAGTGCGCAAAGTCCTCGGAAAAGCTCATTGGTGTTCTATCTGGAATCGTTTCCATCCCAAGTTTTTGCGCCACTTGCACCACAGCTTTTGTAGGTTCGGGCGCGTTGAAGGTTTCAACGAAATCGGTGTCAAAGGACATTTCGACGGAAACACTATGCGCTGCTGCGATCCCTTCGACAATTTGGCGCATGAAACCCGCGATTGCTTTGCGATCCTCTGGAGCTCGGGTTCGCACATCGCCCTTCAGAACTGCGTTGCCGGGCAGGACATTGCGCTGACCATCGGTTATGAACTCGGTCACGGAAACGACCGCGCCAGCCCCGGGCGCCATTTTACGTGAGACGATGGTCTGCATCGCCTGCACTATCTCGACGCCGACCACAATTGCATCCACACCCACCTGCGGCATCGACGCGTGGCCGCCCTGACCTCGGATCTTGATTTCAAACAGGCTTTCGCTGCTGCAGATTAAACCGGAACGGGTAGACAATTGGCCAACAGGAGCACCCGGTAGATTGTGGATTGCATAGATCTCTTCGATGGGGAAGCGTTCTAAAACCCCTTCTGCGATCATTTTTTTTGCGCCAAGGCCATGTTCTTCGTTCGGTTGGAACAGAAAGACCACAGTGCCGTCAAATTCGGCGTCGCCTGCCAGTAGCTCGGCCGCCCCAAGAAGCATCGCCATATGACCATCATGACCGCATGCGTGCATCACGCCTTCTGTCAGGGAAGGGTAACTATGGGTCGACCGTTCGGTGATCGGCAGGGCATCCATATCGGCGCGCAAACCTATGGCGCGATTGCCGGTTCCACTTTTTAGAACGCCTACTACGCCGGAGCCGGGATGCACCTCGATCCCCAGTTTCTTCAAATGATCCGCGACAAATGCTTTGGTTTTGGTTTCGTGAAAACCAAGCTCAGGGTGCCGATGCAAATGACGCCGGACTACCTTAGACCGCTGATGAAAATCCGACATATAGCCCTCCTTGCGAGCTACAAATTAGTCGCATTACTAGGGTTTTGGGCGTTGAAAATCCTCAGGACCGTACGAAATTTATTGCCTTTTTATTGTTATTGTACTTTTTTAGTAACAATGGATGACAAGGACCTCAGCATCTTAAAGTTGGTTCAGGCCGACGCTAGGTTGACCGCCGAAGCAATCAGTCAAGACGTCGGTCTTTCGCCCCCGGCAGTGCAGAAACGCCTGAAACGATTGAGAGATTCCGGCGTTATCGAGCGTGATATCGCCGTACTTTCACCTGCAAAGGTCGGCCGCGAATTGACTGTTATCGTCGACGTGATACTGGAGAGAGAAAGTCGCGCGCATCTGGATGCGTTCAAGCGAAAGATGCGGAATACGCCGTTGGTACAACAATGTTATTACACAACTGGGGAAGCCGACTTCATACTCATCCTAGCCGTCAAGGACATCAAGGAATACGAAGTGTTCACTCAGGAGCACTTCTTTGATGAATCTAATATCAGCCGCTTCAAGACGTCTGTCGTCATGGACAGGGTCAAGGTCTCGCTTGACGTTCTTTGAGTTGGGAAAAAGCCAGAAACGAAAGAAGCTGGCATCCCAAAATGCCAGCTTCTTCAGAGTGAGTGGTTCGGCGCTTTGCCGGACCGGGGAAATTCTATTGATAACATTAGGCTAAAGCCCACCTTTCTGATATTAGGGGTTTCCCGTAGGATCGGGATTTTTTGCATTTCCTAAACGCGAAAATGCGTGCAAAAAAGGCCGGTCCAAAGACCGGCCCATGAAAATATTCGATTTGAGAGTGGTTAGTTCGATGCTGCGTTCAGCTTTTCGTTTTGCTCACGCAGGCTGTCCGAAATGATCGCGTACCACTCGCCGGACTCGCGCATTTCGTTCAGGCCCTTGTTCATCATGGCAATATACTCACGCGCGAACGGGTTAGTGCGATGAGCAAGGAAGCTCATCGACGACAAAGTGGATACATACGGGTTCTCAACGATGTCAGCCGAGGTCAAACCCATGTCGCTCATCGTCGATGCGAACAGATCAACTTCAAAGGCTGCTACATCTGCTGTACCAGTCAATACGGCATCAAGGCAGTCGCGAGCCGAATTGGGCTGAATCACGGTCGTGTTTTCGCGGTTCAGTCCCTGTTCTTCCAACACCACCATACTCCAACCTGCCATACGGCATATGGTTGCTCCTTTTAAGTCTGCAAAGTCTGTTGCACTTGCGTACTGGCTTTCTGGTAAAGTATAGAAGCCGCCGACAATGTCATATACTGGAACAGAAGCGACAAATTGCGTACAACGTGCTTCCGTTTCCGCAGACCACTCATATGAGCGGTTAGTGCAATCCGGTACCGTCCACGCGATCGAAATATCAAATGCACCGAGCGGTAAGAGGGTGTCCAAATGCGCGCTCCAGTCATCCACGAAGCTGACCGAATAGTCGCGGCTATTGCCAGCACGCTGAAGGCTGGTCGTTGCCAGACGGGTCATGATGCCACCACCGCTCAAGGCTTCAGTCGTGAATGGTTCCCATCCGTTGCCCGCCACCATCTTGATCGGCGGCGCGTAGACATTCGAGCGCTTGACGCTTGCTGCACGCTTTTCTTCTGCCGCGATCAACTCCTGTGCGCTCTGGCCATTGGGCAGACTGCCGTCCTCACAAGGCAAGGCCAGCACCAGACCTGATTTCAGGTCGCCAGGGTTGTCGATCGCGTTCCGGTTAGCGTTAAAGATCGGCTGATAGTTAGAAGTTCCATATGCCGCGATCGAGATCGTAGCCAGAGTGTCGCCATCCGCAACCGTGTAGTTGCTACACGCTTCTTGAGCACTGGCCGCCCCAGCAGCAAGTGTGATTGTGGCAACCGCTGTAAGCGCAACGTGTTTGAGATTTACTGCGAACATTTTCTTCCTCCGAGTTGTTCCAAAATCAGGCCTCAGCCGTTTTCCATTTGATAACGCAGGGCAGTCGACACGATATCGCGCCACTCACCCGATTGCTGCATAATCGCCAACCCTTCATTCAGGGTATCAAGAATTGCCCCGCCGTCAGGATTGTCCACATGTGTCATCACGTTCAACGATTTGATCGCCGCCAAGTTCGGATTTTCGATGACTTGGTGTTCATATCCTAGTCGCGCGATTGCCTCCTCGGCCAAGTGGGCTTCAATTGCGACTAGATCCGCTCGACCACCCATTACGGCATGAAAGCATTCGTCCGGCGAGACCGGCCGATACAACGTGATCACCGGCTCATAGAGACCGACGGCATCCATATGGGACAGTGACCAACCTTCCGGGCGACAAATCGTGGTGCCCGCGAAATCGGCATAGGTTCGCGTGGTTTCGAGCCCAGATCCTTCCTGAGCAAAGAACGTGTCCACAACTTCGTAGAACGGGTTGGAGAAGTTGTAAGTCTCACAACGCACACGGTCTTTTTCAGACAATGCCTCGGCCTCTTCGCAGTTTGGACGGGACCAAGGGAAAGTTGCATCAAATGCCAAAGTCGGCATCAGCAGATCCAGGTGCGAGCTCCAATCATTGACAAACTGAATCTTGTACCCCTGTTCCGGCGCCGCGCGCAAAAATGCGGTTTCCACCAGTTTGGTATACAAGCCACGATTCGGCAGGTTTTCATCGGTAAACGGCGCGTAGTCGCCGCCGGTAATCAACAGCAACTGACGGTCGCGGATCGCAGGGCGCTCATCCGAAGATGCATTTCTAATCAATGCGGCCCCTTCGGAACGAGCAGCTTCAATTTCGCGCTTCGCGGCCGCCTTGGCTTCTTTCACAGCCTTTTCGCTTGCCTTCTTCGCCTCCGCCTTGGCTGCAGTAACACGAGCTTCGGCCTCGGCTATGGCCTTTTCCGCGCGGCTTTCCGCAGCACGAACCAGTTCCGCCGCCATTTCTGCCGCCAACCGTTCTGCTTCCGTTTCTGGTTCTGCGGGCTGTTGCGCTGCCTGGGCGGAAACGCAAGGAATTCTTAAAACGGCGCCAACTTGAATTATGTTCGGATTGTTCCCGATCTCTTCCCGGTTAGCATCATAGATGTCCCGGTAGTCGTAGGTGCCGAAAGCCCGCATGGAGATCTCGCGCAGGCTGTCGCCGCGCTGAACGGAATAGACCGAGCAGGCCTCTTGTGCAGCGGCGGACCCCGCTGCGGCGGATAACGCAAGGCTGGATGCAATCAGATACTTTTTCATGGTCCCTGTATTCATTTCTGTGCTCTGTTGGTTTCAGACGTTTACGGGTTTCACCACTGCAATCGATATATTGTCCTGATCAGGATCACCTAGCGCGCGCAAAGCCTGCAAGAGCGTATCGGCAATCTCCTGAGAAGGAGCGTCACTCTGAGAAATCAAAATGTTACGGATGGCGTTGTTTTCGAGAAACTGTAATCCGTCACTGGCGGCTATGAGGATGTCCCCTTTCATCAGTTCGACGGGCCTTTCAGGGCAATCTACCTTTGGAATCGGGGCCCCCATAATCACGGAAGTCAACTGGTTCCGATCCGGATGAGCACGCGCCTCTTCCTTGGTCATCAAGCCGTCTTCGACCTTGGAATCGATAATTGGCGCTAACGAATGGTCTTCGTTAATTTGCAACAGGCTGCCATCCCGGAAAAGAAACAACGGGCTATCCCCAATCGAGATCCAGAACAAGCGGCTGTCAAGCATGAGCGCGCCCAAGAGGGTTGAACCCATGACAAAGGAGTTGTCATGCTCTTCCACATGCCCCGATACCGCAGCATTGGCTTGCATCGCCGCCATTGGCAATGCGTCCAGCAACATCGATTCAGTTGTTTTATCGTGTTCAAGATGCCCGTCTAGAACATCCCGCCATGCCGAAATCACAAGCTCGGACGCGACATCGCCTGCGTCATGTCCACCCATCCCGTCAGCAACAACGACGTAAGCGGCATTCATTGTATCGAAGAAACGAGCGGCAATCGCGTCTTCTTGCGTTTCGCGCTGCCCTTTGTCCGTCAACAAAGCGATGTCATATACTGGAGACACCAGCATTCGTCAGTTGTCCCGCCAATCGAAATCGTCGCCGCAGAACGCAACGAAACGTATACTGGTTTCGCTGATCCTGATCGTATCACCACTGGACAGTGGTACGGTGCTCAGCACTGGGCCACCATTGAGCCGGACCAGATTCGCCTTGCCGCCATGTCCCAAATAGCATTTGCGGTCTTCCGGATCATAGGCAATCACGGCGTGATTGCTACGCGAAATACCATGATCGCCAAAATCCAGTTGAATCGCTTGATCATCGTTCCGTCCAATCTGCATCAAACCTTCAGTTAGTGCGATGCTAGTTCCCCGCCCGGGTCCCGCAGTGATCACCAGCCATCCGACCGGGAACTCTGCCTGCTTTGAAGGAGTTACTTCGACAGGTCTGGCCTCCATCAAATCCTGCACATGTGTATCAGGGCGCTCGAAACCCAGGAACGTCGTCTTGACCCGCTCGCGCCGATTCTGAGTGGATTCAGGGGCGGTTTGGGCCGCTTGCAACTCTTCCTCGATCTGTGTCGCAGATACTTCGTTCTCGACGGCTGCTTCTTGCTCAGCTACCGGCGCCCGAGAGGCAGTTTCAGATTGTCCAGATTCTTCAATCGTCGAAGGTGCCTCTTCTGCCGGAGTCAGCCGGAGTGTAACAACCTGCTCTTCGGTCTCATCCTCTTCGGGCTGAAATGTGAATTCATCGGATTCTGGGATCTCATTGGACGATTCAACAAGCTCTTCTGTGTCATGGTTGCCGTGCTCCCCGTCCGCGTCCGCTTCGAATTCCGGCATTTTTTCTTCGGGTATCAGCTCCTCAGTCTCTTCGTAAGGCTCCTCGCGTGTTGTGTTTCCAGCAAGCGCCCGACGCAGCGCGTTTAAGTCTGCTATCGGCTCTGGTGTTTCGGTATCCTCCGTCGCACTTTCAATGCTTTCTTTCGACTTGCCGGCACCTTCGAGAAGCCGACTCAGGGGGCTTTTGTATTTGAACATGGCGACGACCTTCCGCATTTCTGACATCAGAACCGAAGTTCCATTTGGGTTTCACATTCCACCTGAGCCCAAGACCCAAGCAGCCAAGTTTTTCTAACTAATTCAACTTATTACTATCTGCATCAGGACCAGGTTCGATCGAGAAGCGCACAACCAATCCCACGAAAACGCTCTGGCAGAACAGATTCACACTGACCGATCACTCTCTGGCGAGTTGCATCACAACCTCTTTTTCAGCTCCGTCTCTGAGAACGATCAGACGAGCTTCGAACTGATCATCCGCCACGAGAAGCTCCAGGGCATTATCCAGACTCTCCAAATCGCCGATAACCTCACCTGTGATCGCTTCGCGAACGATCAGGTCGCTTACCTTCAAATCTGGCGCCGCCTCGGCGCTCTCTGCGGTAACGATTGTCTGCCACCCTTCATTTCCGTCGGCTCGCACCACAAGGCCCAAACCATTGGCCAAGCCGAGCACACGCAGCGCGGGCAGGGCAAGCAGCCCATTGTTGGCCCGCGTCCTGCCCAATTCACGATAGCGGGCGACGACTCGAATATATCCGTCAGAATCCACATTGAGATCGTCGAGAACTTGAGAGGCAAACGAGCGACCATCGGGGATCTGTTCTCCATTGATCGTGAAAATGACTGTGCCCTGTGTGACCCAGTCACCAATGACCGTCATGTCGGTGCTTGGATCAAGTCCAGTAACGGCGATGACATTTCCATTCGAAGCCCGGCGAATACTGGTCTCGAACGGGATTTCCACGTCCCAATGTGAGAAGGCGACTTGGTTGTCCAACAAATTGGTCTGCTCCGACACAGACCCAGGCGGTGACGCGGCTGTCTCGGGTTGCGTTGTTTCTTCCGCACGCTCGGGTTCGACGACCGGCGTTCTCGCCGAGATAATCTCGTCAGCATTTGCGGCCTCTGTTGCCGTCGCTTCGGAGGCCAATTGGTCGGCGGTCGCTTCTTCGGAAACTGATGCTTCGGCCAACTCGGCTTCATCAACCGCTGCCGCCGGTGGAGTATTTGGTTCAATAACTTCGTCTTGTACCGGTGCAACAATAGAAGTTTCGGCGTTTTCAGGTTCCGGTGAAGCCTCTGGATCCGACGCGTCCGCAGTGACCGCACTTGATTCATTGCCCTTTCCAACGGAAGTCGCGAAAGCTTGGGAAGACGCTTCATCATGAGCCTCTGACGCTGCATCGGTCTGGGCTATATCCTGTGTACCCACCACTGTCTCATCCTGCGGTTCGGCAACAGCTTCGATTGACGGAGAACCTTCTGAAGTTGCGGGCGAGGCCAATTCTGTTTTACTTCCGGAAAGAGCGAAATACCCCCCCGCAGCCACCGCGACGGTCACCAGAGCAACAAGGCCTAGTACCTTGCCACCACTACCCGAGTCGTTTCGAATTACCTTGTCAACGGCGACTTGTGTCTCTTCCTGCGGCTTAAGCTCGGTTGGTAGTTTAGCGCCATCCGGATTTCCTCCGATCGTAATGTCAGAGTTTCCAGCCAGCAATGCCGTCACGACCGCCTCTGCATTTTCGGTCTCTGCGCGAATGCGTTCCTTCTCGGCTTCGCTCAGAGGTTCTTTTTCGTCTCGATCAACTGCAACGATCATGGACACCGGGCGATGGGTGAAGTTGCCGAATGCAACGTCCGGCCCACGGAACATCCGGAGCCATTCCAAAGCGGTTTGGACTCGATCAGCTGCATGGATTTCCATTGCCTTGTCAATGGCTTCCAAAAAACCATCGGGATAACCCTCGAACCGACTGGCGAGAGGTACATAGGGATCAGGTTGGCTGTTGTTGAATGCATTCAGACGCGTCTGCCCATCAATCGGACGTTCGCCGCTAATCGCGTGATACAACGTGGCCGCAAGCACATAGAGATCGCTGCTTGGGCCTTGCTCGGAGCCGCGAACATAGAATTCGTGCGGCGAGTAACCATCCTTGACGACACGCAGCGCCAGCAGCGCGGCATTCTGGTTTGCCGCTCGTTCCCGGGCCGCGCCAAAGTCGATCAGAACAGGCTGTTCGTTCTGGTCGATCAGAATATTATCTGGAGAGATATCGCGGTGCAGCATACCGCTTTCATGGATGAACGACACAGCCGACAGCATTTTTTCGGTGACCTGCACCGCAAAATCTGGGGTAGCATTGTTCTTGTGATCCTGCATGTATTCCAGCAGATCACCACCCTTGATCAAATCCATCGCGATATAGGCGGTCTGGTTATCCTCGAAGACCTGATGCACATTCACGATATTTGGGTGCACCAGCCGCGCGTGATTCCGCGCCTCCTGAATGAATAGGTCGATGATTGCATGAAGATCCTCGCGATAGGACGGATCAGCGGCCTCGACCTTGTCGCCGTTGCGACGGCACAAGGCACCAGGAAAGCACTCTTTGATAACAACATCCCGTTCCAGGCTGTCACGTGCCAGATAGGTAATCCCGAATCCGCCATTGTTGAGAAAGCTGAGTATCTCGTACTGGCCACGAAGAAGGCGGGCCCCCGGTCGTAGCACCTCGATATGTGTGTCATCGTCGTGATCGTGTCCGACTGCCTGATTCTGGCTCATTTCTTCCTGCCCGTGCTTTCCGATTCTGCGGCGCAACATTACTTATTAAACAGGGCTCAAAGGCCGCCAAACTCGTCACCAGAAACAGCCACAGGGCCTAAAATGGTTAAACTTTTCAAATACGACTAAAATTGGGCCGCGCGATGACCTACGTATGAAGCGAAACCGCAATACATCAAGCCGTAGTGGATGCTAAACATAATACGGCGAAATACTGAAGCCTGCAGCGCTAAAAAGAGTCGATAATACGGAAAAAATCGTCGGATAAAACAGTAAATCTTCGCACTGAAGGCTCAACGAGCCCAAAGCGAATCAACCACCGTCCGCGCAACCGGTGATTACTCAGATTAGGTACCTGTTTTTTTCGAGGCATCGGAAACTGAACTGCCTGCCCATGCCAAGTTGTCGCCCAGCTGTGCCAGAATGTTCACCGCGTCTCGCAAGGGCGCTTTCCCACTTTCAAATTGTAATAGCAACAGCAGATCCATCGCCCGCTCGAATTCGGCGGGCACCCAATCGGCCGTCGGATCAAGCTCGCCTCCGCCTTCCAGCCGTTCTGCAAAATCCTCTACCAGTTCCTGACAGCTTTGAAGGAATGTCGCCGGATCCATATCAGAGCTTTCCTGCAGATCTTCATAGATCAAGGTAATCGCGGCCAGCCACTCTTCAAGAATGGTGTTCGATAGCGTTGGAAGTGCCGCGGTCAGGTAATCCTGCAACGCCTCTCCGGACGAACCATCGGGTAAAATGTCCGAGATTTTACCTTCGGCTTTGACCACGCTTTTTTCCAGTTCCGGTAAAAACACGTCTTGAAGATCGGCGCTCGCCACATCAATATCTTTCTGACGGCGCACCGACGCGATCCCTAGAATGGCTTCGGCCAAGGCTTGTCCGCCGCACGCTTCCCACAGTGCGAAATCGGGTTCGGGCTCCTTTGACATCGCCTTGACTGCTACAGGAGTACCGATCGGAACGACACTCTGGAATAGTCCAGCGGTTTCCTTCCGCAAGCGCCCGAGGACCTGGTCGAGTGCATCTTGGACAGGTTGCAGATCCGAATGTGTCACCGCCAGCAAACTGTTGTCCCTAAGCTCCTTGGGAACCTGCGACCACAGATGCCGCTCGGTTTCGCGCCATGCATTTGCACCGTTGCTGCACCAGATTGCGCAGTCGACAAATTTCAGCAGATCGAGGGTCTGTTTGTAGCTTTCATCCAAGGCGCCTGAACCAGGCAAGTCGAACAAGGATATTTCGCGCATGGCCGGCGAATTCAATCCGACCGAGATGAAGTCGGGCTTGTCGGCTGCCGCTTTTTCAAGAGCAATCCCTGCATAGGTTTTATGCGGCTTGTCCCACCAGCCGACCGTCGTTTCAGGTTCATCGGCGTAAGCCACGATGACCAGAGGTAGTTGCAGGTGGTGCGGCCCGGTTGGCAGAATATCAGCGCCGGCAAGCATGTTCGCAAGGCTGGATTTGCCCGCACCGAATTCTCCGGCGAATCCAATCGCGACCGCGTTTGACAGCCGCTCCACATGAGCCGCTGCGCGCTCGCGCAACTTTTGCAAATGGGGCGTTGGCGGCTCGTTTCTGGTCGCTGACAAGAAACGTTCCAGTTGCCGGACAATTTGTTCGGTTCCGGGAAATTCGATCACTCTGCTGCCTCCGCCTTTCGTCTATCAGCCCGCGTCGGGGCAAACACCGCATCCAGTTCATCCGCAATTCGGCGCGCCTGGTCAAATGCGGTTTGAGCATTCACTTTCGCACTGGCCTCACCGGTGGCATCCCTATTTTCAAGGTGTCCGGCCAGCAACGCAAGATGGTGTGTCAGGACAGTGTCCAGGCGCTCCAACAAGTCGATACGTGCAGTATCAATCAGATCATCACCGATGAGTTCAAATTCCTGCGTAATCATTTTTTCCGCACGAGACACGACACTGTTTTTGGAAATCAAACGCGACAACCAGCTGACACGTAATTCGACAGTAATGCCTCGCGTCAAGGCCGTGGTATTGGGGCGGAACCACCGAACAGCGCTTGTATTCATCCGGCTTTCCGAGCCGTCTTTCCAGCCAGGAAGACCTCTGAGCACCGCGTTGCTTTGCATGTCGATTGTATAAAGCTCGCTCAACATGCGCTGGCGAACGACTTGAGTTGCGTTCTGCACCAGTTCCCTCATCCGCTCGCGGAGGCCAGAGAAATCCAGTTCCGTCGCACCTCCTTTGGCAAGAAGAGGTGATGAACCGTTCGGGCCGCGAACGACCGAGGCCACCATCTCGGCGACCGTGTCATCCATGACACCCCGCAGATTTGAGAACACATCATCCATGTCGCGGGCGATTTCGGCTGTTTTCTGTGCCACCGTCTCGCGAAGGGAACCAAGGATGTCTTTGTTCGCCTCGTGCCAAATTTCGTCTGGCTCAACCTCATTCTGTGACGCCCGAATTCGGGCTGCGCTTCTCTCCAGATCACCTTTCGCGAACCCATTGAGATGTTGCCACGACATCTGAAGCTGCTCGCCGCAAGGCCCATCGGCCAAAGATTTTGTGACATGCTTGCGCAGATCCGGCAGGCCCGATGCAATCATAGCGGCCAAACGCAACACCGCTTCGCGGCTGACAGGGCCGGCGCCTTGTTTCATGTCCCTGACGCCATCAAGGTACTTTTGCATCTGCTTGGGATGCGCCCGCAGCCACGCAAGAACCTTATCGTGGTTGATGCTTGTTTCATCCCCGGTCAAGGCGAAATGCGCCCATTGCGCGCTTCCCATCAAAACGTCGATGTTCGAATTGCCCAGCGCCCTTTCCAGCCCTTCCTCGACATCTAAGCGCACTTTGGCGGCATCGTCAGCACCACCGTTCAACTCGTCCACACGATTAATGAAAACAACGATCTGGCCAAGCTCCAAGGCCTGCATCAGACGAAACAGTTTCAGGTCTGCCCTGGACAACGCTTGATGCGCAGACAGAACCACCACAAAAAAATCAGCTTCCTTAAGGTATTGACGCGAGATTTCCTCGCGGATCAGAAGCGGGTCATTGACTCCTGGCGTGTCGGTCACGGTCAGCGGAAAAGGAAAATGGCCAAGTTCGAAAAAAACTTCTGCCTTACGGGTTATATCGCTATAAAGCCCACGATCCGATCTCGGTTCGCTTCTTTCGGTGTCCGTGGGGTCGTCGCCGGCACAAACATACCGGGCAAGGTCGGTCGAATCTAACGCCTCCAGATCATGGGTCTGACCCATCAGCTTTTCAAAGCTATCGCCAAGCCTGAGCCGTGCGCGATTTTTCATCGCCTCGACCTGCTCTTCGATCATTTCGCGCTTGTAGCTGTCCTCCTCGTCCGGGAACATGTTGCGCAGTTCTTCGCCTTCGGCGATCAAAGCGTTCCATTGATGGTTGTCGAAAAAGTGAAACTCTGCCCCCTTTACGCGACCCGATGGGTGACCAAAATGCATATCGGTTATCACAGTCGTCCATGGATTCACGTCCGACGGTAAAAACTCTGCGTGGCCAGTGAAACCGTTGATAAGACGAGACTTACCGGCCTTTATCTGACCGACAAAGGCAACTCCGGGCTTCAGCTCGGTCAAATCGCGTATGATCCGGGAAATGAACAGACGGGTTTCGTCATTCGCCGTTTCGTTCATTTCTTCAGCGATCCGGATCAACTCCCGGCGACTGGTCTCACTCATTTCAATACCCTACGAACTCATGGGGGTAACTTTCACACCGATAAGCAACAAAAAACAAGAAGTTACGACCGGAACAGAATTTACTCGCGTTCCCGCATTAGAGACTTCCAGAGGTTTACTACAGATCCAAGCTTACGAGCTTCGTGAACCGAAACCACCGTAGACGAACCATCGCGTAAGACAGCAATACCATTCCCCTTGCCGCCTGTCGGGCGCAACACGATGAGCTGTGGGCCTGAATTTGCGAAACCACTATCTGCATCCCACGCCGTCAAATCATCCGAAAGCCTCTTTAGCGTTTTTTCGTCCGGACACATTGATCCGCCCTGCGCGCACTCACCGGCGGCAAAAGACATGGAAAGATCACCATCCCCAATCAACAACTGCCCGAACGAAAACTGCTCTGACTTTTCAAAGAATTTTTCGGCCAGTGCCCCGTCGTATGAGATTTTATCAGAAACGCTTTCACTTTTGGTCGTTTCCACAGGCACCGTTTCCAGCGAGGCTTTATCGATTGATGGACCGAGATTTGCACAGGCTTTCTCAATCTCAGACATCGTGATCCCGACATCGTCAGCGTCTGGAGTCTTGTCGGGGTTCAACGAAATCAGATTTAGTGGGCCAGACGAAGCACTGATCGCCGTGATCAGTCGTGCTACCTTGTCGGTTACACCCCCGCGCGGATCATTATCGAAATCCGGCAAATCACCCACGTTTGCGTCCAGAACGTCCGTGACTCGGGAACTGCTGACTTCGATCACTAGATGACTTCCATCGCCTGCAGTTACTTCCAGGCGACGGGGCAAAACTGTTGCGCGAATCGCCCGCAGAAGTGCTGTTCGGCGATCTTCCGCAGATGCCCCAACTATTTGTGTGACAGGCGACAATCGCGGTTTTGCGTTGCGGCCCAATTTGCCGAGCATATCGATAATTTCCGTGTCGATCACGGTTGTTCCCCCCAAGCCCTGCTCTAAACGGCCTCCGCCACTGCGCCAAGACTCATGTGTGATTTGGTAAGTGCCAACCCAACGTTGGCACTGCCTCTGCAGATGTAACACACAACCTGTTCAGGATACTCCTTAGTGCGCATAAATACATGCAAGCGATCCTCTGAAAAGACGGCAATCTCTCCGAAACCACATCCACCCTCTTCATCAGCTTCCGCCGCCCGAATGATTTCGCCGAATGCTTGTATGCCTTTCCCTTGAAACAGGCTAGCAACTGCAAGTGCAAGTGTTTCCATAATTTCCTCGCCGTCCGCAGCTTCCGCTTTCAGGGCAAGCAACATTCCGGTTGCCATGTCAAAGTACCCGGCTGCAAAACACTCGGGTATCGTTTCCATTGCAGATTGGAGTGCGGCGTCAAGCGACATGCTTTTTCCAATCAATCGGCGTCACAGAACGAGCCATTCCGACCCCTGCTTCTTTCGAACGCCTGGAATGGCGTGTAGTGCGTCCTCAACCTGGCGGGCACTATGCTCGGCGGCAATTTGGTCAAACTCTGCCAGGAACGATTGAAATACATCCAACAGTTCTTCAGCATCCTCCGGCAGTTCTTCAGATTCGACGATTTCGCGCCACATGCTTGCAGCGTTTAGAGGTACGCCCTCCGGGACTTCGAATGCTGTTTCCTGTGGAGATCCTTCGGCTTCATCTTCTTTGAAATCAGGCGCCGAAGAGGCATCCGACAACGCGAATATGTTCGCCTGCTGCTCTTCGCCCAACAGGTCAGTGTCGCCCAAGGGAGCTTCATACTCTTCCTCGCGCTCGCTCGTTGCCATCAATGCGGTAATCGATGAAACGACATCTGACCCGGGTCTATCAATTTCTTTAGCGCTGGCATTGTCCAGTTCGGCACCGCTCGGTCGAGGTTGTTCAGTGGCTTGCGCCTCGAACTCATGTTGTGTTTGATAATCCGATGGCGCCTCATCTGAACCGTCGATCTTGAATACTACAAAAGCGTCATCTTCGACGCCAAGTGTGTCTTCGCGACTTTCATCCGCCAAAGCGAACTCAACCGAGGTTTCCAATTCGATCGCATCGTCGGTATCCGCGATACCGCTTTCGATGTAATCGTTCGACACCGCATTTTCTTTCAGAAGTCTGAACGGATGCCGCTCAGACTCGTCGGGACTCGGCCCATTGCTGGTGTTCAACAACGTACTTGTTTGCAACCGGAATACCGAGCGCAGTTCATCCTCTGGTGGCACGGATTCGGAACCGGCTGTGATTTCGCGGGTCGCAACCTGTTCGCGCATTCTGTCGGCTTCTTCAGCACCGATCCGCGAGCGACTCGTTTCTGGCTGGTCGTCGTCAGCGCGTCGCTGTATGCGCGCCGGACGGACAGGCATCACCTGCGCGAATGAGTTGTGCTTAGGCTCTGTCGTGCTTACTAGGCTCCGATTCACCTGATACCTTGTCAATATCTCCGCCCGGGTGTTCATAATGCTCTCGGTGATCTCCAGAAAACTGTCGATCATTTTTCCGCCGCCACTTCGGACCCAAAGATCGGAATCGCCTGTGTGATCGCGAGCAATGATCGCGTCCTTGGCAGAAAACAGAATCGTACGATTGAAAAGGTGTCCGGCTTCGCGATTTACCCGGCGCAAAACCTTTTGACGATCTTTTGCATCCAAAGCATCCGCCCGCGTGACCAGCAAAAGCGAATTGTGATGCAAACGCTCTGGCAAAGAAACCCAGGTAGCACGTTCGGTTTCACGCCAGGCTTGGGTGGAATGAGTGCACCAGATCACACCATTCGCTTGCCCTACGGCACGTTCCCACACGTCTGCCGAGATCTTGGGGTCAGAAATGCCCGGTGTATCGATCAGATCGACGGCCTCGAGAATGTCCGCCTTCAGAAAGATCCGGATAAATTGCGCATCATCCATGCCAACCTGATCCAGTTGATCAAGCTCAATCTCGTATTTGCTGCCGTCGTGACAAACGACATATGCAGGTTTGTTTCCCCAAGAAAACCAAACCGGAGGCAACTGAGTGGCCGTAACTTGCGTCGGCAATGTGTTCTTTCGTACGAGAAAATTTAACAGCGTCGATTTCCCAGCGCTGAATTCGCCCATCAAGGCAAACACCGGCTTGCGGCGGGCCCATCGCTCGATACGTTTCCGCTTTAGGGGCGTGACGAAGCGGATATTGTTTTCTTTAGCCATATTTCTTCTTACGCTGCTTCGTTGCTTAGATCTTTCAGGATATCTCCTAGGATCTCATCCCGGGATCTCTCCGGTTGGAAACCAGCGGCCAATGCGGCTCGCCGATCAGGATTCTGGTCCCCAGACTGCGAGATGTCCAAAAGGGTTTCTTTTTGCTCGCGCATAAACTCGTCCAAGTTCGCGCGGACATTTTCCAACACCGAAGCAATCTGGTTTTCTTCGATATCCTTGGTAATCGATTGGGCTTCGGCAGCGATCAGGCGCGTATAGTCCGCTGCGTACGCTTCGAACCCTTTGCGCCGTTGCCACCAACGGCGCCACCACGTGCTTTGCAGATCAAGCGCAATCGTGCGCCCAATAGCAAGCGGGGGTGGAACGCGAGGAACAATCGGAGCCTCAATGCTGAACTCACCCAAATGGTTTCCCAACAGCTTGTGATAGACCGCCTCGAAATCCTTGGCCGCGTCACCATAAAGCGCACCAACTTCTTTGCGCATGTTGCGGGCAAAGCTGAAATAGGCAGCTTTTTGCAAGGTACGTAAACCTGCTGGGTCATATTGCCATGTACCCTGTTCGCCATTCTCTTCCAGATGAGCAATCAACGAGTCGGTGGCGCGTTTGACAAAATTCTCTTCCGCCGCGGCGAGGCGTTGCATTACCTTCTGGCGCATCCCAGCTGTCAGTACAGAAGCCTTTTCTTCGTATTCGGAAAGAACCTTGGAAACAGCTTCATCCGGCGACAACCCATCCAGATCGCGAACGATGCCCTCTTCGGCGCCCGACATGTTCTTAGCAACGGATGTTGCACGAATCTGACTGGCAATATTGCGAGCACGATGGCGCACCCGATCAATAAGGCGCGCACCCGCTCCTTCGGCGATCCGTTCGTTGATGGCCAGTAGTAAGTCTGGAAGACCCGACAGCGCCCAGATTTTGTCCAGTGATGCACTGGCCGGATCGAATCCGGCGGCCAAATACAGCGTGTTCAGCGATCTGTGGGACTCTTCCGTCAACAGGTCAGCATTTCCGGTTAACGCCGCCTCGGCCCAAATAGCGCTGCCGAACACGACGCTGGTTTCTTCGCTGATATTGTTCTGTTTAAGTGTCTGGTTGATACGCTCGCGGATTTCGGGAACCTGATTAACAGGGTCGGCCAGTTCATCAATCCGGTTGATAAACAGGATGATCTGGCGGTTCTCGAATTGCGAGATAATCCGCATCAATGCCACATCCATCGTTGTCAGCGCCTGGCTGGCAGCCAAAACCACAACACACACCTCAGAGCCGCGCAGACTGCGCAGCGTAATCTGTTCGCGTACCATGAACGTATCGTTAACGCCGGGCGTATCGCATAACTTTAGAGATATCGGATATTGTGGCAGATCAAGGTACAACTCTGCTGCTTTGGTTACGTCCGCGAAACGGCCAGTGTTTGGGTTGATATCCGGATCGTCCTCGTCACCAAGGCATACATAGCGCTGAACCAATTCCTCGTCGAAATAGTCATATTGGTGGTGCTGACCCAGAATCAGGTCGAAATGTTTGCCCAACCGTTCTTCAGACTTGGCCTTCATTTCAGCGATCTGGCGGCGGATGTCTTCCATTTCGTCATCTGCACCGGCACGGTTGGCCAACTCACCCAATCGGCCACCTCCAACCATAAGATTGTCCCACTCTTCCTGATCGAAGAAAGTGAATTTCGCCTTGGTGCTGCCCGGGGGCATGGTGTTGATATTCAGCGTCGTGACGACCGATGTCCAGGGGTTCACATCCGAGGGCAGCAAACCGGGCCGTCCCGTCAAGATGTTAACGACAGTCGACTTACCCGCTTTTACCTGACCGACAAATGTGACACTTGCTACAAAGTTTTCCATCCGACCCTTGAGCGTAGCCAACCGGGCCGACGAGCGCGCATCAGCTACCTCGGTCAACTGGTCTATCTGCGTCGTCAGAGCTGTCATTGCCGATTTCATCGGCGTTAACGCCTCATTGCCGACAGATAGCAGATGGTCGTTGCGCGCCATTTTTACCCTCCAATTCCCCTCACTACATTCCCCGAGTCTTTCTGCGCGCCAATACGCCCCGCAAAAAGGTTGGCCGGCGCTTCGATCCGTGCAATCAGGTCTAACACATCACTTAACATATCGGCTTCGGTCTTCGGGTTGAATGTTGCCACTGCTTCAGAATCGGCCAGCACTTCGATTGAGCGGAAGCGTGACCCGTTTTCAAGACTAGCAACACGTTGGCCCGTCGGGAAGCCTTGGGATTTTTTTCCGGGCAACGGCATACTGGAGTTTGCCAGCAAGTATTTTTCACCTGAATGGGTGCAAAGCGATATGCCAAATCCCGTTCTTGGATACCGTCTGTTCAATGCCTTCAATTCCGAGATGAAACTTTCACGCGCCAGGAAAACTGCCTCTTCCTCTGCGGCCATACGGTTCAACTGCTCGCTCACGACAGATACCCTTTACTAAGGAGTGGAGTGGATACTGGCACATTTGCCCCGAATGGAAGGACAGACTCGTTTACTCCTAACTACGAGCATCGCGCTCAACACGGTGTTTGTTTGGCGTGATTGAGAATTTTTGACGTCGGAAATGAGGCGGAATTGCGCGAGGAGTGACTATGGCGGAACTCAACGGTCCAATCGACCCCATGGAATCCTCGCATTTCGGCAAGCCATTGGCTGCGTAAACAATACCGAAACCATCATGCCGACGGATCAACGGTCAGGGATGCACCAAACAATAACTTGGCCAGTCAGAGGAGGCTATTCAACATCACTTACTAAAAAATTAGTTTGACAAAATGCAAGGCAATCGCAAATGCTACTAGTCATCCGGCCTCGGCTGGAAAAAACATAACACTGGGAGGAGACAGATGAGGAAACATCTGCTTTCCGCAGTGGCGGTTGCCGCCGTCATTGCGGGACACGGCTATGCTATGGCTGACGAAGCCGCGGCAACACGCTGGATCGACGACGAGTTCCAACCATCGACCTTGTCAAAAGATGAACAAATGGCCGAGATGAAGTGGTTCATCGACGCCTCAGGCCCCTATTCCGGGATGGAAATCAACGTCCTTTCCGAGGGCATTCCAACCCATTCATATGAAGCGGAAGTGCTGACCAAGGCGTTCGAAGAGATTACCGGCATCAAGGTCAATCACCAGATTCTTGGTGAAGGCGAAGTCGTTCAGGCTGTTCAGACCCAAATGCAGACCGGCAGGAACCTTTATGACGGCTATGTCAACGACAGTGACTTGATCGGCACCCACTCGCGCCTGCAACTGGCCTACAATCTTACCGAAATGATGGGCGGCGATTGGGCCGCAACGACATCGCCGACGCTGGATCTGGATGACTTTATGGGAATCCAGTTTACCACCGGCCCGGATGGCAATTTGTATCAGTTGCCTGACCAACAGTTCGCGAACCTGTATTGGTTCCGCAAAGACTGGTTCGACCGCGAAGACCTGAAGGCTGCTTTCAAAGAAAAGTATGGCTATGACTTGGGCGTTCCGGTCAACTGGTCGGCCTACGAGGACATTGCTGAATTCTTCACCAATGACGTGAAGGAGGTTGATGGTGTCACGATCTATGGCCACATGGATTACGGCAAGCGTGCACCTGACCTCGGTTGGCGCATGACCGATGCGTGGCTGTCAATGGCGGGCGCTGGGGACAAAGGCGAGCCCAACGGCATTCCGGTCGACGAATGGGGCATCCGAATGGAAGCGGGTACCTGCAATCCTGTTGGCGCTAGCGTGTCGCGCGGTGGTGCAGCCAACGGCCCGGCCGCAGTCTATGCGATCCGCAAATGGGATGAATGGCTGCGAAATTATGCGCCTCCGGGCGCCGCGTCGTATGACTTTTACCAATCGCTGCCGGCGTTGTCTCAGGGCAATGTCGCTCAGCAGATCTTCTGGTACACCGCATTCACTGCAGACATGGTCAAGCCGAAGTCTGAAGGCAACAACACTGTAGATGATGACGGTACTCCACTGTGGCGGATGGCACCCAGCCCGCATGGTCCATACTGGGAAGAAGGCCAAAAGGTCGGATATCAGGATGTGGGGTCATGGACCTTTCTCAAATCCACACCGCCTGACCGGGCGCAAGCAGCTTGGCTCTATGCACAGTTCGTCACTTCCAAGACTGTTGACGTCAAGAAAAGCCATGTCGGTCTGACTTTCATTCGTGACTCTTCCGTCCGGCATGAAAGCTTTACCGAACGCGCACCGAAGCTGGGTGGTCTCGTAGAGTTTTATCGCTCGCCTGACCGCGTGGCCTGGTCGCCGACTGGCATCAACGTCCCGGACTATCCGAAGCTGGCCCAGATCTGGTGGCAGCAGATCGGTGACGTGAACTCTGGCGCTTTCACCCCACAAGAGGCGATGGATCGTCTGGCCGAAGAGATGGACATCACCATGGCGCGGATGCAGGCAGCCGACGAAAGCGCTGGCGTTTACGGCGGGTGCGGACCACGTCTGAACGAACCGCAGGACGATGCATTCTGGCTGGAAAAGCCCGGTTCCCCGAAAGCGAAACTGGAAAACGAAAAGCCGCAAGGTCAGACCGTGAACTATGACGATCTGGTGGCGCGCTGGCAGTCCCAATAACGCGAAACAGGGGTCGCCAGTCGGCTGGCGATCCCAACCAAACAAGACAAGCCCAACGACCTGATGCGAAGCGTTGGGATATCGGGACTGGAAATCACGGAAATGATTGAACTTCACGACGTCTCCAAACGTGTCGGTCAGGTGACGCATATCAAACCTACAACACTCAAATTAAAGTCCGGACACTTCAATGTCTTGCTGGGCGCCACAGGTTCGGGCAAAACTTCACTGATCAAAATGATGGCAGGCCTCGACCCACTGGCTGGCGGGCGCATCGTGATGGATGGGCTGGACGTAACTCGGCTAAACACGCAAAAGCGCAACATCAGTCTCGTCCACCAGTTCTTTGTTAACTATCCGCATTTGACAGTGTTTGAAAATATTGCCTCGCCGCTACGCGTCGCAGGGATGGCAAAAAGCGAAATTGACGCGCGCGTGCAAGAGGCCGCCAACCTGTTGCAGCTGCTCCCGATGCTTGGCCGTCGTCCTCAGGAACTGTCCGGGGGCCAACAGCAAAGAACAGCCTTGGCACGTGCAATTGCAAAAGAATCTCGCGCCGTATTTCTGGACGAACCGCTTGCCAACCTTGACTACAAACTGCGTGAAGAACTGCGGGAACAACTGCCAGAGTTGTTTGCTGGCCGCGGTGCGGTGGTTGTGTATGCAACCTCAGAACCGGAAGAGGCGCTGTTGCTTGGCGGGCAGACGGCGCTTATGGCGGACGGTTGCGTCACGCAGTTCGGTCCAACTTCCGAGATTTACCGAAATCCGGAAAATCTGGCCGCCGCACAAGTCTTTTCTGATCCACCGATCAACTCAGCCCACATATCCAAATTTGGCTTAGAGGCAATTCTCGATGGCGGGGCGCGCTGGACTTTGGCAGGAGCAGCTGCGGAACTGCCTGATGGAGACTACACGGTTGCCATACGTCCCCATCGTGTAACGCCGAACCGTTCGAATGCGAGCGACGTTGAATTGAAGGGACGGATCATCGTGACAGAATTGTCGGGTTCGGATTCCAGCGCTCATTTTCAACTGAGCGATCAGTCTTGGGTCTCGCTGGCCCCCGGTGTTCACCCTTATCGCGTCGGTGAAGATCACACATTCTTTATGAACCCGTCCCATTGCAGGTATTTCGGCCAGGACGGGAGGCGGGTGGCCTGACATGGCACAGATCAAGCTATCTAACCTGAAACACAGCTACTTCCCAAACCCCTCAGGGCCTCAAGACTATGCGCTGAAGGAAATCGACGTGACATGGCGCGACGGCGGCGCCTATGCATTGCTGGGCCCGTCGGGTTGTGGGAAAACCACTCTACTCAACATCATTTCAGGTCTTTTGACCCCATCCGAAGGTCAGGTTCTGTTCGATGATCAAGACGTAACCATGCTTCAACCGGATCAGAGGAACATTGCACAGGTGTTTCAGTTTCCGGTGATCTACGACACCATGACCGTCCGCGAAAACCTGGCCTTTCCACTGAAAAACAGAGGAGTTGATGCTGCAACGATCGAACGCCGGGTCGGTGAGATCTCTGAAATGCTGGAAGTCACGCATTTGCTGAACACTCGTGCCGCCAATCTCAGCCCGGACAACAAACAGAAGATTTCGATGGGACGTGGCCTCGTCAGGCAAGATGTAAATGTCGTCATGTTTGACGAACCTCTGACGGTGATCGACCCGCATCTGAAATGGAAGCTGCGCTCCAAGCTCAAGGAACTGCATCAAAGAGTCCGGGCGACGATGATCTATGTCACCCACGACCAAACCGAGGCGCTAACCTTTGCTGACGAGGTTGTTGTTATGAAAGACGGAGAGGTTGTTCAGATCGGCACGCCGGTTGAACTGTTCGAGCGGCCCCAACATACATTTGTCGGACACTTCATCGGCTCGCCCGGCATGAATGTCTTGCCGTGTGAAATCACCGGGAACAAAGCCATATTCGAGGGGCATCCGGTCGAACTCGAAGGTCCAGTTATCGACGGCAGTGGCGATGTCAAACTCGGCATTCGACCGGAATACGTGTCGATAGGAGGCACAGGAATCCCGGCGCAAGTGACAAAAGTTGCGGATGTGGGTCGTCACTTTGTCGTCGATGCCATCGTCGGAGGCTCTACGTTGAAAGCCGTGAGTGATCGTTCTGCCCCGGAACCCGGCTCCGTTATTCACCTTCAATTCCTCCCAGAGAAGACCCGCATCTATCGCGATGGCTGGATCGCCACTACGGAGCGCGCATCATGAGAACGGAAAACCAAAAGGCCTGGTTCTTTGTCCTGCCGGTTCTATTGCTGGTGGCCTTTAACGCACTGGTGCCGATGATGACAGTAGTCAACTATTCGGTGCAGGAGACCTTTGGTAACAATCAGTTCTTCTGGGAGGGACTGGGTTGGTTCGAACAGATTCTGCGGTCCGACAGGTTTCAGGCTGCGCTAGGGCGGCAATTCCTATTCACTGCGCTGATCCTTTCAATCGAGGTGCCGCTTGGGATAATCGTCGCGCTATCCATGCCCCGAAAAGGATTTTGGGTGCCAGTCTGTCTGGTGCTGATGGCCCTGCCGATGCTGATTCCATGGAACGTGGTCGGCTCGATGTGGAACATCTTCACCCTGCCCAAAATCGGTCTTCTGGGATACTTCCTGAATGACGTCCTGGGCATCAACTATGACATGACGCAACAGCCGCTTTCAGCCTGGATCACCGTCATCGTCATGGACGTCTGGCACTGGACCTCGCTGGTCGTGCTACTGTGTTATGCAGGCCTTGTGTCGATCCCCGACGCCTATTACCAGGCCGCCAAAATTGACGGTGCATCGCCATGGAAGGTGTTCCGTTACATCCAATTGCCCAAGATGAAGACGGTTCTGACTATCGCCGTCTTGCTGCGGTTTATGGACAGTTTCAACATTTATACCGAACCCTTTGTGCTGACCGGCGGCGGCCCCGGCAATTCGACCACCCTTTTGTCAATCGACCTTGTGAAGATTGCTCTGGGACAGTTCGATCTTGGTCCTGCGGCGGCGATGAGCCTGATTTATTTCGCAATCACGTTGCTTGTCAGCTGGATCTTCTACACTCTGATGACAAAGGATGATGCCCAATGAGAAAGCGGTCCATTGTTCCGATACTCTATATCGCCTTCCTGATGTTGCCGATCTATTGGCTGGTGGCGATGAGTTTCAAGACAACAAACGAAATCCTGTCGGGGTTTTCGCTCTTCCCGCAAACGTTCACGCTGGACAACTACAAGACGATCTTCACAGATCCGACGTGGTATTGGGGCTATATCAATTCCATCCTTTATGTCTCGCTGAATACGATCCTTTCGGTAAGCGTCGCCCTGCCAGCGGCCTATGCCTTTTCGCGCTACAGGTTCCTGGGCGACAAGCAGTTGTTTTTTTGGCTGCTAACCAACCGTATGGCACCGGCTGCGGTCTTTGCTTTGCCGTTCTTTCAGCTGTATTCGTCCCTGCGCCTGTTCGACACGCATTTGGCCGTGGCTCTGGCACATACACTCTTCAACGTCCCGCTGGCGGTCTGGATCCTCGAAGGTTTCATGCGCGGCATCCCGAAGGAGCTGGACGAAACGGCTTATGTCGACGGATATACCTTTCCACATTTCTTCCTGAAGATATTTCTGCCCAACATCAAGGCGGGCGTCGGTGTCGCCGCGTTCTTCTGTTTCATGTTTTCCTGGGTCGAAATGCTGCTGGCGAAAACCCTGACCGCGGTTGAGGCCAAACCCATTGCGGCCGTCATGACACGCACGGCCTCAAGCGCTGGATACGAACTTGGTCTTTTGGCTGCAGCCGGAACTTTGACGATCATTCCAGGCGCAATCGTCATCTGGTTCGTCCGAAACTACATCGCGCGCGGTTTCGCGTTGGGACGAGTATGAGGGACACAATGAAAAAACTTGCCGTTTCTCTCTTCTTTCTCGCACCCGATTTTGCTCGTGCGCAAGCCAAGACCGGATGGGGGAATGTCGGGCAACAGGAAGAAAAAGGGTTCGCCTGGACAGACCCGCTCTGGCCGGACTTCTGGATGGCTTGGACCCCAGCAACACTCGCCGTCTTCATTGGTATTTTCAGCGCGATCGCCTTGATTGGTATCCTTGAAGTCACCCGCTATCCCGACGGTGTTGAACGGCGCGGTGTGCTGGGACTAACCACAACGCTTGGGGATCGGTTATTCATTTCTCTATTGGGGTCGTCCTATATATTCCTGGCTTGGCTTGGCCTGTTTGGACAGCCTATCTGGATCCCGCTTTTCATTGCGATTTGCTGGGGTATCTTCGTGTTTTGGAAAGTTTAAACTTTGTTACCGAAGGAAACGGTGCTTTTCTGAAAGGACGAGCAAAAATTGGCGAATGAACACCGATCCATGAGAAAAAGAAAAAGCGGCAACCTTCTGACCGAAGTCGAACTGGAGTTTATGAATGAACTCTGGGGTCTGGGCGAAGGCTCTGTTCGAGATGTGTTGGACCGGCTGCCACCGGAGCGTGATCTCGCATACACTTCCGGTGCGACAATCCTGCGGATTCTGGATGAGAAGGGTTTTGTGGCCAGCCGCAAAGAAGGGAAGTCCCTCATTTACAAACCGCTTTTGGATAAAGACAGATATCAGGCTCGGTCACTTCAGAACTTGTCAAGGACACTGTTCGACAACACACCCGCGACGCTTGTTGCGCGGCTGGTCGACGATGCAGGCCTGACAGAGACCGATCTCGAGGAAATTCGGGCATTGGTGGAGAGGAGACTGCAAAATGACAGCGGTTAGACCGGTTCTCGACGTCTATATCGACTTGAATATCACTCTTTTTCTTGCGTCCATGATTTGGGGCTTTGCCAAGCTGGTGTTCAAACTCAAACCCCTACGATTTGCGTATCCGGCGCAGCTTGGAATCCTCAAAGCGTTGTTCATCTGTGTGCTACTCAGCCCGTTTCTGGCAATCGCTACGGAAATGATAGCGGGCAACTTTTGGTCTGGCGGTTCTTTGGCCGTAAGCGATCTGGCTGTAGCAGCCTATCTACGCGGTGAAATTGCAATACCGGCAACAGATTTCGAAGCATTGTTAAACACTCGCAATCGTTGGATCGAAGGCTTGGCTTCGGGCGGTTTTGTCGCTGCGTCACTGTTTCTGACAACCTTGGCGCTAGGGGCAATGCTCATGGCAGCCCGTGCAGTTCGTTCGGCGACTTGTATCCACCAAACAATCCGGGATAGTTTCTTGTGGCGTCGGACCGCACGCGTTGACGTGCGCGTTTCGGATCGCGTCACAATTCCATACGCCGTTCGCGGCATACTACGTCGCCACGTCGTACTGCCGAGCGATTTGCTTTCAAATCCAAAGGAGTTGAAATTCGCGCTTGCGCACGAGTTCCAGCATTTGCGCGAAGGCGATGTGGAGTGGGAACTTGCCTTTGAAATCCTGCGTCCCGTCTTTTTTTGGAACCCAGCTTTCTTGGTATTCAAACATCAGTTCGAAAGACTGCGTGAACTGGCATGCGATCAATCAGTGATCGTCCGGCGCGATCTGGATGCGAGGGACTATTCCCGTTGTCTGCTGAACATCTGCTCGCGCAGCATATCTCAAGATGGACCTAAGGTAATGAATGTGGCCTTGGTAAATGGCAGCAAAGCAAAAAACGCGTTACGCCAACGGGTTCTAGCACTTCATCATGTACCTAGCTCTGTTTCAAGCGGTCACAACGCGGTTTTGTCCATGACATTCCTTTTTGCCATAATTCTGGCGATCGGCACCGCGTCCCTAAAGCCCTCCGAAGATTGGAGTCACGACCGCCTTATGCTCTCGACCATAGTAAACTTAGAGCGGCTTGAAGCCATTCGCGCCAATAGCAACTGAGAACACAATCAGAAGATCAAAACCACTGATCTTCATGCGGGTGGAATGTCTGATGAACGAGTGCGTGACTTGGTGAGGCAATCGGATGTTCAAATTGACCTGAGCATCCAAACGGTACCCCGTCATACATGTACAGGAGTTCGGTATCAAAAACCGGCAACAAGTTTGAATCCCGTGCTTTAGTAACCAGACACTAGGTCCGCCGCGCTGGATACCCGCGACAATCGTTGATCACTGTGAAGAACGAAGTTGAGACGGCGACCTCGAAATTTGCAAAACCAAGCCTAAGAACTTCGGGTGAGACAAATCAAATTAAAAGGTTGCGCTGCCTTAAGGTGCGGACAGCCACGATGTGGCTGTCCGCAATTGTTGATTACTCGGCTGCTGCCGTTGCAATACGGTCTCGTTGGCTATCGCGGAACAGTGCCTTGGCGAGAGCGACGCACATCAACCCCATGACCATCGTGAACGGCAATGCGCCGATGATCATTGCGCTCTTAAGTGCTTCCATGGGGTCCGCGCCACCATTGGTTTTGCCAGCTATCAGCAATGTGCCGATCACCAGGGTCAGGATGACACCCCATACGATCTTGTGCTTGTTGCCAATGTTCTGGTCGCCACCAGACATGATGGTGTTCATAACCAGAATGCCCGAGTCAGCCGAAGTGACGAGGAAGGTCATAATCAACACCACGCACATCACGGTAACACCGGACAACAAGCCGCCCGAAATGATCTGTTCCAGTGTCACGAACAGTTTCGCGGTGTTTGACGCACCGATGATTGCGCCTTCGGCGACACCCGTAACTTCCATATCGATTGCAGTGCCGCCCAGAACGGTCATCCACGCAAAGCAGACCATCGCTGGTGCGAACACGCAGCCCACGATGAATTCACGCACGGAGCGACCCTTGGAGATGCGCGCAAGGAACAAACCAACAAACGGCGAGAACGCAATCCACCAGGCCCAGTAGAACGTAGTCCAACCCGCTTGCCAGCCGAATTGACGACCTGGCTCACCGGCGGCGTAGGTAGCAGCCAGAACCTCTTCGGGCAATGCAGCGGCGTCGCCTTCAAGGCCGGATTTGAAGCCGTCGAACGAGCCCCAAGCGTTGGTTGCTCCGCCACGCAGCGCGTCAGCGTATGGTGCCGCCTCTGCCGGAAGTGCTGCCGCAAAATCTGCAGAAGATTGCGGACCAAACGCACCGAAACTGAGCGAAACGTAATGCATCAGATAATCGACAAAAGCAGTTGCATAAGTCGTCATCGCAAACAGGAACGAACCGAATACGACAAAGGTCAGCAGCAGCAAAATCGACAGGACTAGGTTGAGGTTCGACAGATATTTCACGCCCCGACCCACGCCAGAAACAGCCGAGATGATCGACAGCCCCATGATGACCAACAGTCCGGAAATCAAACCAACGGTGCCAGGAGCCGGCGCTTCACCGGTCATGTCCATCATCCATTCCATTCCGGTAATGGCATACATACCGTCGATGAACTGCGAAACACCAAATCCGATGGTAACCGACACACCCAAAATGGTGGCAACGACACCAAGAACGTCAACGACATGTCCAAGGATGCCATTCAACATCTTGCCGAACAGTGGTGTCAGCGCGGAACGGATGGTCAGTGGCATGTTCCGGGTATAGGCGTAGTAGGCCAGCGATAGACCAGTCGCCACATAAATTGCCCAAGCGTGGAAGCCATAGTGCAGGAACGTATACCGGAAACCAGATTGGATTGCGGCTTCGGTATTGGCTTCTACCTGACCCGCCAGAACAACCGGGTTCGATCCCCAAAGTCCCATCGGTTCAGCGGTGGCGAAAACCATGAGGCCGACGCCCAGACCGGCGCCGAACATCATCGAGAACCATGAGAAATTGGAGAATTCTGGTTTCTCGCCCACAGGCCCCATGATCCGTCGACCCGTTTGAGGCAGCAGTGCAACCACAAGCAGGAAGAAAGAGAAGAAGCCGACGATGACAATGTAGAATGCATTGAAATCTTCAAGCAAACGCCAGTTCAGGCTGCCCAGAACGCCGTTGGCGTTCGCGGGCCAGACGAGTGCCCAGATTACAAGGCCGACCATGATAGCCTTACTCAGCAAAGCGATTTCGACGCTGTGCCCTTCATAAAAACCGCTTGCGGCCCTTTTTATCTGCAAGTCGGTGAAAGGTGGTTTGGATGACATGTGCTCCTCCCTGTTCGCACGTATTTGATAGTTTTATTGTAGGATCGTTCCTTTGGGCGGCGTCCATCCAAGGAGCATGCCGCGCGGCCTAGGTCATCAGGGCCTCAATTTTTTCCAGGGTTGCCATACTTACCGCCACACCCTCTTTTCGCGCAGCCACGCGCTTTGCGCGTCGGCCATCTCCGGGCAAATGTGCTCCGTCTTGATACCTTATCGCTTCCACAAGACCGGCAATACCTGCCGCAAAAGCGTCACCGGAGGTTATGTTTGCGTCAATGGCAATAAAGAACTGGCCGGTTTTGGGTGGTCCGCCCGCAGTTCCAGAGAAGGGTGAAGCGTGTATTCCCAATGTAGCCCCGGTCAGCGCCGCCGCCATGATTTCGGTCAGCAACGCGACTCCCACACCCTTGTAGCCGCCCGAAGGGGCCATCGAGCCCTTGAGGCCGATATTGGGATCGGTGGTTGGGTTTCCTTGGGGATCCAGCGCCCAGCCAACCGGAATCGCCTTGCCTTCACGGGCATGTTTCATGACTTCGCTTTTGGCAATGGTGCTTGCGCTCTGATCGATAAGCAAAGCGGGTTGACCGTCGGTGCCGGGCGCGGCAATGGAAAACGGGTTTGTACCAACAACTGGTTTTGCGCCACCTGACGGGGCGATTGAAGCCGGTGCATTGGTGAACCCAAGACCAACAAGACCCGCCTGCGCCAACCGATAGGTGTGATAACCCAAAACCCCACAGTTATAGCTGTTCCTGATCGCCAGAGCCGCAATCCCCTGCTCTCGGGCGGCCGGGATCAGTGCTTCGAAACCAAGATCAATTGCGGGGTGGGCAAAACCTGTCGCTGCATCGACTGTAATCACACCCGACCTTGGTCGCGCCAAGACAGGTTTTGCCTGACCGTCTACTTTTCCGCACTGCACGTGTTCACAATAGATCGGTATATAGGCAAGCCCGTGGCTGGCAACGCCATCCGCTTCGGTCGCGGCCGTTGCAATAGCGAGCGGACGCGCGTTCTCTTCCGACGTTCCGGCACCCACGAGGGCGCGAAATGATAATTCCTCGATTTCGGCGATAGTAAGAGCCCTGGTTTTTATCATCTTAATACCTCTTCAGTCGTTGTCGGATAGCCCGGCCCCTGCGCCCAGCAGGCGGGATTCATCGGATGCGGGAGCAAAAGTGCGATGAGCGAAACCGGTCAAAGTTGCCCAGTCCTCCGGATCCGGTTCCACGCGTGTGCATTGTTGTCGGTAAGGGACCGGTGCATCACCTTTTGAAACTGTGACTGACCGAGCCCGAACAGGGATGGCATCTGGTGAGGCCAAATTCACACCGTCCGTCACCACTTGAAGACCGTCGCAGTCAACTATCAGCGAGCAACCCAAAGTGCGCGCAGCAGCAGCGGCAAATGGCAACAGCAGTTCAGGGAGCGCAACGTCTCGCATCTTGATCGAACCAGATTTCAGCAGATGCGCACAATCGGACAAAAACGGCCCGGCTACCAATGGACAAAGATCCTCACTACCCTGCCATGAAGCTTCTATCTGCCGAGGGCTGTGCAAGATTGGATCCGACGCCAGATCCTGTTCCAACAGCCGAGCCAATACGCCAGCGCCATCAGATCCTTTTTCACAGAGCCAACGGGTCGCTTTCGATGCTTCTTCGGCTTGCCCCCAAGTATACCCAGCACCGCGAGTGGCGCGTTTGGCGGTGGCTTCGATTTCGTTCAAGGCGAAACTCATTTCTGCGCCTCCGGATAAACCCACAGGTCGGCGTTTTCAGTACTCAGGTCTTCGGGATAGGGCGCTCCCGCGTACATGCTGATCCGCACCCAGCGATCAGAGCGCGGGTCGAAATGTGTAGCTCCAAAGAAGGATAGCTTTGCCCGAAGCATGTCGATGGGCAACAGATCGGCGCCAATGGTGTTGTCCTGAATCTCGCCGTAAGGCGCGATCTGACGGATTTGAATACGACGGACGGTATGGCGGTGTTCGGGGTGCTCTAACAGAAATTCTGCCACCGGCTTTTTGCCGTCCCATTCTATCAACGCCTTGAAAGCAGCCGCAGCATCCCGGGCGGGGGCCAGAGGTTGCTCATACTCCTCAATCGGTTCCTCGAATCTTTCGCCAAGCCTCGGTTCCAGCTTTTCCTCGGACACATACCATGCGCGGGCACGGTTCTCAGGCACCTCCCAATTCACGGCCAGCGCCCAGTTGAACTGTTCTTCCAACAGTGCGCGCAGCCGCTCTACCGTCATTGACCCATCGATCCGGAAGGCGTCTGGATTGCTATCGGCCATACAATCAGCTAGGCCGTCGACTAGCTGCCCATAAGGCTCCAAGATCAGCGACGCGATCAGCTCTTGCCCTTCTTGACTGAGAACGCCTTCCGACCACTTGACGATCCGATCCCACGGGTACTGCTTGATCAGGCCGTCCTGAGAAAGATAGTCAGTTATCGCCGCAAGATCGCCAGACAATGCGGACAGCTTTTCGATCTGGATTGGATGCTCTGAACGCCACCAGGAAATCAACAATTTACTTCGTTCGAAGATTTCTCGAAAGGCCGAGGCCTCTTCCGCAGTTGCCGTTTCTACCGTACGGACGCGGACGATCGCCTCTTCACGTGCCAAAATCCAATTGTTGAACAGGACCGGATGGTTAATCAAATAGGGTGCCATACCCAATCCCGTGGAGTTACCAATCCCCAACCATTGGGCGATGGCCGGATCAAGATCGGCTGCCTGATCGCCTCCTCTCAAACGCGCCATATGCTGGACAAGATCCCGAACAAAGACGCGCGTCAGATATACTGAGAGCATTTCAGCCTGAAACGGAGCCTGCATTTCCGGTCGGTTGGCGATCTTTTCGCGATCAGCAGCGCCCAGTTTTCCCGAGCCATAAACCGCAGTCGTACGCATCAGATATCCGACGGCATAAGTCTTTTCAGGATCGGGCTGCCTCCCGGATGCCAGCGCAGTTACGAAATGCTCCCACAACCGAACTGACCGGTTGGCGCGCGAAACCGACAGTTCGCTTTCTGTAACCCGCCCCGCTTCCTGCAAGGGAATATTGCGAGACAATCGGTCAATGTCCTCGGCGCTGGGGATGCCGTCAAAAAGCGTGAACGTGGCATCCCAGGCTGTTGCGATAACCCGGTCCGAACGCATCTCTGGCGGCAGATCGTGAGCAAAGGCGACAAGTGAATACGCCCTTTCCGGCCCTTGCGCAGTATAAACAGCGCACCCGACACCATTGGCATCAATGTCGAACACTGGTCGCGAAAATGACCAGTTTTCTGCTGCCATGCGACGAGTCAGCTGCCGCATGAAGCTCAGCCGGCATTGATGTAGTGACCCAAGTCGCGAAAGCCGCATGACGATCGCGGGGTCTCGTCTGCTGATATGTGTCTTCGCCGGTGTTTCCATTTGGTTACCCTTTTGGGACGAAGTTGTCGGCAAAGAACCGATACCAGTTCCCGCCCATGATTCCGGCCACTTCGTCTTCGCTCAAACCGGTCGCGCGTAACCCTTGTTCAATAGTTCCGAAATCTCGATTGTCCCGGAACCAGGTTGGCATTGGAGGGAAACCGGGGTTGCTGGCCGAACCCTCGCCATAGTCGATATCCTTGGTCCAGCGACCAACACGCATCCACTCGACCACGCTGTCAGGCTGATCCTGACAAAGATCGGTTCCGATCCCAAGGTGTTCCACCCCGTACTTGTCCGCGGCACTGGCGATCATCTCGCAAAAACTCTCTAACGTGCAGCCGGATTTGTTCCTTAGGTGATGCGGGTAAACAGAAAATCCAAACATCCCACCGTTTTCGGTTACAGCGCGGATCACCGTGTCGCGCTTGTTGCGCAGGGCCGGGGACCATTCGTGCGGATTGGCATGTGTGATTGCGATGGGCCGGTCTGAGAGTTCAGCCGCCTCGATTGTGGACCGGTCCGCCGAATGGCTCATGTCCACCACAAGGCCCACGCGGTTCATCTCTTTGATCACCTGCTTGCCCATTCGGGTGATGCCGGTGTCTTCGGCCTCATAACAACCCGTCGCCAGCAGGGATTGGTTGTTATAGGTCAGTTGCATGAACCGAGCGCCCAGATCGTGCAGGATTTCGACCAGCCCGATATCGTCTTCGATGGGCGACGGGTTCTGAAATCCGAAAAACACGGCGGTCCGGCCCGTTTCGCGCGCGATGTCGATGTCGCTGGCCCAGCGGCCTTTCATGATCAGGTCCGGATATTGCTCGAACCAACGATTCCATTTCTCGAAATTCAGAATCGTTTCGCGGAAATTCTCGTGATACGAGATGGTGACGTGGATCGCGTCCACGCCCCCTTCACGCAGTTGGCGGAAAATCTTCTCCGACCAGTTGGCATATTGCAGCCCGTCGATCAGCATCAGACCGGGCCTGCGCTGATATAGGCGGTCTTGACGGTGGTGTAGAACTCCGCCGCCGCCTTGCCCTGTTCCCGCGGCCCGTACGAACTGTCGCCGCGTCCGCCGAAGGGCACGTGATAGTCGGTGCCTGCGGTGGGCAGGTTCACTGTTACCACACCGGTACGCGCGTTGCGGCGGAAATGGGTGGCGCGGGCCAGCGATTTGGTCACGATGCCCGAAGTCAGGCCGAAATTGGTGTCATTGACCACGCTCAGCGCCTCGTCATAGCTGCCAACCTTGATGACGCTGGTCAGCGGCGCGAACATTTCCTCGCGGTTTATGCGCATGTCGTTGGTGGTGTTCAGGAACACGCCCGGCGACATGTAGAAGCCGTCATGCGGCATTTCCAGACGCTGCCCACCACAGGCCAGCTCGGCCCCTTCGGACTTGCCCAGATCGACATAGGTCAGGTTTTCGTTCAACTGCTGCTGGCTGACAACGGGACCCATCTGAGTGCCCTCTTCCAGCGCGTGGCCAACCTTCATCGCCTGTGCGCCTGCGACGAGCTTTTCGACAAAGGCATCATGGATACCCGCGTGAACCACCAGCCGCGACGAGGCGGTGCATTTCTGACCGGTGCCGCCAAACGCGCCACCCAGCGCCAGTGTCACGGCCAGATCCAGATCGGCGTCGTCCATCACGGCCAGCGCGTTTTTGGACCCCATTTCCATCTGCACTTTGGTCAGGTTCTGGATTGCTGCGGCGGCGATGCCTTTGCCCACGGGCACCGACCCGGTGAAGGAAATCGCATTGACCTTGTGGCTTTCCACCAGACGTTGCCCGACCGAACGGCCCGAGCCCATCACAAGGCTGAACAGACCTTTCGGGATATCCTGCCGTTCGATGATTTCAGCCAGGGCCACAGCCGAGGCGGGGGTAATGTTGGCGGGCTTCCACACAACCGCGTTGCCATAGCACAGCGCCGGGGCAATCTTCCACGAGGCCGTTGCAGTTGGGAAGTTCCACGGGCTGATGACCGCGACAACGCCAATAGCTTCGCGGCGCACGTCCACCTCGATATCGGGGCGCACGGAATCGGCGTTCTCACCGATCTGGCGCAGACATTCCGCGGCGTAATAAATGAAGAACTGACCGGCGCGGTAAACCTCGCCCTTGCCTTCAGCCAGCGGCTTGCCTTCTTCGCGGCTCAGCAATGTACCCAGCTCTTCGGCTCGGGCCATCAACTCGTTGCCGATGGCGTTCAGGACGGCCTGTTTGCGCTCCAGACCGCAGGCAGCCCATTCGGCCTGCGCGACGCGCGCTTGATCCAGCGTCGCCTCAAGCTGATCGGCGCTGGCCTGTGTGAACATGCCAACCAGGTCGCCTAAATCCGAAGGATTGCGGTTTTCAATTTCGCTTTCGCCCGCCAGCCATTCGCCGGCAATCAGGTTCAGTTTGGTCACGTCATGCCTCAAATTCTCAAAAAGTCAGATTTGGAACAGTGTGGACTTACGACCGGATATCAGTCAAACTCAATTAACTTTAACAAACTTCAGAAAAATTGAATGATGTCACTCAAAATCGAAATGCTGCGCTGTTTCTGCACGGTCGCGCAAACCGGAAATTTGGTCGAGGCGGCGGATCGTTTGGGTAGAACCCAATCCGCTGTCTCGATGACACTGAAACAGTTGGAGGATCACCTCGGCAAGCGCCTGTTCGAAGGTGAAAGAAAGAACCAATTGTCGCCATTGGGAGAGCAGGTTTTTGATTTGGCTTTGAAACAAGTGCGTCAATTCGATCAGGCGGTGCAGAATATCGAGGCCGCTGCGGGCGCCGTTCACGGATTGATCCGCATAGTTTCGGTGCCCTCAGTGGCCGCGCTGCTGTTCCCTTCGGTTCTTGATCATATGACCCATCTGTTCCCCGGCCTCAAAATCGAGCTGCGGGACACCGATACTCAACAAGTTCTGGATGCGTTGACTGAGGGCAAGGCAGATATTGGCATCGCCTCAGGCAATCACCCACTCAACGGGGTTCGGGCCACACCGCTATTCCAGGACCGCTTCGGGCTTGTCTGCGCGTCGAACCACCCACTGATTACTCGGGCCGAAGTGCCCACAATCTACGATGTCATCGCCGCCGGATTCATTCGAAACGCTTTGTGCGAACTTATCCAAACACCACGATTTTTAGATGTCGTTGAAACGGCGGACGTCACCATTCAGAACACCCATTCACTGATCACCATGGTTCGAACAGGGAAATGGGTAACCGTGCTTCCGGAAACAGTCGCGCGATTTGTTCCAGAAACCATCGCTTTTCGGCCCATTTCGGACCTGGCCGAAAAACGCCATGTCTACCTTTATCAGAGAGAGAGAACGCGTTTTAAGGAACTGACCGATGAATGCTGCACCTTTGTTCTGTCGCAGCAATTGGTCTAGTGCCCATCCATCACTTGCCAACTCAGCCCAACAGCCATGCGTTAACTTCATACCGGATTTCCCGGAATATCCATTATCACCACGCAGCAAAAGATCTATGCACACGAGCATGCGGCCAACAGGCCGAACGACAGAAACAGGCACACCCATGAGTGAATTTGACTACAAAAGCCCGTCCGAAGCCGAAATTCGCGAAATTCTTGCTGATGCTCAATGCAAGCGCGCTGAGTACTTTCGCGACAGCATCAAAAGCGCGATCGCGTCTGCAAGATCGCTTTTTCAAATGGAAGATGACGGCCCAATCTATACCGGGGCCAGATAAAACGTTTTCGAACTTTCAAGCAAATTCCGCACAACGAAGCTTGCAGAAATTGACGCGCGTAAGCCGCTTCTGGCGTTTGCGCGCTCGTTTTCGATTCCAAAAACTCATGCGGGTCTGAGCGTTGCTTCGACGCATCGGTTTACCGTCTGAATGCCGATAAGCATATCTTCATGCCATTCACGGCCGTTCAAACCTGATCAGTTAGACAATTAAGAATGATGAGTGATCAAGTTCACAGACAAACACGCAATATGGACGCAGGTTTGCATTCAGGTTCTCCCTGACGGACTTCCGGCGCCTAGGGCGCCGGTTCTTTTTAGATCTAAGTAAGCGCTTGATGCCAAACAGTAACTTGTTGGACAAATTGAAAGTCGTTTCGACAACGACTCGGGGTGCTGACGGAGCAACGAGCCCCGAGTTGGCACAAATCATGCGAACCCTGTCAGGAGCCAAGCAAGATATTGCTGAAAACCTGGATAGTGTGCTTTTGTCTGGCGCGTCGAACATCGCAGCACTCAGGCAACTTATTGGACTGTGTGGCAAGATGGAAGATCTCGCTATAGCAGCCAGAAAATTTGCGGAAACGAATGGCAAACAAGACCCTCTTGTCTTTAAAGCAATGGAGCTTGAAGATTACTTCATCCACGTTGAAGCTCGGTTCATACTCTTCCTGGAAACTGGGCGATAAGGCAGCGACATCCTGAAGGTGTTGGAATGCCGACAACGCGAAGAGCCAGCATCAGCCGCTAGGTGCGCCAGTCTGCCTGAAACCAGCTCAGCTTTTCCTAGACAAAATGTCTTCGTTGTATATCGTTCAGCAATTCACTGATTTTCTGATCCTTTTTGGTAAAAGATGGTGGCGATGCGACTGATCCGACGAACATTCACAGGTCTCCTCTACTCTGCCGCTGCAGCCACGATCGCTTTGGCACAAACGCAGACGCAGACTGAAGTTACGCCGAAAGTGACGGTAACCCAGGCCGTATTGGAAGCGGTCGCCAGCACAAAGTCGTTTACCGGTCGTGTGCAGGCCATTAACCATGTCAACCTCATCTCACGGGTACCTGGATTCATTCAATCGATAGACTTTAAGGATGGCAGCAGGGTCGCCAAAGGAGAGGTTCTGGTTCAAATTGAACCGGACGAATACCAGGCCCAGATCACGCAAATTCAAGGTCAGATAAAATCAGCCGAGGCGGAGAAAACGCTGGCTGATATTGAACTGGACCGGCAGCAAAAACTGCTCGACAAAGGAGACGTGGCCGAAAACATCGTACAAAAGGCCCAAGCGGACCAAGGCAAGGTGGATGGACAGCTACTACAACTAAAGGGCAGCTTGCAGGCGGCACAACTCAACTTTTCTTACACCAAGATCACAGCTCCATTTGACGGCCGCGTCGGCCTGACGGACATTTCGGTTGGCGCCTATGTTGCACCCGAAAGTGGAACGTTGGTGTCGCTGTCCAGTATTGATCCTATTTATGTCGAGTTTCCTGTCTCTGAAGCCGCGCTGATCGATTTCAGAAAACAACGCGCCCAAGAAAACAATACGCGACCTTTGACGGTGAAAGTCACGTTGGCAAGTGGGGACGTTTTCAAGGAAACCGGTAAAATCAAAGTCGTCGACACACAGGTCCAAACCGGCACAGATACCGTTATGATCCGGGCGGAGTTTCCGAATCCCGACGGGCAGTTGATCGACAACCAATTGGTGCTTGTGACTGTTGTGGATCATTCCCAAGAAAAATCACTCGTAATTCCCGCTACGGCGCTGCAAAAGGACCAATCCGGGTATTTTGTTCTGACGGTCGGAAGCGACAACAAAGTAGTTCGGCAAAACGTAGAACTCGACCGCGTCACCGGTACCAGCGCGGTGATTTCCAAGGGCTTGAAAGCAGGCGATCAGGTAATCACTGTGGGGCTTCAACGTGCCCGTCCGGGTCTCGAGGTTGAAGTCGTTCAATCCGAAGATGTGGGCAACGGCAAGGATTGAGACGATGATCTCGCAGCTTTTTATTCACAGGCCGCGCTTCGCCCTCGTCATTTCCGTTATCATTACGCTGGCCGGTCTGATTTCCCTCACGCAGTTGCCGGTTGAACAGTTGCCCGACATCGTGCCGCCACAAGTGCAGGTGTCGACGGTCTATCCCGGCGCAGGGGCCGACGTGGTTGAAGCCACGGTCGCGCAAATCATCGAAGAGCAGGTCGTGGGCGTTAGCGACATGCTTTACATGAAGTCCACCAGTGGCTCGGATGGAAGCTATAGCCTACAGGTGACGTTTGAGCCGGGCACCGACCCCGACATCAATGCGGTCAACGTGCAGAACCGCGTGAGCCTGGCCTTGTCGTCCTTGCCCGAAGAGGTTACACGGGCCGGGGTCAGCACCAAGAAAAAATCGACCGCGCTTCTGGAAGTGATCGCGATTACGTCGGACAACCCAGAGCACGATGCTCTATTTTTGTCGAACTTCGCTACAATCAACGTTCTGGACAGCATCAAGCGTTCAACCGGGGTCGGCGACGCGGTGATCTTTGGTGCGCAGAACTATTCTATGCGCATTTGGCTGGACGTCGACAAGATGACGAGTCTGCAATTGACTGTCGATGATGTGATCAATGCGGTACAGGCGCAGAATACGCAGGCCGCCGTAGGGCGTGTAGGCGCACAACCGATGACCGATGATCCGGTATTTCAGCTCAATATCCAAACGCAGGGCCGTTTAACGTCTGCCGAAGAGTTTGAAGAAATAGTCGTACGCTCCCAAACGGATGGATCGTTTATCCTGATTGGTGACATCGCGCGCGTGCAACTAGGCGCGCAATCGCAGGATTCGGTAGCCCATTTCGATGGGGGTCCGACAGCGATGATCGGCGTCTATCTCGCGCCGGGAGCAAACGCGTTGAACACCTCTGAAGCGGTCGAGGCGGCGCTGAAAAGCTTGTCAAATGCCTTTCCCGAAGGTGTGAAGTGGAGCGCACCGTATAGTTCGGTGAGTTTCGTCAAAGCCAGCATCGAAGAAGTGATCAAAACACTTCTCGAAGCCTTTGTGCTTGTGGTCATCGTCGTGTTCCTGTTCCTTGGCAGTTTCCGAATGGCACTGATCCCATTGATCGCGGTACCAGTATCCCTGATTGGTGCGCTTAGCTTCATGCTGGCGCTGGGGTTCAGCCTGAACACCGTGTCTTTGCTGGCACTGGTATTGGCGATCGGAATCGTTGTAGACGACGCGATTGTCGTGATCGAAAACGTTGAAAAGGTGATGGCCGAACGCCCCGATCTTTCGGTGTCCGAAGCAACCGGTGAAGCGATGAACCAGATCACCGCGCCGATCCTCGCCATTACGTTTGTATTACTTTCGGTATTTGTTCCCGTTGCCTTCGTTCCGGGCATCACGGGGTCGATGTTTCAGCAATTCGCTGTCGCGGTCTCGTTCTCAATGCTGATCTCGGCTCTAAACGCCCTGACACTTAGCCCGGCCTTGTGCACGTTGCTGCTGAAACGCCATTCCGGGTCCGGCCGCGGTCCGTTGGCGTGGCTGTCCCGTCGCATCGACAACGCGAGGGATGGGTATGCTTTCGTCGTGACGCGCCTGGCCCGACGCGCAGGACTTGCGATCCTGTTTCTCGGTTTGGCGATCTTTGGTACCGGGGCTTTGTTCAAAATCACTCCGTCCGGTTTTCTGCCAGTTGAAGACCAAGGCGCGTATTTCACCGAAGTTGTTCTGCCTGAAGGTGCCTCAGTCAATCGCACGAACGAGGTGATGAACCAGGTTTATAGCATCCTCAAAAGCGCACCCGGCGTACAGGACGTGATGACCGTAACAGGATACAGTTTTGTCGACGGGCTGAACAAATCCAATGGCGGCTTTGCGATTGCCATCATGAAACCATTCGAAGAACGAACCGACCCTTCGCTATCTGTTCGTTCATCATTGAGATATGTACGTGCCCGGTTCGCAGGGCTGGAGGATGGGATTGCTGTACCGTTCAACCTGCCCCCGATCATCGGTCTTGGAACAGGCGCAGGGTTCGAGTTCCAGTTGCTTGATCTACAAGGCAGCGATGTTCTGGACCTTGGCGCGACAACCAAAGGACTAATCACCGCCGCCAACGAAAACCCGCGCCTGACCGGTGTCTATACAACATTCTCGGCTCAAACTCCGCAGCTGCATCTCGACCTTGACCGGAAAAAACTTCAGACTCTCGGAGTGGACGTGGATGCCGTATTTCGTGCAATGCAGGTCACTCTGGGTGGCTATCATGTGAATGACATGAACCTGTTTGGGCGCACTTGGCAGGTCAATCTGCAAGCAGAACAGCAATTCCGTGATCATGTAGATGACATTGCTCGCATCCACGTTCGTAACAAGGACGGCGATATGGTGCCGATCCGAGCTGTGGCGACATCTGACTTGGTCCTGGGGCCACAATTTTTGGTACGCTATAACAACTTCCGCTCGGTTACGATAGCCGGGGGGCCGACACCCGGGCATTCGATGGGCGAGGCGATTGCCGCCATGGATCAGCTGGCAAATCAGACGCTTCCGCAGGGTTATAGTTATCAATGGACCGGCACCGCACAACAACAGATCGAGGCGGCGGGCAAAACCCAGATTGTTTTGGGCCTGGCCGTATTGTTTGCCTATCTGTTCCTCGTCGCGCTCTATGAAAGCTGGACAATCCCACTAGCAGTGCTGTTGTCGGTGACCTTCGCCATGTGTGGGGCGATGGGAGCGCTGTTGCTGCTTGAGCTGGAAAACAACCTATATGCACAGATCGGTCTGGTCGTTCTGATCGCTTTGGCGGCAAAGAACGCGATCTTGATCGTCGAGTTTGCTATGGAGCGTTATGAGCACGGCATGAGTATCGTCGAGGCTGCCATTGACGGCGCAAGGGCGCGTTTCCGAGCAGTCATGATGACCAGCTTCGCCTTTATTGCGGGCCTCTATCCGTTGGTCGTCGCCGAAGGCGCCTCCGAATTAGCCCGACGGGGCGTCGGGACGCCGGTTTTCGGCGGTATGATCGCTGCATCGCTCGTCGGAATTTTCATTATCCCCTCTCTCTACGTAATCGCGCAATGGTTCCGGGAAAAAGTGCATGGCAAGCCGGACCGGCCGACAGCAGGACAGGAGGCGGAAAGCTGACCGCCTCCAATTTTGGAGGAAAACAAGATGCAATGGCTTCTGGATACGCTTCGGGATCATCCTGAGTTGTCGGTTTTTCTGTCAATCGGGATCGGGTTCCTGATTGGTCCAAAAAGCATCAAGGGCTTCAGCCTCGGCACCGTAACGGCCACACTCTTAGCAGCCGTTGTGATTGGTCAGGCACGCATCGACTTGGCCCCTGAGTTGAAATCGACCTTCTTCATTCTATTCATTTTTGCGGTTGGATATGGTGTCGGACCGCAATTCATGCGCGGTTTCAAATCCGATGGATTCAGACAGATCCTTTTTGCCCTAAGCGTGTTGATCGTATGCCTGCTGGTTCCACTTCTGGCAGCACTAATCGCAGGACTGGATATCGGTTATGCCGCCGGGTTCTACGCAGGTAGCCAGACAATCTCGGCCGCTATTGGTGTTGCGTCCGAACAACTCACTCAAATGGGATTACCGAGCGAGGATGTGTCCAAATACAACAACCAGATTCCTATCGCTTACGCTGTGACCTATATCTATGGAACCATTGGTTCCGCGTTGATCCTTGCCAAGTTGGGGCCTCGCCTGCTCAAGATCGACCTTGTCGCCGCCTGCAAGGAATACGAGCAGCAGATGGGGGGCGGTGCGCAGGAAGATAGCGAAGACATGGGTGACCATTTCGCCTATCACGCGATTGAGGCCCGTGCGTTCGTGATGCCCGAAGGCAGCCCGCTTGTAGGCAGGCCCTTGGACGACTTGCTGCCCGATACCCGCATATTTGTGGAACGCTTGCGCAGGGATGGAAAAGTTATCGAGGCAGATTCCGCTTCCGAACTCAAGGCCGGGGACATTGTGGTTTTTTCGGGTCACCGCGCTGAATTGGTCAAACACCTGGAAAACACGATGCAGGAAGCAGATGTACCTGAGTTGCTGCGCTTCGAGATCGAAAAGCTGGATGTTCTGGTAACAAACCGACGCGCTAGCGGTAAGAAGCTTGAAGAACTCAGAAAATCCTCGTTGGCTCGGGGTGTCTACCTAACCAAGATTACGCGGAACATGGTCGAATTGCCAATTCTGCCCAAGACAGAGTTACATCGAGGGGACATCCTGACAATAACCGGCAGTAAGCGGCACGTGGAGGCTGCGGTTAAGGCGCTTGGATACGCGGACAGACCTGTGGAAACAACGGATCTCGCCTTTGTAGGATGGGGGATTTTCCTTGGCGGTCTGGTCGGGACCCTAACCTACGTCTTTGACGGTTTGCCCATCAGCCTGTCGACAACTGGCGGAGCGTTGTTGGCGGGATTGCTGCTTGGATGGCTGCGCACTATTCATCCGACATTCGGGCGCATTCCATCGCCTGCACTTTGGCTGATGAACACCATGGGGCTGAATGTTTTCATCGCCGTTGTGGGAATTTCGGCAGGACCCGGCTTTGCCGATGGCCTGCGTCAGGCAGGCATCGCACTTTTGCTTTGGGGCGTGGTTGCTACATCAGTACCGATGATTTTTTCCGTCTATATCGGTTACTATGTCTTCAGGTTTCATCCGGCGATCCTGTTCGGAGCCTGTGCTGGTGTTCGAACCACGACCGCTGCATTGGGCATGATTCAGGAAGCTGCCCAAAGCCGGATCCCTGCACTGGGTTATGGTATGCCCTACGCCATCGGCAACACGCTCTTGACCATTTTCGGTATGATCGTCGTCATCGCGATGGCGCGTTTCTAAAAGGTATTTAACAATGGACCAATTGAATCTGCACGATTTTGAAGCTCTCAGCCCGTTCGAAATCAAGGATGAGTTAATAAAACTGGCCAGCGAGGATTCGCGCCGTTCTAGCCATGCTTTCCTGAACGCGGGTCGAGGTAATCCTAACTGGATCGCCACGCACCCGCGCGAGGCTTTTTTTCTTTTGGGTCAATTCGCAATTACCGAAGCGAAGCGGGTGATCGATGATCCTGCAGGGATTGGCGGCATGCCTGCTCAGCAGGGATGCGCAGACCGCCTGCGCGAATGGCTGGTAGAGAATGCAAGCATGCCGGGCGCGAACACACTGGCAGAGGTGGTTGCGCATGCAATATCTGCCTTTGGATTCGATCCGGATTCATTTGTTCACGAATTGACGGATTCGATCATCGGTGACAACTATCCAGTTCCCGACCGGATATTGCATCATAACGCCGTCGTCGCACATGAATACCTGATGTGGTCTATGTGCGCCGGCCACCGCCCAGACGAAAAGTTCGACTTGTTTGCGGTCGAAGGCGGCACGGCTGCAATGTGCTATATTTTTAAGGCGCTCAAGAACAACCGGCTGTTGAACCCGGGCGACACGATTGCTCTGGGAACACCGATTTTCACACCCTATCTCGAAATGCCGGAGCTTGAAGACTATAACCTTGTGACTATTCACGTATCCGCCCGCGAAGAAGACGGCTTCCAGTATTCCGACGCCGAACTCGACAAGCTGAAAGACCCAAAAATCAAGGCCTTCTTTCTGGTCAACCCAGGCAACCCATCTTCGGTTGCAATGAATTCGAAAACTCTTGCCAAACTGGATGATCTGGTAACCAACACCCGACCGGACCTGATCGTCCTGACAGATGATGTTTACGGTACGTTTGTTCATGACTTTCAATCAGTTCTCGCGCACCTGCCCCGCAATACAATCGGCGTTTACTCCTATTCCAAATACTTCGGCTGTACCGGCTGGCGCTTGGGCCTGATTGCTGTCGCTCAGGACAACATCCTGGACGAAAAACTGGCTGCGCTGCCGGAAGAAACGAAACTAAAACTGGACAAACGTTATAGAACGCTCAGCCTCAATCCGAGAGAAATCCGCTTCATTGACCGTATTGTGGCGGACAGCCGAGATGTGGCGCTTAACCATACGGCCGGGTTGTCATTACCTCAGCAGGTGATGATGTGCCTGTTTTCTCTTTGCGAACTGGTCGATACCAAAAAGACTTATCAGGCCGCCTGCATGGAAATCGTCCATAGGCGCTTCAACTTACTGACTGAGTCGCTCGGTATAGATGTATCCTTCGGCAATAACTATGACGCCTACTACGGCATCATCGACTTCGAGTACTGGTTACGTCAGTACGTCGGCGAAGACGTAGTTCAGTGGATCAAGCAGAATGTTCACCCGCTGGATATCGCGTTCAAGCTGGCCGAAGATCACGCTATCGTATTACTGAATGGCGGTGGATTTGATGCACCAAACTGGTCAGCGCGCGTATCGTTTGCCAATCTTCCGGACGAGGCTTATGCGAAAATCGGTCGTGCTGTCAGAGCTGTCGCTCGCGGTTATGTTCAGGCATATCGAGCCGCGCAAAATCAACCGTTGCACGGTAACACCAATCAGTGATTTGAAGCGCGCCTGCCCCGAAATGATCGCCGGCGCACAGATTGAGGTGTTTCACCATATTCCCGGCGAAACCAGCGTGCCAGATTGGAACATGTCCCAAAGCCGGTGGCGACAACGATTTCTGTAAGCGGGAGGCTTGTGTGCTCCAACAATTGCCGGGCACGTTCGATTCGCAAGGCGCGATAGGCCGTAAGCGGCCCCGAACCTGTCAGATCCAGAAAACGCCGCTGCAGTTTTCGAGTGGAGACGCCCAATTGTTCCGCTAACTCGCCTATCTTCAGTGGCTCTTCCAAATGCTGACGCATAATGTCCAGACAACCTGCGATCAATCGATCCCCCTGCGCACGTTGCACCAACGACAACGAGACCTTGCTTTGTTGCTGGCGCGGGTCAGCGCTCAAGCCCAGATAGTCACTCAAGGCGCTGGCGGTGAATTGGCCGTGGTCCTCGCCGACAAACTCGAGTAGCAGCCGCAGGGCAGCAAAACTGCTAACGGCAGTACAGACAGACCCGGACGTTGCAGAATGTGCACCGGGAACACGCTCCACCAATTGCTCTTCAGCCGCAGCCGCGGCGAAATTGGGGTGAATGGCAACGGAATATCGTTCCTGCAATCCGGTGTCGCATAACAAAAAGATCGCACCGCCAATCAAAACTGACCTGTTTGCGAGTCGTAGAATCTGATGTATTCGATTTCGTTCGTCCGAAGTCAGATGCCAGCGATCATGAATATCCCCGAGAAAAATAACTGTGCGATTGGCCCAGTAACGGGCATCCTCCGCAGGTTGTGCCGAAAGCTTTCTCACGGAAATCTCGTATGGCGCGCCTTTTACCAGTTCGTTCGCAGCTCCAAAAAGGTCAACGACAATCTGAGCAGAAGCCTCTGTCGCGCTAGTTGGCACAATAACGTCAATTGCAGTCATTCGAGAACTCGACACCACGAGTCCGCGTACCGGAGCCGAAGTTTGTGGATTTGATGCACAATAGAACACATTGCCCTCCATTTAGCGGAAGTTGCGCGGCGGGTTTGCCGGTTCATTGCAGGTTATTGATGCGTCCCGCCTAGCAACTTAGACGGGACGCCTGCGCAGCAGATTAAGCTGCGTCTTCTTCATAATCCGACATCGGCGGGCAGGTGCACACCAGATGGCGGTCACCAAAGACATTGTCGACCCTGTTCACCGGCGACCAGTACTTGTCGACGACAAAACTGCCGGCTGGGAAGCATGCCTGTTCCCGCGTGTACGGACGATCCCATTCGCCTACCAGATCTCGCACCGTATGCGGCGCGTTTTTTAGTGGGTTGTTTTCGGGATCTATTTTTCCGTCAATAATGTCCTGCGCTTCTTGTCGAATTGACAGCATTGCATCACAGAAACGATCCAGTTCTGCCATCGGCTCGGATTCGGTCGGCTCCACCATCAGAGTTCCGGCAACCGGCCAGGACATTGTCGGCGCGTGGAAACCGCTGTCGATAAGTCTCTTGGCGATGTCGTCCACAGTCACGTTTCCATCTTCTGCAAGCGGTCGTGTGTCGAGGATGCATTCATGCGCCACACGCCCCGATTCTGAAGTGTAGAGAACCTTGTATGCGTCCTTGAGCCTGGCAGCGATGTAGTTAGCGTTCAGGATTGCCACCTTGGTCGCTTGCGTTAGACCCTCGCCGCCCATCAGCAACAGGTACGCCCAGCTGACCGGCAGGATCGACGGTGACCCGAACGGCGCGGCCGAGACAGGACCAATGGCCTGGTTCAACTCAGGATGTCCCGGCAGATAGGGTTCCAGATGCGACCGAACGCCAATCGGTCCCATGCCGGGGCCTCCTCCGCCGTGCGGGATGCAAAAAGTTTTGTGTAAGTTCAAGTGGCTTACATCCCCGCCGATCTTACCCGGCTGGGCCAGACCGACCATCGCGTTCATGTTCGCGCCGTCGATATAGACCTGACCCCCATGATCGTGAACGATCTGGCAAACCGCCTGCACTGTCTCTTCAAACACACCGTGCGTCGAAGGATAGGTGATCATGCAAGCAGCCAAATGATCGGAGTGTTTCTCGGCTTTTGCCTTGAAATCGGCAATGTCGATGTTGCCGTGATCATCTGACTTCACCGGTACCACTTGATAGCCGACCATATTGGCGGTCGCCGGGTTAGTGCCATGCGCCGAGGTAGGGATCAGGCAGATGTTGCGATGCCCTTGTCCCTTGGCCGCGTGGTAGTTCCGGATGGTCAGCAAACCGGCATACTCCCCCTGCGCGCCCGAGTTGGGCTGCATGGAGATGGCGTCGTAGCCGGTGATCTGACACAGTTTGTCGTTCAGATCCGCTATCATCTCGTGATAGCCCTGTGCCTGATCCTCTGGGCAGAACGGGTGCAGGTTTCCAAATTCCGGCCAGGTCACCGGGATCATCTCGATGGTCGCGTTCAGCTTCATCGTGCACGATCCAAGCGGGATCATTGCACGGTCCAATGCCAAGTCGCGGTCAGCGAGACGGCGCATATAACGCGTGATCTCCGCTTCGGCACGGTTTAGGTGGAAGATCGGGTGGGTCAGGTACTCGCTTTCCCGCAGCGCATAGTCGGGCAAGCGGTACATGCGGTTCTTTTGGCTATCGTCTTTCTTGTCGATGCCGAATGCACCCCAGACGGCTTCGATGGTTTCCGGGCGCGTTTGCTCGTCAAGCGATATGCCGACCTTGGTTTCGCCGACCTTGCGCAAGTTGATGCCACGGGCAACTGCAGACTCCATAACAACCTTCTGCAGGTGACCAACCTCGACAGTGATGGTGTCGAAGAATACCTCCGGTTCGACTTGAAAGCCATGCTCTTCCAACCCGGCGGCCAAACGCGACGTCTTGCGGTGCACCGATTGGGCAATCGCCTTGATGCCATCCGGGCCATGATAGACCGCATACATCGAAGCGATGACGGCAAGCAGGGCTTGAGCGGTGCATACGTTGGAGTTTGCTTTTTCGCGGCGAATATGCTGCTCGCGGGCCTGAAGTGCAAGACGGTAGGCCTTGTTGCCGCGAGCATCGACCGAAACGCCAATGATACGACCTGGCATCGAACGCTTGAGAGCGTCGGACGTCGCCATGTAAGCCGCGTGCGGCCCGCCATAACCCATCGGAACGCCAAAACGCTGGGTCGATCCCACTGCAATATCCGCCCCCATTTCGCCGGGCGACTTCAGAAGGGCCAAAGCCAAGATGTCTGCGGCAACAATGGCAATCGCCTTGTGCTCATGCAGGGCAGCGATTTCCTTCGTGAAATCACGCACGTGACCATAGGTACCGGGATACTGGAAGATCGCTCCAAATACGGCACCCGGATCCAGATCATCTGGATCAGCCACCTGGACGTCGATGCCCAACGGTTGCGCGCGAGTCTTGATTACCGCGATGGTCTGCGGGTGGCAATTCTTGTCAACAAAGAACGCCGCATTGTTGGCCTTGGATCGCCCACCTCGCTTGGCCATCGTCATAGCCTCGGCTGCGGCGGTCGCCTCGTCCAGCAGGGATGCATTCGCGATATCCAACCCAGTCAAGTCGCTGACCATGGTTTGGTAGTTCAGCAACGCCTCAAGACGACCTTGCGAGATTTCTGCCTGATAGGGCGAGTAGGACGTATACCACGCCGGGTTTTCCAGAATATTTCGCAGGATCGGCGCCGGTGTCGTGGTGCCATAGTAGCCTTGCCCGATCAAAGACGTCAGAACCTTATTCTTGGACGCTACTTCGCGCATGTGAAACAGTGCATCGCGCTCGGTCATTGCCGGACCCCAATCCAGCGGCTCTTTCATGCGAATTGCCGGGGGCACCGTGGCGTCGATCAGTTGATCCAGCGTCTTGAAGCCAATCACCTTGAGCATGTCGGCCATCTCACGTGGGGATGGTCCGATATGACGGCGATTGGCAAAGTCATATGCTTCGTAATCGGTCAGTTTGAAGGCCATTTCAGCACTCCTGTTGCGAAACTTGAACCCGGCAGATCCAGCCGCCGGGAAATCTTGGAAATGTCGCGGCGATCAACCGATCAACGCTTTATATGCGTCAATATCCATCAGGTCTTCGAGCTGTGAAGCATCTGTTACCTTGATCTTGTAGATCCACGCGTCGGCTTCGGGGCTTTCGTTGAGCGCGCCGGGATTGTCGGCAAATACTTCATTTACCTCTACGATTTCACCATCTACCGGAGCGTAGAGCTCCGATGCGGCTTTGACGGACTCGATTACGCCGATTTCGCCGCCCTTCTCGAACTCTTCTCCAACGTCACGCTGTTCAACGAAAACTACTTCTCCCAATTGATCCGCGGCGTGTTGTGTAATGCCCAGAGTGGCGACGTCGCCCTCGACCGTGATCCATTCATGCTCTTCCGAGTAATAGGTTGCCATTGCTTTCTCTCCTGGCTTAACGCTTGTAGTTCTGTGTGACGAAAGGCAATGCCACGATTTCCGCAGTTTGCGCTTTGCCACGAATGATGAGGTTCACTTTCTCACCTGGTTCACCATGACCCGCCGAGACATAACCCATTGCGACCGGGCCGCCCACAGTTGGGCCAAATCCGCCCGAGGTGATCTGTCCGATGGGGTTGCCCTCGGCACATTGGATTTCCACGCCCTGGCGTGCTGGCGCTCGCCCTTCCGGTTTGATCCCGACCAGCTTGCGCGTGGCGCCTTCGGCCAGTTCCTTTTGAATGCGCGCAGCTCCCGGAAAGCCACCCTCTTCCTTGCGACGTTTCTGGATTGCCCAGCTCAGCGACGCTTCAATCGGCGAGGTCGATTGGTCGATATCGTTGCCGTAAAGACAAAGCCCGGCTTCTAGTCGAAGGCTATCTCGTGCTCCAAGGCCAGCCGGTTCGCAATCTTCATGTGCAAGAAAAGCTTTGGTGATTTCGATGGCCTTGTCTTCGGGGATCGAGATTTCATAGCCATCTTCACCGGTGTACCCCAAACGAGAAATGCGGCATTCGACGCCGTTGATCTCTCCGAGCGTTGTCTCCATGAACTTCAGGTCACGGGCAGCGGAGCAGAGTGCACCCACCACATCTTCGGCCTTCGGACCTTGCACTGCGACTAGCGCACGGTCGAATAGTTCGGTTACTTCTACACCTTCCAGATTTGCCGCCATATGCGGGATATCTTGGTGGCGCAACGCGGCGTTCACAACGACAAAGTAGTGATCACCTGCGTTCGACACGATCAAGTCGTCCATGATGCCGCCATCCTGGGTGGTAAAAAAACCGTAACGTGCCTTGCCTTCTTTCAGTGTCGCAAAAGCCTGAGGGCACAATGTTTCGAGCTTTTCGCCCACATTTTCGCCCCTAAGGATCACTTGACCCATGTGAGAAACGTCAAAAACTGCTGCCTTTTCTCGGCATTGCTTGTGCTCACCCATAATTCCCATGGGATATTGGACCGGCATTTCCCAGCCGGCAAAGTCGACCATCTTGCCGCCTAGTTCCACGTGCAGATCGTAAAGCGGGGTGCGTTTGGGCGCGTCGGTCATAACAAAAGCCTTTCAATATCTGATCCGGTTCAGCCGCGAACGACCATGACCGAACAATGAGCGTTTCGAACAACGCGGGCAAGGTTTGGCCCGATCTCGAAGTTTGGAAAATCACCCTCTGCCGAAGCCATCACGATAAGATCAAACGCACCCTTGTGGGCAAGCTTGAGGATTTCACGATACACGCTGCCTTCCTCAATATGAACTGTCACGTCGACAGCGCTACCACTAGCCAGTACGGCCTGCACAGCTTTTCTCACGTGCTCTTTAGCGCCGTGACCATAATTTTCCGGAAGGTTAGGCAACTTGATAATCTCGGGAACGACCGAAACAGCATGCAGTTCGGCACCATAAAATTTCGCCTGTTCCAGGGCTAGCGGCAGTGCCTTTTTCCACGACCGTTCATCGGTGTGATCAATCGGCAGCAGTATCTTTGTGGCCATCGGTCATCTCCTCGATAGTAGGAATTCGCTTTAAGGAGGCAGGGGGCCACCACGGCCCCCTGCCGACAGTTATTCGGCAGGTGTTCCGCCGGGTTCTTCCGATTTGCCGCCGCTGGCAAAGAACTCCTTCGTCAACTTGAAGACGATCGGGCTCAGCAGGGCCAGGGCGATCAGGTTCGGAATGGCCATCATGGCGTTCAGCGTATCGGCCAGCAGCCAGATGAAGCCCAGATCCGCAGTTGCGCCGAAGTAGATCGCAATGATCCAAAGGATGCGGTAGGGAAGCAGGGATTTCACGCCCAGCAGGAACTCAACGCATTTCTCGCCGTAGAAAGACCAGCCAAGGATGGTGGTGAAGGCAAAGATCGACAGAGCGATGGCGATGATCGAACCACCGATACCCGGCAATGTGGACTCAAACGCTAGCGAGGTCAGCGCCGCACCGGATTCACCCGATGTCCACGCACCAGACGAGATGATCGCCAGACCGGTAATCGAGCACACGATGATCGTGTCGATGAACGTACCCAGCATCGCAATCAGACCCTGATTGACCGGGCCTTTGGTCTCGGCTGCCGCGTGTGCAATCGGTGCCGAACCCAGACCGGCTTCGTTCGAGAACACACCACGTGCCACGCCAAAGCGAATTGCCATCCACACAGCCGCACCGGCAAATCCGCCTTCGGCGGCCGACGGGGTGAAGGCGTAGGTAAAGACCAGCGACAGGGCGGAACCGATGTTGCCGATGTTGATCAGCAGAACCAGCAGGCCGGCAGCGATGTAGGCAATTGCCATGAACGGAACCAGTTTACCGGCAACCGCGCCGATGCGGGTGATGCCGCCCAGGATAACAGCTGCGGTCAGAACCATCAGAACAACACCCGTGACCGAGGTGTTCAGGCCAAAGTTCGATTCCAGAACCTGAGCCACACCGTTTGCCTGCACGCCGTTGCCGATGCCGAAGGCAGCAATCGCGCCGAACAGGGCAAATGCAACGCCCAGCCAGGCCCATTTCGCGCCAAGACCGTTTTTGATGTAGTACATCGGGCCGCCAACATAGTTGCCCAGTTCGTCTTTCTCGCGGTATTTCACCGCGCAGACAGCCTCGGCATATTTGGTGGCCATGCCCACCAGGGCGGTCATCCACATCCAGAACAAGGCGCCCGGACCGCCCAGGAAGACAGCAGTGGCCACACCGGCGATGTTACCGGTACCGATGGTTGCCGACAGCGACGTCATCAGCGCGTTGAAGGGGCTGATCTGGCCTTCGCCCTGCCCTTCACGGCCTTTGAACAGCAGGCTGAAGCCCGTGCCAATGCGCAGGATCGGCATGAACTTCAGACCGACCTGCAAGAAGAAGCCGACGCCAAGGATGAGAACCAGCATCAGCGGCCCCCACACGACGCCATTGATGGCCCCTACGATTGAATTTAACGCTTCCATGGTTTCCCTCCCATTTGCGTTTGGTTTATGCCCCTTTGGCGATGGCCCGCTGACGGGCCTGCCGGAGAGCAGCGAAATCTTCGTCCGCATGGAACGACGACCGGGTCAGTGGAGTTGCTGACACGTGCAAAAAGCCCTTGGACCGGGCAATCTGTTCCAGTTGGGCGAACTCGTCCGGTGTCCAGAACCGGTCAATTGGATGGTGTTTCGGAGTTGGTTGCAGATATTGACCAATGGTCAGGAAATCGACCTGCGCAACCCGCAGGTCATCCATGACCTGACGCACATCCGCGAGCGTTTCTCCCAAGCCCACCATCAGGCCGGATTTAGTGAATATTTCGGGTTTGGCACGCTTGGCGTCATCCAGCAACCGCAGCGACGTGTAATACCGCGCGCCGGGACGGACGGTCGGATATAGGTGCGGCACGGTTTCCAGATTGTGGTTGAACACGTCGGGAGCGGCGTCAAAGACTGCTTTGGCGGCGTCGCCCTTGCCCAGAAAATCGGGGGTCAGAACTTCGACTGTGGTGCCCGGGTTCTGGTGGCGTACCGCCCGAATGGTCTGGGCAATATGCTCGGCCCCACCATCGGCCAGATCGTCGCGATCGACCGAGGTGATGACGACGTGGCGCAGGCCCAGCTTCTTGACCGCCGCCGCAACGCGACCGGGTTCGAAGGCGTCCAGCGCGTCGGGACGGCCAGTAGATACGTTGCAGAACGAACATCCGCGTGTGCAGACCTCGCCCATAATCATCATAGTTGCGTGCCGTTTGGACCAGCATTCGCCGATATTGGGGCAAGCAGCCTCTTCGCAAACTGTTGCCAGTTCATGATCCCGCATCAGGCGGCGGGTTTTATAGTACTCGCTGCCTTCGATCTTTTTCTTGCGAATCCACTCCGGTTTGCGCGGAATCGCGCTGTCAACCTTTCTGGCTTTCTCGGGATGGCGCAAACGGGGAACATTCATCGATCAGGTCCTCACGCGTGGATGGCGCGGCCCATGGCGTCAAGGCATGCTTCCTTAACTGCCTCACCCATCGCCGGATGAGCGTGGCAGGTTGCTGCCACTTCGGCCACCGTCACGCCCTTAGTCATCGCTAAAACGAGCTCGGCAATCAGGTCGCCTCCGTGCGCACCACAGATATGGGCACCCAGAATTCTACCATCCGGTCCGGCCAAGATCTTGACTGCGCCGTCCGTTTCACCCGTTGAACGCGCGCGAGAATTGGCCATGAATACGAATTTGCCAACACTGTATTCTGTACCAGCTTCTTTCAGTGCTTCTTCGGTCTGGCCAACGGATGCGACTTCGGGATCGGTATAAACCACTCCGGGAACCGTATTGTAGTCCACGTGCGCTTCCTGCCGCGCCATCATTTCAACGCAAGCAACGCCGTCTTCTTCCGCCTTATGGGCCAGCATCGGTCCAGGCACACAATCGCCAATGGCATAAAGTCCAGGAACCGAGGCTTCAAAGGAACTGTTGACCTCAATGTAGCCACGCGCGTTTGTTGCAACGCCTAGCTCTTCCAGCCCCAATCCGCGCGTTACGGGACGGCGGCCAACCGCAATCAGAACCTTGTCCGCTACCAGCTCTTCCTGCTTGTCCTTACCAACCCTCTCTAGGGTCAAAGTCAAACATTCGTCAGTCTTCTTAACCGACTTCAAAGCACGACCCAGTTGAAACTTAAGGCCGCGCTTGCTTAACGCTCTTTGTGCCAACTTTGCAATTTCACTGTCGACACCTGGCAAAACCCGATCCAGGTATTCAACAACAGTGACTTTGGCACCCAGACGCGCCCAGACCTGCCCCAACTCCAACCCAATGACACCCGCTCCGACAACGACCAGGTGATCTGGAACTTCTTCGAGCGCTAACGCACCGGTCGAACTGAGAATATCCTGCTCGTCGATTTCGATCCCCGGCAACGGCGTCGGCTCTGATCCGGTTGCTATCAGAATTCTATCTGCGTGGAAGATGTTTCCTCCGACGGATACCTTTCCCGGCGCTGGAATCGAGGCCCACCCCTCAATCAGGTCGACTCCGTTCTTCTTGAACAGAAAAGCAATTCCCTTGGTTAGATCGTCAACAATCTTATCTTTGCGGCCCATAAGCACCCGCAAATCAATACTGACCTCCTCGACCGCAATACCGTGGGAGGAGATATGCGAGAGTTCGGCATATTTGGCCGAAGAGGTCAGCAACGCTTTGGAGGGAATGCATCCAACGTTGAGGCATGTGCCGCCCAATGCGCCCCGACCTTCAACGCAGGCGACCTTCATTCCCAACTGCGCGGCACGAATTGCTGCCACATACCCGCCGGGTCCGCCGCCGATGACCACTAGATCGTAAGTGCTCACTGTTTTCCCTCCGAAAACAAGGTCTGAATTAGGGATTTCATCACTGTATGCGACGGCATGTCTCCTATAGGAAACTTTTTTCCTGAAATCAACATTTGATTTCGTCAGGAAATTTTGACTGGCGAATACATCAAAGCTAAAGTGATGGTGAGAAAAGGGGATTTTGACAATGGAACCCGTTCAAACCGAAGAAACCGGCATCGTAACCGAAGCAATTGAAGCGCCAGATGGCGAAACACTTGGGAAAATGATTCGCGATGCCCGAAAAGAAAAAGGGCTGACTCTGGAAGAGGCGGCTAAGGCGGCTGCGATCGGGCGATCTACTCTGTCGAAGATCGAAAACAACCAAACACGCCCGAGTTTTGAAATCATCCGACGGCTGATGCAGACACTGGAGTTAGAAACACCTCAGCTCTTTGTTCAATCCGCCCAAAGCGATATCTCGGGCCGGCGCGATTTCACTCGTTCTAGAGGCGGGGAGCATCAGGAAACCCGAACCTACGACCACGAGTTGCTGTGCACGGAGCTGACCAGCAAACGAATGCTGCCCTATATCAGTACGATCAAAGCCCGAGACGTGACGGAATTCGACAACTGGGTGCGCCATCGCGGTGAGGAGTTTATGTTCGTTCTCAGCGGCGAGGTGACGCTCTACACTGAACACTATCGCCCTCTTCAAATGAAAGCCGGGGATTCCGTTTACTATGACAGCGGCATGGGACACGGCTGCGTGTCGACCAGCAAAGAGGATGCCCGTGTTTTATGGGTTTCGCTGGCAGATTGACCGCAAGATGTCACTTTTGGGTCATTGGGGCCACAGCAGGAGACGACGGTCGCCGTTTTCGCCTATTGAGCCACGCGAATGTCGGCAACTTCAGCGAACCACGAATTCCGCATGCAACGCGCCCGCTGCCTTAATGGTTTTCAAGATATCAATCATGTCCCGCGGCGAGACACCCAATGCATTTAATCCTGTAATCACATCCGTTAGCGAAGTAGTGTCAGGAACTTCAGCTAGCCGCGTACCTTCATCCTCTTCGATGTCGGCCGTCGTACGCGGCACGATTACGGTTTGGCCGTCCGCAAAAGGGTTTGGTTGCACGACAATCGGCGATTCCTCGACGCGAAGTGTCAGATTTCCCTGAGACACCGCGACACGCGAAATCCGAACGTCATCACCCAAGACGATTGTTCCGGACCTCTGATCGACCACGACACGTGCCTTACGCTCCGGTTCCACAAGGATGTTTTCTATCCGACCTATGGCATGGGCTGTGGATAAAGTCCGCGTTGCGGAAATATCAAGTTGCACTGTGCCGGAATCGCGCATGATCGCAACTCTGTTGTTGAATTCGCGGTTGATAGCTACCTCAATCCGTCCCGCGGTGGTAAAATCAGGTTCGCGTAACGCCAATCGAAGCTGCGTCAGAGTGTTCAGATCAAACTCAATCTCTCGCTCGACCCGCGCGCCAGCGGGAATAACACCAGAAGTGGGCACACCCTGAACAATGGAGGCCGCCTCTCCTTCTACAGCCGCCCCACCAGCTAGAACAGTACCCTGGGCGACTGCATATATCTGACCATCTGCGGCATTCAGCGGCGTCATGATTAATGTGCCACCCAACAGACTTTTGGAATCTCCAATAGCTGAAACTGTCACGTCGATCTGGCTGCCGACCCGCGAAAATGGGGGCAGGCTTGCTGTTACCAAAACTGCCGCCACGTTTTTCGGGCGAAATTGCTCACCGGTTACATTGACACCCAGACGCTCGAGAATGGTCGACATGATTTCTTCGGTAAAGGGCGAGTTCCGCAACCCGTCACCTGTGCCATTCAGTCCAACCACCAGTCCGTATCCGATCAAATCGTTTCCTCGAACTCCATCGAAATCAACCAGATCCTTGAGCCGGATCGAATTCGCCCCAGAAAGATCTGGCATCAGCAAAACTATAAGAAATAGAAGAAGCCTCATCTCAGAAAATTAACCAGTGAAAGATTGGAATTTCGAACCGTGACCGAATACAAAGCCTCAAGCTGAAACTGTGCTTCTCGAAGTCGTGTTGCAGTTTCATATGGATCCGCACCAATCAAATTGCCCTTCGTGTATTCTAAGCTGGTTTGAGTAACGGAGTTTCTGATCACAGCTTGTTCCACGCGTGCCTCGGCTGTTCCGATCTCTGCTCGCGTGTTCAGGACGGCATCATTCGTGTTGGTCAAGTCTTCTCCCATGGACTTGAGAAGCTCGGCTTGCTGACCCTTCGGCAACCCCAAAGCTGAGTCGGACGCCAATGCGGCTAAAGCCATCGCGCGTAGTACATCCCGAAACACCTTGTCATCCGCCGTTGAGGAAAGACTTATCTGATCGGTTTCCGATACGCGCATCGGTGCCAAGCTGTTTTCAGATCCACGATACATAACGGCCCGAAAACCGGCAGGGTCATCAAACCAATCGCTCGCGGCCTGCTGGACTTCATGAGCAGTCGCCGATCCGGAGACTTCGGCGCGCAGCGCTGACAGAAGTGTTTCGGTCGCTTCAAGCGGTACCGTGTCCGTCGCCATTCCCGAAAAAAGAGAACGCCCACCGGCCTGCGTATTAAGTGTCGATATCACAGTTTCCAGATCATTCCGCGCCTGAACACTTGCCTGTTCGTAAGTGACAGCTTGATTGGAAGAACCAAAAGAAAGGAGTGACGCAGATAACCTAGATACACTATCATTGATGACCGTCAGGCTTCCCTGCATTCCGGCGGCAAGCAGTCCAGCTTCAGATGTGACAACTCGAAAGCCATCAAGTCGCTCCAGCATGCGGTCGAGGTCCACGATCTGCGAATAGTCACCCCTTAGCTTTGCGGACAGATCCGATACCCGGCCCGATGACAACTCGTAGGAGAGCGTTTCAATCTGCTGCTTTATCACGGTGCTGCGGGATTGCAGCGACAACCCTCGGGCAAGATCACCAATCGTGTTCATAACCATGCCTTACAACCTCAAAAGAGTTTCCATTAATTCATCCAAAACCTGGATCATCCTCGCATTGGCCGAATAGGATTGCTCGATCCTCATCAGATTCTGCAGTTCCGCATCGGTGTCCACGCCCTGCTCACTCTCAATGCGTTGCATCTCGAGTTTCGAGGCCGCAAAATATGCAGCTCGAGCGCCAGTTGTTTGGACGCTCTGTCCGGTTTTGGACAACAAGGCTGTGCTGATCTCGGCGGCGGACATTTCGCCAGTGCCGAACCGGGAAGACGGAAGGACCCGAGTGCTGCTCAGTGCATCCGAAAATCTGTGCAAAAGCCTGGCATCACCTTGTTCTCCTGGTACTGCCGCATAGAGGCCATCTCGCAGCTTCCAGCTGTGGCCGCCAATGACGGGGTCGACGACGGGGTTCAATTGAATACGTCCTGCTAAACCGGTTTCAATTGAGGCGTCGAACCTGCTGCCATTGTCGGTGAACAGCCCCGGATCGGTTACGCCAAGTGTCGAATCCAGCCCTGGTGCCTCGAACCGCTCAATCAGGTCGCGAGCCAAAATATCCAGATCCGCCTGCGCCTCGATGGCGATATCGTCACGAATTTCGAACAATGCCGCAAGACTGCCACCGGGAATCGAGGAGTTTTCCCCCGATATCCGAGCTTGAGTGCCATTGATCTCTAATCCTGACAGCAAATCATTGTCGATTGTCATATGTGAAAGAGTCGCCCCTGTAACTGAAAAGGAAAACTCAGCTGCACGACCTTCCAAAAGAATTGCCCCCCCATTCGAATAGAGAGAAACCTGCTCGTTTTCCCTATTGATGACCCTGACAGGAATTATTTCGTTGACCGTGTCAACTAATGTCTGCCGCTGATCGAGAAGACCCGAAATGCGTCCTCCGGAGTTCAGTATTGCGGGGATTCGCGCGTTGAGCGCTTCGATCCCCTTGAGCGCCGAATTTAATCTGTCAACCTGTTGCCCTATACGCCGGTCTGCATCCGATCGAAGAGCCTGTATTCCGGCAGCAGCGCGATTTATGCCATCGCTCAGATTACGAGCGTTTATCACAACCTGATCAAGACGGGTCGCGGAACCGGGATCACTGGCCGCCGCGATAAGGCTGCTTTCCAGATTCGCTAGCCGGTTCGCAATAGAGTAAGAATCATCCACCGTTCCAACAAGCTTCTCGAAGGAGCTGAAGAATCCACCAAGAATGGATGAACTGGCATGGCTGGCGTCAGCCATTCTTCGATTTGCCGTCAAGACTGGATCGCTGTGCCGCGTAATGCCAACAATCTTAACCCCATTACCAGATATTGAACTGCTCTCCAGCTCTACTGATTGTCGAGAGTACCCAGGAGTCAGGGCGTTCGAAATATTGTCCGAGACAACTGCAGCCCCGCGACTGGCGGCGGTTAGGCCACTAAGCGCGCTCTGAAATGCCGTGGAAAGATTCATTTCTAAGTTCCTTCATGCTCACGGGCTTCAACGCTTGATATTCGTCGTCTCCTGCAACATTTCGTCGACCGTTTGAATGACTTTGGCGCTGGATGAATAGGCTCGTTGCGTCTGGATCATGGCGGTCAGCTCAGTCGCCACATCGGTGGTCGATTCTTCACGCGCAAAGGAAATGAGGTCTCCAGTGGGGCCTTCACCTGCATTCCAAAGAAAGTACGTGCCGCTCTCGCGAGACGGAGAATAGGTCTGACTGTCTAATGCGTTCAACCCGTTTGGATTTGGAACGTCAACGAGCGGGATCTGAAAGACGCGGCGGCTGACGCCAGTGTCATAGAAGGCATAGACAAATCCGTTTTCATCTACCTCCACGCTGGTCATCGTGCCTACGGCGGATCCGTCACGAGTAATCGAAACAGGTGCGAACGTATCGGACAGTTGGGTGATCCCATTCGAATCTCCCAACTGTCCGATGTTGATCTCCATCGGCCCGCCGGCAACATTTACCAAAACACTGCCTGTCGACGGGTCGTACGCACCGCCCGACACTGTGGTAACACTGGCAAGCGTCCCACCAGTCGTGCGACTATCATCGAACGTCAGCGTGTATTCTCCGATCAACGCCCCACCCGACCCAGAATCGCGCAGGAACATAGTCCACTCGTTGCTGACACCCGATGCGGGAATGGTTGGAATCAGCTCGATGTTGACGTTTTCCGATTTACCAAGGTTATCGTAATACTCCACTGACAGCGGCTGCGTGTCGCCTGAAGAGCCCGCCTCGGTTCCAGTTGCGGGCAAATTCATTCTAAGTGTCATCTGCGTCGTCGGAGAGCCTGAAAGCTGGTTTACACTCAATTGCACGGGTCGCAAGCCAGCAGGGGTGTCCCGTGGAAGGTTCGGAATCGACCCATCTGGGGCAGCGGGCCAGCCCAACAATACAAGCCCCGATTCCGTGACCAGATACCCTTCCTCATTAGTTCGGAACGAACCCGTTGTTGCCAGCAACATTTCAGTCGCGTCCGACGAAATCTGCGAACTTGGTGCGACGGGCAACATACCGCGCCCACGCACTGCCAAGTCCGTGGAATTGTTGGTTGTGACCAGTGAACCTCGCTGATCGATCAACCGTTGGCTCGTCGTGCGAACACCACCAGCAGAATAAGCGCCACCGGAACTCGAAGTAACCATGGAGTGGAAATCTGTTTCGACCCTTTTGTATCCAAAGGTCGAAGAATTCGCAATGTTGTCGGAAATGGTGGCCAGCTTATTGGCGTTGGCTTTCAGCGCCGCGACACCAGCATTCAGTGAAGAGGAAATGGTCATCAGGGCGCCTTTCTGCTTCCGTTTGTTGGACTGTGATGCAACGTTTAGCGCACGGGAACTTAACAACGCGCTAATAGGAAAAATGCGTGCTATCCCGAGCTATCAGTGTCGTAGGAATATGATTTCGATCCTATTGTTGCGTGCAGCCATCGGGTTTTCTTCCACCGGTTTTCTGTCAGCATGCCCGATGACTCTCTGAATGCGCTCAGGTTTAACGCCGAACCGTCCCAGAATTAGTCGTGTCTGACTGGCGCGCGTCGAGGACAAATCCCAAGTCGGATTGTTAGCGAGGGTCACAGGATAGGCCCGAACGTGGCTGCCAACGGCAATCTCATTGGTTACTACGTCAGACGATCTTGCCACCGCTCGGATCAGATCTCGCATCAACTGGGTCGGCTCATCCGTATCTCCATCAAACAACGGAGCGCTTTCCGTGGCGAACAACTCGACGACCAGCCCCTCGTCAGTGACTTTCGTCACGATATGTTCCAACTGTTTCTTGGATAAAAGGCTTTCACCGCTTCTTCCCATCAACCTGGCTTGAAGCGTGGTGAAATCTTCGGTGTTCTTCGGGTCGGCGCCCATCCGGTTCACGCCGCTCGAACCGCGCGCGCGCATTGCGTCCGCCGGATTGCGGCGTGTTGCGCCCGACCCATCCATGACAAGGGTCTTCTCTGAAAACATGCTTTCGCCACCAAAAGCGCCATCACCTCCGCCCGATATGGGGTTTACCTGGATGGTTGGCGAAAAATAGTCCGCCAGACCTTTTCGTTGTTTTTCAGTTGTTGCATTCAACAGCCACATCAACATGAAGAAGGCCATCATAGCCGTCACGAAATCCGCGTATGCGACTTTCCACGCGCCTCCGTGGTGACCTTCGCCACCTACGCTGCGCTTCTTCTTGATGATGATTGGCGCCGTATTTGATCGCGCACCCATCTCCACCACCTTGTATCACCCAACGGAAGGGATAGCAGCGCGAACATTAATGCCATCATAATATTTAAAAATGTCAGTAAACTGTTTGGACGGATCTACCTTGCCTGGCCGGATCTGGAGCGCCTCAAAATCAGCGAAAGCCGCTCGAAGCTATCATTGGGATCGTTGGCGTCGGCCTTGGCAAAAAAAGCATCAAGCTCGCCATGAACTCGAATGGCTTGATCCAGTTGAAGGTCGGAACCTTCGTTATAAAGGCCCGCCTTGACCAAGACTTCGGATTGCTCGTAACGACCAAGCAGTTTGCGTACTTCGGCAATGATTTCGTTCTCTTCAGGGCTGGCTGCCTCGGGCAGGCTGCGGGAGATTGAACGAGAGACGTCAATGGCTGGGAAGCGTCCGCGTTCCGCGATATCGCGACTGAGCACAACATGGCCATCTAGAGTGCCCCGTAGGATATCAGCAATGGGTTCATCCATATCCGATCCCGCAACAAGCACGCTGAAAACGGCGGTGATATCCCCTTGCTCAGATGTCCCCGGCCCTGCACGTTCGCATAACCCCGCAATTAATGAAGTTACCGATGGGGGATAACCCCTCAGCGCGGGAACTTCTCCGCTTGCTGTTGCGACCTCACGGTGTGCTTCGGCGAACCGGGTCACCGAATCGGCAAGGAACAGAACACTCAGCCCCTGATCTCTGAAAAATTCGGCAACCGACATAGCCGCCCAAGCACAACGCCTGCGCGCCAAAGCCGGTTGATCTGACGTAGCCGCAACGACAACGGTGCGAGCCATACCTTGAACCCCGAGCGCCTTTTCTACGAATTCATTGACTTCGCGGCCGCGTTCTCCAATCAGCGCGACTACCACTACATCGACCTGCATGAATTTGGCCAGAGTGGCCAGCAACGTGGATTTTCCAACACCAGACCCCGCGAACAAACCGATCCGTTGGCCACGCACTATCGGCAAAATCGTATTCAGAACCGCCAAGCCGGTCGCCATGCGTACGCCCAACGCCTTACGCTCAACAGCTGGTGGCGGCGCCGGTATCAAGTTTCGAGCCTGAATGCCGCGCAAAAGTGGCCTGCCGTCCAATGGCTTTCCATAAGCGTCAATAACGCGGCCAATCCAGTGCTGGCCCGGCGCAAATGACTTGGCGGGTTTCAGCGAAACTCGATCGCCAAGGCTAACCCCCTCAGGCGCGGCATCCGGCAACATGTGACACGTATCACGCCCGACATAAAGGACTTCCCCCGTCAAGGGCGGCCCGGATTTGCGCTGTACACAGAGCCGATCACCAACGCTTGCCGAGTTCGCAATATTCTTAATGTCGATGACACCGCGTGCAACACTGATTACCCGCCCCACGTGACGTACATAGCTCAGTTCCTTGAACTCTGCGTCCAACATCCTTGGTTCAGGTGCATGCATCGAAATTTGCTCCTCTGGTGCTCGACAACGGTTTCTAAAGGAATCGGGGTTAAGCCTTGATTGAAATTGATCGAGGGAGAAACCCCGATGTTCACTGATCTGAACGTCTTTAAGACAGCGTACGCAATGGCAACGCATGCCGGGCAACGGCAATCTGTCATTGCTCGTAATATGGCGAATGCTGATACGCCCGGATACCAGGCCCGCGATATTCAAGCATTCGAAAAGGTGTTCGAACAGTCGTCCTCAGGCGTCGAGATGCGGGCGAGTCGAGCGCTCCATTTGAATGGTCAAGACTCCGACAACTACACCTGGCCGGAGACTCTGGCCAACGGACCAGAGGAACTGAACGGCAACAACGTTTCGATCGAAGAAGAGATGTTAAAGGCCGTAGATATCAAGCGGCAACACGACCGGGCTCTGGCCATTTATCGGTCTTCTCTCAACGTGTTGCGCATCAGCCTCGGAAAATCGTGAGGCTGGGGTGGACAATGAGTGAGTTTTCAAAATCCCTCGCCACTTCGGCCAGCGCATTGCGCGCACAGGCAACTCGGTTGCGACACGTTTCAGAGAACATCTCGAACGCCGACACACCCGGATATCGCCGCAAGACCATTCCGTTTGAGACAGTAAATTCGGATGCAGGCAGCCTCGTTCAAGCAGGTCGCGTTCGCCTTGATCGCCGCGACCTCAGTCGCGTTTTCGATCCCGGCCACCCTATGGCGGATGAAACCGGCCACTATGAGGGTTCGAATGTCGATCTGATGATTGAAGTCGCCGACGCCCGCGAAGCTCAACGCAGCTATGAGGCCAACCTCAAGTTATTCGACCAGGCCCGACAGATGTCGGCTAGCCTGATGGATTTGTTACGAAAATAAAGGACAGCCAGAATGGATATCCTCACCTCTACAGCAGCACAAAACTACGCCTCGGCCCGCCCAGCAACACGACCCGACTTGACTCAAGACAGTGCCGCCCAAAACCTGCACAAGGCGGGTTTGGATTTCGCCTCCGCTTTGAAACATAGTGAAGAGCTGGTCCAATCCTCCATGGTGGGACAGGTTGATCCGCATTCGCTAGTTCAGGCGCTGGCGCAAACTGAACTGGCAGTCGAAACCGCAGTAACGGTTCGCAACAAGGTTGTCGAAGCCTATCAGGAAATTCTGCGCATGCCGGTTTAATCCATGCTAAGCGAAGGGTTGTTTTTCGACATCGTGCGTCAGGCACTTTGGATAGCGGTCATCACTTCCGTGCCCATTCTTGCAGTCGCACTGGTTACTGGCCTCACTGTTGGCCTGTTTCAGGCGTTGACCTCCATTCAGGAAATGACGCTGACTTTTGTCCCGAAGCTTATCGCTATTGTGGCAGTGTTCTGGGTCTCGATGGGGTTCATGACCCAAACGCTCGTGTCGTTTTTTCAAGCTACCCTAGTTCCCCTTATCTCGGGAGGTTATTGATGGACACATCGTATGTCATCCTGTCCCGGCAATCCGGTTTGATGAATGAAACCCGCATTGTTGCAAACAACATCGCAAATGCGAACACTACCGGGTACCGGCAGCAGGGTCTCGTGTTTTCGGAGTACGTTCATAGTGGCGGTCGCTATCCGTCAACATCAATGGCTCGTGCACAGGCTCATAGCACAGCAACAAATCCGGGCGTCCTGACCAGAACCGATGGGCAATTTGACTTTGCAATCGACGGCGAGGGATTCTTTATGGTGGAGACGCAATCGGGCACACGCCTGACCCGCGCCGGAGGTTTTTCTCCGAACGCCGAGGGCGATCTTGTTTCGATCAACGGTGGTCGAGTTTTAGATATCAACGGCGCGCCGATTTTCATACCTCCTGATGCAGCCTCGATCAGCGTGGGAAATGACGGAACTCTCAGTGTCAACGGACAGCCTCTGGCACAAATCGGAGTTTACCGGGCGACGAGTCCGGCCACCATGTCGCGCGAAGGGAGCGTGACATTCAAAGTTGAAGGGGAAGTGGAGCTCGTTAACGAGTCAAGAATCCTCCACGGATTTCTCGAAGGTTCAAACGTCAATGCTATAGAGCAGATAACCCGCCTGATAGAAGTCCAGCGCGCCTATGAACTAGGGCAGAGTTTTCTCGAAACCGAAGACGAACGCGTTCGCGGCGCAATCAAAACCCTGATGCGTTGAACCCTACAAGGAGAAAAATTCTATGCGCGCCTTGAAAATCGCGGCCACCGGCATGACCGCACAACAAATGCGGGTTGAGACAATCTCTAACAACCTCGCCAATATGAACACCACAGGCTACAATGCGCGGCGGGCCGAGTTTTCTGATCTTCACTATCAGCAGATGGCACGGGCCGGCACCGTGAATGCAGCGGATGGCACGGTTCTGCCGACAGGCATCCAGCTTGGCCTCGGCGTAAAGCCTGCCGCGGTGACGGTTGAACTGGCTCAAGGAACACTGTCCGCGACAGGCAGCGATCTGGACATTGCCATCGACGGAAACGGCTATCTTGAGGTGACACTGCCAAACGGCCAATCAGCATTTACGCGGGATGGCAGTTTGAAACGATCTGCCGAAGGTTTGATTGTCACATCCGACGGGTTCGCGATATCGTCAGATATCACAATTCCAAGCGACGCCCGTTCGATTTCCATCAATCCTTCCGGACAAGTCTATGCCTATTTCGACGACTCTACCGAAGCTCAGCTACTGGGAGAGTTCACGCTTGCCAGTTTCTCAAACGCCAAAGGACTTGAAGCGCTCGGAAGCAACCTGTTTCGAGAAACCGAAGCCTCAGGTGCACCTGTCATCGGCGTGCCCGGTGAGGATGGGCTAGGCACGTTGCGGCAGGGGTATCTCGAGGATAGTTCCGTTGACGCTGTGCGAGAGGTCACAGAACTGATCGAAGCGCAACGTGGATATGAGATGAATGCCAAGGTAATCTCTGCAGTCGACCAGATGATGGGCGCGACCACCCAGGTGCGCTGATGCGAAACCTCATTCTTTTATTGGCGCTCTCCCTTGCCAAAATCGGTTTGGCCGACACCGTGGCTCCCACACGAACGATCCGGGCCAAACAGATCATCCAGATGGAAGATCTCGCGACACGGCCTGGTGAAGTCGATGGAATGATCACCAGCCCCTCCGAAGCGATCGGCAAAGAGGCGCGGGTGGCCCTATATCCCGGCCGTCCTATCCGTATTGCCGATATCGGCCCGCCAGCCATCGTTGACCGCAACGATCTGGTAACTATCGTTTTCGATCGCGGAGCTCTTTCCATCAGTGCTGACGGTCGGGCGCTTGGTCGCGGGGCCGCAGGCGAAGTCATCCGCGTCATGAATTTATCATCCCGAACAACGCTAAGCGGTCTGGTTCGACCAGACGGAAGAATTGAGGTAAAATAATGGGCATCCACCCTTCTTGCACAATCATTCTGTTTTCCGCTCTGGCTGTCTCGGCCTGTGGTCGATTGGACCACCTTGGCAAACCACCCAGCTTCACGTCCTCAAATGAAACTCCTGAACATGTGGCGATGTTGTGGCCAGGTCTACCGACACATAGTCACCCCCAAAGGTCGGTCGACCGGTCTTCGCTTTGGAGTGGGGGGCAAAGCTCTTTGCTTGGCGATCAGCGTGCCATGAAAAAGGGAGACATTCTTACAGTGGTCATTGAAATCGACGAAAAAGCCGAGATTTCCAACGACACGAACCGGTCTCGAACCGGGTCCGAAAGCTTGGCTGTTCCACAGCTTTTAGGATTGCCGCAAAGAGCGACAGACAAGTTACCAGACGGCTTTTCCTTCGACGAGGCGGTGTCAGTCGACTCCGAAAGTTCGACCAAGGGAAAGGGGTCGATCAAACGGAAAGAGAAACTGACTTTGCGAGTGGCGGCTACCGGTTCGGTTACGTCCTTGCCATCCGGCAACACCTCCGATCCCTCTTGCACCAGCGCCAAAACGAGATCCGGGTTCAGAACACCACGGGCCTGTTCCACCCCATGTACACGAATGACGTAGGTGCCGGTCGGCAGTTCGCTCTGATCGGTTAGACGGATTTCGGGCAGAATCAGACCAAAAACCGTAGCGACATGGATGCGCATATTGGCGATCCGGGCATCCAACCCCGTTCCAGGATCCAGAACCATCGCAACGAGATCGGGTGCAAATTCAAGATGTACGTCATCAAGTTCCAGAACATCGCCGATTGCTTGAGCCATGGGCTGCTGCTGCGAAGAGGCAACTTGATTGGCGTCCTCAGCTTCCGCCCGACGTTTTTTTTGAATCGAAAAGGCGAAAAACCCTAGAACCCCGGCCCCTAGCATGAAAGGCACGAAAGGTAGACCCGGAACCAGGGCGAACAAGGCCATCAGAACACCAACCGTGGCCAGTGCCGGGGGGTGGCGGCCAAGTTGCGAGAAGATGGCGTTGTCCGTAGCCCCTTGTGCACCGCCACGCGCCAACAACAGAGCGGATGCAATTGAAATGATCACTGCCGGGATCTGCGAGACGAGACCATCGCCCACTGTCAAAATTGCATAGGTTTCAAGAGCTGCGGACAGTGGCATACCATGTACCGCGACGCCCATTATCAATCCCATGACGAGGTTGAGGAGTGTTATCAGAAGGCCCGCAATAGCGTCTCCCTTGACGAACTTTGATGCCCCGTCGAGCGATCCGAAGAATGTGGTTTCCTGTTGTTCAGTCTCGCGCCGTTCCTTGGCCTGATTGTGATCGATTGCACCGGCTGACATGTCGCTGTCGATGGCAAGCTGCTTTCCTGGCATCCCGTCCAATGCAAACCGGGCACCAACTTCAGCCATACGTGCGGCGCCTTTGGTGATCACCATAAAGTTGACGATCAACAGAACTCCAAACACGACGAGACCCAAAAAGATGCTGCCACTCATGATGAATTGGGCAAAGCCCTCGATGACGTCACCAGCAGCATTTGGCCCCGTATGCCCTTGCCCGATGATCAATTTGGTCGAGGATACATTCAGCGACAGACGCAACATCAGCGAAGCAAGAAGAATGGTCGGAAAGGACGAAAAATCTAACGGCCGCTCGATGAACAGTGTGAGCGTGAAAATCAGGATTGCCAGCGCGAAAGAAGCGGCCAGACCCAAGTCCAACACCCAAGCCGGCATTGGCAAGATCATCATGACGATAACAGCCATGAGCGCTAGCGCCAGCAATACAGTTGGGGAAAAAAGGGAACGGGGGTCGAGTTTTTGCATTTGCAACCTAGTTAATTCGGATAAAGGCCTTTTGCCTGTCTGACACCGGCACCAACGACCCCATTGCGGTCGCGCCACCACCCGAACCGGGGATCACGAACAACGGGATGGCCATGCGGGTGAATGGGTCGGCATCTACTTTTGTTGGCTCCGGCTCAGGGGTGGCGTCCAAGGCGGCCAGGGTCGCTTCAAAGCGATTGGAATAGGCCGCAGCCAGCGATTCGGTTCTCGAGTGATATGCCCCGGCCGCCGCGCGCCACGAACCAAGCTCTGCACGCAAGTCCTTCAAGAAACGAGCTGCATATCTGGCGTTTTCCTGCGGATCGAACATGGCTTCAGCTGATCGAAACGCGTGCCCGTGCCAGCGATAATTGATCTGAAAACAACCGACATCGAAACTGCGCGCACCGGTTTTGACCGCCTTGGTAACGTACGCTTTGGCTTCAGCTTCGGTATCGAACCAGAACCCTCTACCTTCAAGGTTCACAGTCCAAGGCCAAGGCGTCCGCCGGCCATTTCGCGTTCTTCCGGTTTCCACCCGCGTGATGGCACGAAGCACATCAAGCGGGACACCTTCTGTCATCGCGGCTCGCTGCGCCGCCAAATCGCAGATTGCGGTGAATCGTTCATCGGTTGCCGCCTTTCCGAACGCCGCCCCGAAGATTATCCCAACCGAGGCAAACAACAAAGTCGTAAGCGGACGTAAAGCGATTTCATATGGCATTCTGCCGATTCCAAGAACTCTCAAGATCCCCGGAAGGTTAGTCAACTATCTGTTGACAGACAGTTATCACGAACAAAAAGAAAATCCGCACCGACGGCTTGTCGGGGCGGATCGTTTCGAGTTAGGCGATGATCAGATGTCGAATTTAACGCCCTGTGCCAGCGGCAACTCCGCGGAATAGTTCACCGTGTTGGTCTGTCGACGCATGTAGGATTTCCAAGCATCCGAGCCACTTTCACGACCGCCGCCGGTTTCTTTCTCGCCACCGAAAGCGCCACCGATCTCGGCACCGGAAGGACCTATATTGACGTTGGCGATACCGCAATCAGAGCCCGCCGCCGACAGAAATTGCTCCGCCTCGCGCATGTTCAGAGTGAATACGCAAGATGACAAGCCCTGGGGCACGCCGTTCTGGATCTCTAGCGCCTCTGCGAAATCTTCATACCCCAGCACATAAAGGATCGGCGCAAAGGTCTCTGTTTTGACTGTTTCGGTCTGACCCGGCATCTCGACAATCGCCGGTTCCACATAGACGCCGCCTGCGGGAACACCTTTGGTCACGCGGGATCCACCGAACACGGTACCCCCTTCTGCCTTGGCCGCGTCAAGTGCCGTGGCCATCGCCTTGGCTGAGGCCTCATCGACAAGTGGGCCGACCAGAGTACCTTCGTTCAACGGATTGCCGATGGGCAAGCCAGCATAGGCTTTTTTCAACCGAACCACCAAGTCTTCTTTGATCGAATCATGCACGATCAGGCGGCGTAAGCTGGTGCAACGTTGCCCGGCGGTCCCGACGGCCGAGAACACGATCGCACGTACCGCCATCTCTAGATCCGCCGATGGGCCGACAATCATGGCGTTGTTGCCGCCCAATTCCAGAATACACTTGCCAAATCGGGCCGCCACGATGGGCGCCACAGCACGACCCATGCGAGTAGAACCGGTCGCCGAAATGATTGGCACGTCTTCCGATTCGACCAGTATTTTTCCAAGTTCGACCCCACCGATCAGAGTTTGCAGCAATCCGTCTGGGGCGTCCCCGAACCGAGCCACCGCTCGCTCGAAAATCTTCTGGCAGGCCAACGCGGTCAGCGGCGTTTTCTCGGACGGCTTCCAGATCACCGGATTGCCACATACGATCGCCAACGCCGCGTTCCACGACCAGACCGCGACGGGAAAGTTAAATGCCGAAATCACACCAACGGGACCCGCCGGATGCCAGGTTTCCATCATCCGGTGACCAGGGCGTTCGCTGGCAATTGTCAGCCCATACAATTGGCGCGACAATCCTACCGCAAAATCGCAGATGTCGATCATCTCCTGTACTTCACCCAGACCTTCGGACGTGATCTTGCCTGCTTCCCAACTGACCAGCGCACCCAGGTCTTCCTTGGCGGCGCGCAGCTCTTCTCCCAAAAGTCGAATCAACTCACCCCGGCGAGGCGCAGGTACGGTTCGCCACGTTTTGAACGCAGCTTTTGCCCTGCCGATCACGGCACCCATCTCCGCCGCCGGCATCTCGTGCACTTCAGCCAGAAGGCTGCCGTCGATCGGAGACGTCACTTTCAGCGTTCCTCCGGTGAGCTCAACGGTGCTTAGCCCCAGTTTCGAAAGAATGGTTTCTGCGGTCATGACAATGTCTTTCATTTCTCAGGCTGCCTTGTTCTGTTGCGTTGCGTCCCCCGCCCGATAGAGGCGGCCAAATTCGGTATTCATGAAGTCGGAAAGGAGCACTTGTTCTTGCCGGACAAAGCCCTGACCGAGCAACTCACCGGTGCGCATCAGGTCAACCACTCCCAACACACCCGAGGCGGTGGTGACTTGAATTGCGCTCCAGATTTGGCCATCGATCATCCGCGAGTAGGACTTGTTGATGTAGGACTTTTCGCGCAGCTGTCCGTCTATCGTGCCCTTGGCGGTACAATAGACCAGGACCACATCCTGATCGGTACGTGGGAGAGCGGACTCAAAAATTTCTTTCATCAGATCCCGCCGGCGCTCCAGCCCCAGATCGTTTAGAAGCAATTTGAGGATGTCACGATGCCCCGGATACCGGATCGAACGATAGGAAACGGAGCGCGCCTTACCGTCAAGCGTTTCCGGCAAGGTTCCAAGCCCTCCGGACGTGTTGAAGCACTCGTATTCGACACCATCAAGACCAAGCAGTTCATAGTCTTCCAGCGGCGCAGTCTTGACCCGCATTCCGTTCACAATGGCATCACAGGGATTGCAGTACTCGTTGATCAGCCCATCGGTAGACCAGGTCAGATTGTATTTGAGCGCATTGGTCGGATAGAGAGGCAAGGCTCCGACGCGCATATGCAGAGTGTCGATGCTATCGAACTCAGCTGCCAGGGCCGCCCCGGCGATTCCAACAAATCCGGGCGCCAATCCGCATTGCGGCATGAACGCGGTTTTACTGTCCACGGCCAGTTCCCGCACGGCGTTGGTGGCCGCTACATCTTCGGTCAAATCGAAATAATGCGCGCCCGCCTTTTTTGCGGCCTTGGCAATCACTTGCGTCAGGAAAAATGGCGCTGCCGAGATGACGGCGTTAAAGCCCTTGAGGCCTTCGGCCAAACCCACCTCGTCCCTGGCATCAATCTGTTTTGTGGCGACGCCCATCTTTTTCAGCACCGACAAGGCAACCAGATCGTGATCAGCCACGGTGACGGTGTAGTTGGGCGAGGTTTTGAGTAACGTCGCGATCATCTGGCCGATCTTTCCGGCCCCGACTACGCAAATATTCCAGCGCATGGCACATCTCCTTCTTTGTCAGAAAGTGTGACCTATTCGCTGTCCGATCTGTAGAGTGCGGATTGACGAAACGACTCGTGATTTCGTCGTTATGACGTAGATTCTGACGATATGTCAGCCTCGGTCAATTCGCCGTCCGAATACGACGCTTGTATTGGTGCGAAGGACACCCGGAATTTCCGCAAGCTCGTCCACCAGAACATCCAGATCCTCGATCCTGGGAGCCTCGGCCGACAGAAGCAGATCGAATTCACCATTGATCGACAGGCACAACTTAACCTCAGGATAAGCCTCCAGCCGTTTGATGATCCTGGACGTCTCTTTTTGCTGAACCTCCAACAGAACCACGACCTGAACCGTGCTTTCGTCCTGCGGTTCGCGCAGAACCACGGAATATCCTGCGATCTCACCCCTCTTTTCCATTCGAGAGATGCGCTCGTGGACGGTCGTTCGGGCAACACCCAGTTTGGCCGCAATCTTGGTAGTCGATTCCCTCGCGTTGTACTGCAGGGCAGAAATTATTCGGCGGTCCAGCTGATCCATTCAGGCTCCCACGGCGTCTTGTCGTTCAGAGTTAGACAATCTCTATCCCTGGCCTCAAGGCTGTTTAGGATATCTTGGATGAAATTCATCGATTATCACAGCATGACTGTGCGGGGTCCCGCTCGCCAGATGAGGATGATCCGGTGGCAACTCGGGATGGTTATGCGGAATCGGCGCCATGCCGTTGCGTGGCCAAAGAGAAAAAGCCATTGTCACGCCAACCACAGATGCCAAAGTCAAAAACGTAGTGACAACGCTCAATCCATAAACGGTCATCAACCAGCCTGACAGCGGATAAAAGATCAGCCAACAGGCATGAGAAAGAGTAAACTGTGCCGCAAAGACGGCGGGGCGGTCCACCGCATGAGCAGAGCGTGTGAGCAAACGACCTGATGGCGTGAGGGTCACCGAATACCCAAACCCTACAAATGCCCAAAGCAAGGAAAGAACAGGCAGGCTTAGCGGAGATAGCATGGACCAAACAGACGTTACTCCCATGGCCCCTGTTGCAATGGTTGCGCCCGTCAGCATGACGCCGCGGTCCTCTAAGCGATCCAGAACGCGGGGCAAAATCAGAGCTGCGACCATAGACCCGCCGCCAAACCCCGCCAGTGCAAGGGCGACTGCATTTTCCGGCATTCCTAAGCCAGATCTGACAATCACAACCGTATTCACGATTACCATCGAACTCAACGACGCAGCCACCCAATTCAAAGCCAGCAACCCCCGCAGCCTAGGGGTTTTCAGATAAATCCGAACACCTCGCGTGGTCCGGTCAAATATACCGCGGCGCGCCGTCGGCTTCGGCATCGGCATCGGCATCGGCAGAACCACCGATACAACCAGCAAGGCGGATGAGGCAAAGCCGATCCCTGTCCCCCAGAACAGATTGTCGAAGCTCACTAGCGTCAGCAATACGGCGGCTAGCATCGGGCTAACCAGACTTTCCATGTCAACCGCCAACCGCGACAACGACAGGGCGCGCGTATAATCGCGCTCATCCGTCAACACATCGGGAATAGTGGCTTGAAACGCCGGTGTGAATCCAGCCGAAGCGGATTGCAGAGCGAATATGAGGACATAAACCTGCCAGATTTCGGTGACGAAAGGCAGGCAGATCGCGACGGCGGCGCGCACCAGATCCAATGCCACAAGCATGCGTCGGCGATCGACTCGTTCAGCAAATGCCGCGGCAATCGGGGCAACCACGACATAGGCAATCATTTTGATGGTCAACGCCGTTCCCAGAACCAGGCCAGCTGCTTTTCCGGCAAGGTCATACGCCAGCAATCCCAACGCCACGGTGGCCAGACCGGTTCCGGTCAGCGCCACGATCTGAGCAGCAAACAGGTGACGATACACTCGATTTTTCAGGATATTCAGCACACCTGCCTCCAGACGAGAAAACCTCTGCACCATTCCTAGTCCCAGATTATGGCTCCGAAAACACAATTCGCGGGTGGGATTTTGGCGTGTCTTCTCTGGTCGCGTCGATTGTTCCGCATGAAGACTCCCGCGCTGCCCCAGTTGAGTTTGCTCGACAAACCGCCTATCTCGGGTCCAGTACGGCACAAAGGACTTTCGCGTGGCTAATCACCTTTACAAAAACGATCTTCCAGATGGTGTGAATTTGGGCCCAATCGTGGCCATCGACTGCGAAACCATGGGGTTGAATCCACACCGCGACCGGCTGTGCGTGATCCAGATGTCCGGTGGAGATGGCGACAGCCACATTGTTCAGATTGAAAAGGGTCAGACCGAAGCACCCAACCTTTGCGCCATGCTGGAAGATCCCGATGTTCTCAAACTGTTCCACTTCGGCCGCTTCGACATCGCCGCTATGTACCACGCTTTTGGCACGTTGGCGGCACCTGTCTATTGCACCAAGATTGCCAGCCGCCTAGTCCGGACCTACACTGACCGCCACGGCCTCAAAAACTTATGCCAAGAACTGATCGGCGTAGATATTTCGAAACAGCAGCAGATGAGCGATTGGGGCGCGGAAACGCTGACCGACGCGCAACTGGAATATGCAGCCTCCGACGTACTGTACCTGCACCGCTTGCGTGAAGAACTTAACCAGCGCCTGCATCGCGAAGGTCGATCTGAGATTGCCAAAGCCTGTTTCGATTTTCTGCCCATGCGCGCCAAGCTGGATCTCGCGGGTTGGCCCGAAACGGATATATTTGCTCACTCATGACCAACCCTGACGCATTTCTGAGCACTGCCCGACAAGTGGTCACCGACGAAGCCAAGGCGCTAGAGGTGCTGGCCGACAGCTTTGACGACCAATTCGTCGAGGCGGTCGAACTGATCCTCAATGCCCGCGGCCGTATCATTGTCAGCGGCATTGGAAAATCCGGTCATATCGGCCACAAGATCGCCGCGACGCTCGCAAGCACCGGAACGCCCGCCTATTTTGTGCACCCGGCAGAAGCCAGCCACGGCGACCTAGGCATGCTGTCCGAGGGCGATGTCGTTCTGGCAATCTCGAACTCGGGCGAGGCACCGGAACTGGCCAACTTGCTAGCCTTTACACGCCGATTCCGAATCCCATTGATCGGTTTGTCCAGCAAGCCCGAAAGCACGTTGATGAAACAAGCCGATGTGCACCTGCTGATCCCGTCGATGGGCGAGGCCTGCGGTTTTGGCATGGTGCCTTCGATCTCGACTACACTGACGTTAGCCATGGGCGATGCGCTGGCCATCGCGCTTATGAAATACCGAAACTTCCAGCCGGAAAATTTCCGCGATTTCCATCCGGGCGGCAAGCTGGGTGCCCGTCTCAGCAAGGTTTGTGACCTGATGCACTCAGGAGGCGCCCTGCCATTGGTTTCCCTGGACACCCCAATGAGCGAAGCGCTGATCGAGATCAGCCAGAAAGCTTTTGGCGTGGCCGGTGTTCAAAACACCAGCGGGGACCTGGTTGGCATCATCACCGACGGCGATCTTCGCCGACACATGGACGGATTGCTGAGCCAAACCGCTCAAAACGTCATGACTGCCAACCCAACGACGATAGCGCCCCAAGCCATGGCCGAAGAGGCGGTTGCAGTTATGAATCAACACAAAATTACCTCGCTCTTCGTTGTTGAGGAAGAGGGGCCGACCAAACCGCTGGGTCTTCTTCATATTCACGACTGTCTTCGCGTGGGTTTGGGATAGGAGAAAGAAGTGGACAGCTATTCCCGCAAGGTGCAGTTCTTCAAGGTACTGCTGCCGCTTGCGGCAATTGCTTTGCTTTCTACCGTTTTCCTGCTGTCGCGCAGTATCGACACCAATGTTTCGACCCCATTTTCCGGGCGCGAGATGGATGAACGGTTAAGCGGTCAGCAGGTCACGCGCCCGTTTTTTTCGGGTGTGACTGAAAAGGGAGAAGAAATTCTTGTGTCGGCAAGCGCTGCTCGACCTAGCTCTGACGACAAGCCTGCCGAAGCCCAAAATCTGCGCGCGCGATATCGGCTGGTGAATGGAAACGAACTGACTTTGACCGCTGAACTCGGTACTTTGCGTCCAGATCAGGGCAGCGCCACGTTTTCCGGAAACGTAATTATCACAACTTCAGATGGTCTTAGAGTCTCTACGGAACAGCTGAACACATCATTGGACGAGATCCGTGGAAACTCTCCGGCAGAAATCGCCGGCGCTGGACCAATCGGGGAATTCACCGCCGGCGCCATGAATTTCGGGGCTGAAAAAAAGGAAGCGCCCCTCCATATTCTTTTTACAGACGGGGTCCAACTGATATATGACCCTCAAAAACCGGAAAGATAACCCGTGAATGTTTTTCGTGCACTGACCCTTTGTTTTGCTCTGATCTTTGGGGCAGTTCCCGTATTCGCGCAAGGGGCCAATGTCGCATTCGGGTCGGTCAAGGCTGACCCGTCGCTGCCAGTTGAAGTCACTTCAGACACCTTGGATGTGAATCAGGAAGACGGATCGGCGGAATTCAAGGGTAATGTCTTTATCAGGCAAGGTGAGATGCGGCTGTCCGCACAGCAAGTCCTTGTGATATACAATCAGGAAAAGTCAGGTATTGAGCGGCTTGAAGCTATAGGTGATGTGGTTCTGGTAAGCGGTCCGGATGCAGCACAGGCGCAGCGCGCTGACTATTCCATCGATACCGGAGTCATCGTGATGAGTGGCGACGTGCTGTTGACACAGGGTGAAAACGCGCTGACATCCAGCAAGATGACAGTGAACCTCAAAACCGGAACAGCTCAGATGGTTGGCCGGGTCAAAACCATCCTGAACACAGGCAACAATTGATGAATCGTCCAAACCTTACAGTTGCCGAAGGTTCTTCCGGGCTGAAGATCGACAAGCTACGGAAATCTTATCGCAAGAAGACAGTTATCCGAAACGTCTCGATGACGCTTGATCGGTCCGAAGTTGTTGCCCTGCTTGGCCCGAACGGATCAGGTAAGACTACAACGTTCTATGCTGTGGCAGGCCTGGTTTTTCCCGAAGGGGGTACAGTGACCATCGACGGTCAGAATGCGACGACGCTGCCAATGTACCGGCGGGCCCGGATGGGGATAGGGTATCTTCCTCAGGAAATGTCGATCTTTCGTGGCATGAGTGTCGAGGACAACATAGCCGCGGTTCTGGATATCACCGTCAAGCACAGCCATAAGCGCAAGGAGCGTCTTGAGGAATTGCTTTCGGATTTCTCGATAGAGCATTTGCGACGTGCCCCCGCCTTGGCGCTTTCAGGCGGTGAACGTCGCCGCGTCGAGATTGCGCGCTGCCTGGCCGCAGACCCCAAGTACTTGCTCCTTGACGAGCCCTTTGCTGGCGTGGATCCGATCAGCGTCGGCGACATCCGCCACCTTGTTTCGGACCTGAAAAAGCGGGGAATTGGCGTTTTGATAACCGACCACAACGTGCGAGAAACGCTGGAAATCGTGGATCGCGCCTATATCCTGCATGACGGTCAAGTTCTGATGTCCGGCACACCCACCGAAGTGGTCGAAAACGAGAATGTTCGCCGGGTCTATCTGGGTGAAAACTTCCGGATTTCCTGACCGGCGACTGTTCGTCGCTGGGCGCATGGCGGATTTCTTGAAAGAACACGTCTGTTTTGATTGACTCTCCGCGCGTCTCTTGCCTCAATTGACTCATGACAATTCTTCGGTTCCAGTCTGGATCTCGATGTCCCTTCGCTGAAGGGTATGATGGTAGACTATCCTTGGAAATGTCTTTACCCCACACCCGATAAAAACAGGCACGCCGACTTGTGTGGCGTCAGAACGGGTGCGAATTGTGAAGGAGATCACATGCGTTATCAAATCAGCGGTAAACAGATCGACATCGGTGAGGCATTGCAGACCCACGTGCAGACCGAACTGGGCGAAGTCGTGGGCAAGTATGCCCAAAGACCGACAGACGCCAACGTCGTCTTTTCCCGTTCAGCGCATGAATATGTGTGCGAGACAACTGTACACCTATCAACTGGGCTGACGGCGCAGGCCAAGGCGCACGCCACCGAAATCTATGCGGCATTCGAAGGATGCTGCGATAAAATGGAAACGCAGCTACGCCGCTACAAGCGCCGCTTAAAGGATCACCACCGCGACCGCGCCGAGCCGGTTGAACTTTTTGGAGCATCATCCTATATCCTCGCGTCGAACGACTCGGGCAATTCTGAAGAACCGGAGTCGCTTCAGCCGATAATTGTGGCGGAAATGGAAACCAAGATCCCGTCGTTGAGTGTAGGCGAGGCTGTAATGCAGATGGAACTCGCGGGGGCCCCGGTTTTGGTGTTCCGGAACGAAAACAAGGACGGACTGAACGTCGTGTATCGCCGTGATGACGGCAATATCGGCTGGATCGATCCGTAATAGGCAAGACAACAGAGATGTGCCATCGGATATCCGGTGGCACATCCATGGAGCAAAATCGATGGAGCTTTCGAGCATCCTTTCACCCAAAGCGGTCCGGGTTCTGTCAGCCGCTTCCAGCAAAAAGCGCCTGTTTCAGGAAATAGGAGACGTAGCGGCTTTGGCACTTGGGCTGGACGCTCAGACTGTCGTCGAATCTCTGCTCGAAAGGGAAAGCCTGGGGCCGACCGGAGTCGGGCATGGTGTTGCTCTACCCCATGCTCGGCTGGAAGGCCTGGAAAAGGTCGCAGGCGTATTCGTCATGCTTGAAAAGCCGATTGATTTTGGCGCAGTCGACAGACAACCGGTCGACCTTGCCTTTTCACTCTTTGCGCCGGAAGAGGCCGGTGTTGAACACCTAAAAGCGTTGGCGCTGGTCTCGCGTACGCTCAGAGACGCTTCGGTTTGCACGAAACTCCGGTCAAATCCTGATCCGGTCAAGCTCTATACCATCCTTACCGAACCTCATTCGGTTCAGGCAGCCTAAAGCCGCGAACACGAGACACCCCAAAAAAAGAACTCTTGCAAAACCGGGGCTGTTCACAAATGACAACACCTCATGTTTTGCCGTTGGTATCCATCAATTCAACATCAGCATCGATGATCCGGGGCGGAGTGGCCTGTTCGCCCGTGTTTTCCTCGAGTTCCTCTTCATGGACGTCTTTTTCGCTCTGGTCTTCCAGGGCTCCGATGATCAGTGGCAGCATGTGTACACCTGTCGCCGAGGCAATCTCAGGGGTGTCGGGCGTTTGCCAGCTTAGCGTATCGAAACTGTTGCAGTTCTTGCAGACAGGTCTCCATTCCACGTGAATGTCGTGACAGTTCTCGCAAACCCAGTGAGGACCACGCGGCGCATTCAATGCCTTTGCGAGCCAACCCTGCACAATCGCGTCCGACGCTCCCTCACCCCGTTCGATCGCAGCCATCAGGGTATAGGCCCGTGCATCCGCTTGTTTTTCCACAACATCGCCCAGCGCACGGCGAGCTTCGGGAAAATCCTCGGCCACAATGTTAAGCTCCGCCAGAATCAGGCGGGTCTCAGGGTTATCCGGGTGAATGCGAGTCAGTGCCGAAAACCGCTTGACCCGTTCAGTCGGAGATTCGTCGGGTTCGATTTCGGCAAACGCGTGGGCCAGATCCGGGTGCGGCCGGACCTCCCACGCCTTCTTCAGGATCTTGGCCGCGTTGCGTGGCTTGCCTTTGGCGATGTGCGCGCGCGCCGCCATCGCGGCCGCAGGCACCAGATCGGGGGACAAGCGATTTGCCTCGATCGCGCGTTCCTGTTGCTCGATAGCGGCAGTCTCGTCCAGCAGCCCTTTGGCTTCGGACAGCGCCAGCACAGCATCCCTTCTCTTGTAGACGTCGCGCGGCAACGTTCCTGATTTCAGCTTTGCCGTCAGGGTCGACCGCGCCCCGGCCCAGTCCTGCGCCTTGGTCTGAAGCTTAAGCAGCACATCCTGCGTTTCCTCGTGCCGCGGTTTCAGGGCCAACGCCTTTTCCGCAAGCCTGCGCGCGGTATCATCATCGCCCTCAGCCAACTTTTGCTTCATTATCCCGCGCACACCGACAAACCGGGTCGATTGCTCTGTCACCAGTTTCTTGTACGTTTCCGAAGCTCTTTTGGTATCCCCGGTCATCTCGGCGGCTTGGGCTACTAACAGATTTGTCAGTTCCGGCTTTTTCAACAGCTTTTCTGCTTTTGTGGCCTTGGACATCGCAATACGCCCTTCCCCTGAAGCCAAAGCCATCAGTCCCTCTGACAGGGCCTGATAACCGCGCCGTTCCCGGCCCCGGTCAAAATAGCGCGACAAGGCGGTTTCATCTCCGTTGAGGAACTTCAGCGTAGCGATCAACAGGCTTAGCAGCTTGAAGAACAGCCAAACGGCCGCGACCAAAATCACAAGCCCTATAGCGGACTGCAGCGGCCCCAACGTATATTCGGTGCCCGCAACGGTGATCTGAACACCGCCGCTAGCCTCCATAAGAAAGGCGGCACCCATCGCCAGAAGGCCGATGATGGCGACAAAAACCAGTATCTTAAGCAATGACCAAAACATGGCGGGCCTTTCAGTTCGAATTCACGCTTTGCACAAGCGCATCTGCGGCGGATACGGCGTCTTGGCGGGTTCGCGCGCGTTCAACCCACGCCGCCATTGCAGGTTGCGCGGCCTCTGGCAGAGTGCCGATCTCTTCCAATGCCTTGCCCAGGTCACCAGCTGTCAAGTCGGCTTCTGCGCGTGACAAGATAGCATCCGGATCAGTGCCATCCCGAGGAGTGACAGACCTGGCGCCAGTCTGTCGTTCGAGAAATGCAAGAATCCCGGAACCTTTTTCGGTTTCACGGATGTCCGCCAATGCATTGCGAGCCGCCGACGGAAAGCCATTCCGTAAGCTTGCCATTGTTGCAACACCTTCGGCCGCAGGGCCAACCAAGGATTGAGGAACCTCTACGCCACCGTTCTTGAGTTGGGAAACTTGAATCTCAAACGCGGCACCAGAATCCAGCTGACTGCGTAGACCTGATGCAGCCGCGCGGTTGGCCGCCGCCAATGCCTCAGCCGAAGCTTTCACCTCCAGTGCTTTGGCCTGATTCACCATCTTTTCGATCTCGGCCCGCTGTACTGAAAGGGAGTCGCGTAGCTTATCCAATTCTGTCAGATACGCATCTGGAACCTCTCGCGTATCTCCATTTTGTATTGGGCGTTTTTCCAGATCAGCTATGCGGGATTCGAGCGGGGAAAGTACCGAACTCAAAGATTCAATCTGAGTTTTCAAGACGTCCAATTCCGAAACCACCGGTGCTATTTGCCCAGACAGTCCGGACACCTGTTCGGAAAGAGTCGACAGGTCAGCCGCTTCGCTGCCGTCCATCTGCTTTCCAAGCGAGTCGAACAACTGGGCGTGTTGCTCGACCTTCGCCTCAATTGTCGAAATGGTTTGATCGATTTCGCCCTCTGTCGAGCTGAACAATCCGGTTTGGCCGACAAAAAAACCAATAGCTGCTGCAACCGCGCCCCCAAGCGCCGTAGGCCAGAACCCATTTTGCCTTTTTTCCTCTGGAAATTGCGTTCTTTCTGCAAAAACAGTCGAAGGCTTAGCTTCGGCTTCGGCTTCGGCTTCGGCTTCGGCTTCGGCTTCGGCTTCGGCTTCGGCTTCGGCTTCGGCTTCGGCTTCGGCTTCGGCTTCGGCTTCGGCTTCGGCTTCGGCTTCGGCT
>NZ_JBQFQP010000018.1:0-87554 GCF_056536925.1 Ruegeria sp. CI1 | reverse complement strand
GTTGAAGGATTGGCGGCGCGTCGCAACCCGTTACTACAGATGCCCAAAGGTCTTCCTTTCAGCCATCGCCCTAGCGGCAACCGTCATCTATTGGCTATGAGTCCTGACCCTAAAATGTGAGTTTGATATCATAGGCTATCAGTAACCAGATACGGTCGTTTTTGTCACGCTCAATCTTCGCACGAGTGATCAAGGTGTTAGCCGTTCCAAAAACCCGTGAAAAAACGTTTGGGGCATAGGATCGGTTTTTGTCATGATAGGTTATGATCATCGGATATGCTCGCGTTTCAACCACAGACCAGAATCTTGAGGATATGATGGAATGAACATCTCCTGATCCCTCATCACATCAGGCCAACAGATCAAACAGCCCGTCGGCTGTCTTTATCATGATCGAGTCCAGGTCGGCACCATCCTGAAGGACCCAGGCGACCTGCCCGGTTGGCAGGTACCTGACAAATGCCTCGGCGACACCATCGCTGCCCCGACCAGAGGTGACCGCGAATGACACCACGAAACTGCCCGCATTTCCGTTTGCCTGGGTTTCCAGGCGGTCTCGACCATTCGCCTATCTCAAGGCCACTCTCGAAGCCATCGCAGCAGGACATCCAAAGAACCAAATCGACGACTTCCTCCTCTGGAACTTCAAGCAGTCAAGCTGAATGCCCAGCGGTCTTCGGCCACCGCTTAAGGCGAGGACGCGCTGCCTGAAGGCCTTTGGCGAGCGCATTGCGGCAAGAGACCCAGATCGCAGAAATCCGCATCCGCATCGCCCTCATGAACCGCCGAAATCAAACGCGTGGCATGACGTCGGCAGGGTAAGGGTCTTCAAGCCTCAAACGCGAGTTTCGCAACAACGGCGGGTGACTGTTGCGCAACCGCTCTGCAGCGACGACAAAGCTCCGGACTTCAGTAGTCGCGCTCAAAAAATACGCCGATCCCTGTTTCGCCGTTGCCGTCCACTGTGCCACGGACGGTCAAATTGTCGGTAACGTCGAGATTCAGATTCACTTCGGTTTCGCCCTGGGTGTTGACGGTGAAATCAGTATAAAGGTTTTCGCCCAGATACCCGCCTGCGCCAAGCAAGCCGCCGCCGCCGGATGCCGGGGCCAGTTCGATATTGCTGAGGCCGGTCTTTTCACGGACACCCTTGGTGGCGTCGCCGCCCACACCGCTGAGTTGCGCCAGGGAGGCCGCCATCTGGGCAATCACAAAAGGTGACAGCTGCGAGAATTCGTTACCAAAGAGTAGCATTGCCAAGGCCTCCTCGGCGGGACGTTCCGGGTCTGCATAGACTTCGATCTCGGGGGCGTTCAGGGGGCCGGAAATCTCGATGGTGGCGGTGCCGTCGGATGTGGTCGCGGTCGAGGCGAATTCCAGATAGGGGGTCAGGTTGCCCTGAAGGGTGACCAGCCCCTTGGTCAGGTTCAGGCGTCTGGCCAGAATGTCAAAGGTGCCGCGGATCAGTTCGATTTGGCCGGATGGCACGACCTTGGCTGTGGAGCCGCCGATATGGAGTTTGCCGCCCAGTTCCGCGTTCACACCGCGCCCGCGCACAAACACGCGGTTTGGTGCGTTCAGGCTGATATCCAATGAAATGCGAGAGCTTTTGTCCTGTCCGTTGCCGGTTTTGATCAGATTGGCGCGCTCCAGCGTGGCATAGACAGGGCCGCTTTCGCCGACATGCTGCATCGGCGGGATCGGGGCCGCACCCACCGCACCCGAGGCGGCGGCGAGGTTGATGTTGGTTTCGCCAAACTCAATCTGCCCGGCCAGAGCGCTGTTGCCGGCCAATGGCCCCGACATCACGATCTGACCGTTCAGGGTGGTTTCGTAAAGCAGCTTGTCTGTCAGAACAAACTGGTTGATCGAGGTGGAGATCTGTCCGTCGAAGGGCGGATTGAGCGATACCGGCCCCGAGACGGAAAAGCCACCGCCGTTCCGCCCCTGACCGTTCAGTGCGAGGGTTGCACGGCTGCTGGCCAGTGTGACAGTGCCGCCAATGTTGGTGAGTGTTTGCCCCGCATTGGGAATGGCGAATGTGGTGCCCGATGTGGAAATCGTTCCCGACAACGCGTCAAGCCCGGGGTTACCTTTGAGGGCCAGATCGTATCGGGCCGAACCCGCGATCTTGTTCGGCGTGATGAACCGGTTGGCGATGCCGATATTGACGCCGCCTGTCGCCGACATGTCGGCCAGGCCGGTACCTTCGTCAAACGTGCCCGCGACCTTGGTTTCGATATTGGCCGGGCCGGCGGCGCTGGCATCGACTGTCCAGACGCCATTCTTGCGCTTGGCGTTGCCCTTGGCAGTGGCAGAACCGGGAAATTCCGGCAAGAACCGCTCGATCCGGTCGAGGCGGGCGTCAAAATCGAAATCTGCGTCCCCCTTTGTTTCCGCCGTGCCGACCAGATGGGCAAAGGAGGTGTCGGGGCCAGTGAGGCGAATGTCGCCCTTTATGCCTTTGCCGGTTGGCGTGACATCCCCATTGAGGGTCAGCGGGCCGGTGATGGTCGAAGAAACCCGGGCGAGATTGTCCAGCGCAGCCTCCACCGTGAGGCTGCCATTTTCTTCACGCAGATCGCCCCTCGCGCTGGCGCTGAGCGCGGTGCCGTCCAGATCGAAGGTGCGAATGTCCAAACCTTGCGCATCACGGGAGGCGTCCATGGTCAGCGTCGTTCGGCCCTCGATCAGCGCGTCCGCTTTTTCGATGCCGGTTTTCAGATCGCTGGCCTTAACGTCGAGTTTCAGATCGAACAGGAGGGATTTCACGGTTGCGCTGCCCTGCGCATCGGCGGTGATGGAGCCCCCCAGATCAAACCCCGCAAGACCTGAAAAAACCGAAAGATCAGGCGCGTCGAGTTGGGCCTGACCCTCGACAGACATGACCCCGGTCGGGTCGGTTACGGTTGCAACCACGTCAGCGTCCAGAGCGTCGGCATTGACGACGGCCTTGCGAACGACGATCTGATCGCCCGTTCGCGCGGCGTCCAGCGAGATGAGGGTCTGACCGGCAATTACCGGGTCGATCTCGGTCAGGCCGGTTTTCAGGTTCTGGCCGGTGATTTCGGCCTTACCATCGAATTCAAGCGTTTCGGGCGTACCCTTGCCCGTGACCGAAGCGTCCACCGCGCCGCCCAGATCATACCCGGCCAGTGCCGAGAACACCGACAGGTCCGGAGCGTTGACCCTAGCATTCCCGTCAACGGTCAGTTTGCCATCGGGTTGCGAGACTTTGGCCGCCGCTTCTGCCCTTAACGCCGTGCCAGCCAGCGTTGCCTTGCGGATGGTCAGACCCTGGCTATCGCGCACTGCGTCCAGAGCAATGGTTGTCTCGCCAATGATCAGAGGGTCGATGTCGGCACGACCCGTGGCGAGGTTGCGGCCTTGCATTTCCAACTGGCCGTCAAAGCTGCCGCCCAGGGGTGATCCCGTGCCAGCCAGTCTGGCAATAACTTCACCCGCCAGATCCATATTTGCGAGGCCCGAGAATCGCGACAGATCCGATGCGGTCAATGCTGCCGATCCGTCCATCTCGAAGCCGGAGTTCAACCCGTCAATGACCGTGTCCACTGACAGCGTGTAATCAGACCCGAACAGTTCGAAATTCGAAAGCTTGAGGCTCTGCTCTCCGGTCAGCCCGAACAGGCCATCCAGCGTGATGCGGTTGCCGATAGCATCCTGAAGGCTGGGGTCCGAGAAGGCGATGCCGTCAAGCAGGGCCTGAAGGTCGCCATCGAGTTCGGGCACGTCGCCCTGCGAGAATGTGCCTTGCGCGGTAAGGCGTGCGCGACCCAGTTTCAGCTCGGGTGTCTGCAGATCGCGTGCGGTCAAGCTCAGATCCCAGAGGTCACCGTTGGCGGCATCGTAAAGCAGGGAAAGCTGTGCCGCGTCCAGTGTGGTGCGTGGTTCGGCAATCGGCAGGACGACCGGTTGAGTGCCGGGCGGGGTGATCCGCCCCTGTAGTGCGGCTTTGTTCAGCTTGCCGCCCGCAGCAAGGCTGAGTTCGCCGGACAAATGCAATGCTTCGGTTGTCACTTCAAACTCGGGGATGTCGAACGCGCCTTCAGCTTTGGTACGTCCATCAACGAACAGGCGGGTTTCGGTGCCGAAGAACGGGTCGAACTCCTCGGCCAACAATGGTGTGACGTCACCACCGATATCGGCGGTAAAGCGGATACCCGAAGAGTCATCCGTTGCCGTTGCGCCGAGACCGCGCAACCGGACCTGCCCTGCGATCCGTTGGGTGTCATCGCTGGTCAGGCCAAGATCGGCGGTGAAATCCGTCACCGGGCCGTCGCCTTTGGCGGTAACAAGCAGCGGCGGTTCGCCGGGGATTTTCAGAGCTTTCGAGATCAGGCCGCCTTGATCTTCTACGATTTTCAGATCCAGGCCGATGGTGTTGTTTTCGTTCTGGAAACTGGCGGTCAGGCTGGCCGTGTCACCGGGCCGGTCAAGCCGGGTGATATCGAGATCGGTATCCAACTCACCGTCCGCGAGGGATAGGGCACCTGTCAGGGACAGGTCGGCGGCCAACCCAAGCAGCGGCTCTCCCAATGCCAGCTTGTCGATGCCGATCTTTCCGATCTCGACCGAAACCGGCAGTTCCGGCACCTGGAAGGGCTGGGCCTCGGGGCTGGGCAGTTCCGGGTCGGGGGGCACGGGTTCGGGCGCGCGCGCGACGCTGATTTCCGCCGCCGTCAGTTCGTTGACCGAAAAACGGCCTCGCAATAGCGCCAGTCGGTTCCAGTCGAGCACCGCATTGTCGATGGTCAGCCAGACGCCGTCCTCATCAGATACCGTGATCTGCTGGATCGTCGCCTTGGAGCTGAGCGCGCCTTCGAGCCCGCGCACCTTGATGTAACGGGAATCGGTCGACAACGTATCCTGCAGGAAGTTGGCCAACAGACCGCCTTCACCCTCTTCCGCCTGATCCTGCGACTGGGCCCGGACAAGAGGAGAGGCCACGCCGAAAACACAGGCGATGACAAGGGGATATGCCAGTGTGTGCTTCAAAACGCCTGTCCGATCCCGATATAGAATTGCAGCCCCTCGCCGGTATCGCCGGACACCGGATAAGCCAGGTCGAATCTGAGCGGACCGAAACCGCCGATGTCATAGCGTACACCAATACCGGCTCCGGAATGAGAGTTGGTGTTGCCGGTTGCAAAGGCGTTGCTGTCCACCGCGCCGAAATCATAGAAGCCGACCAGCGACAGGTTTTCGGTGACTCGCCCGCGCACTTCGGCGGACAGGCCCAGGAACGCGCGCCCGCCCGCGACCTCGTTGCCGACCGGAATGCCGAGACTTTCGAAAGGCTGCCCGCGCACGGTGCCCGCGCCACCCGAAAAGAACAGAAAGTCGGGGGTCACGGCATCCGCCGACGGTCCCATCACCGAACCGATCTGCACCCGGCCCGCCAGCACCAGCGCGCCGCCGGTGCCAAGATCCCAGTAACCCCGGCCATCAGCATAGACACGCATCCCCGATTGCGCCCCGGAAAACCCTGCAAAAGGCATCACCTGCGCATCCAGATAGAACCCCTTTGTGGCGCTGACCCTGCTATCGCGCTGGTCCCATTCTGACCGGAAGGGAAGGATGAAGTAGCGGAATTTGCGGCCGTCGCCATAAGCGTCGTCGGAATCGGAATAGTGCAGTCCAAGCCAGGCTTCGGCATAGAGCCGGTCAGAAAAGGTGCGGCGCGCACCATAGCCCAACTGGCCCAGTGTCACGTTGTAATGCGTCCTGTTCCGACGTTCCAACTGCGCGATGTAGAATGTGCTGTCATCCGGACCCAGCCGCGCCGGTTCATCCAGACGCAGGCCAATGCGTCCATCGATGTCCTCGGTTCCGCCAATGTTGCGCACGCTGGCTTCGAACCGGAAGCGTTCGGCATTGCCGAAGAGGTTGCGGTGCATCCACGTGGTACTGACGTCGATCCCCTGGTTCGAGGATATCTCGCCCCCAAAGGTGAAGCGCCGTTTGGGCATGTCTTCGAATGCGGCATCGAAATCAAGCGTGCCGTCAGGGTTGGGGTCTTCGTTTTCCTGCAGGGATACGACGCTGAAGGCTCCGGTGCGCCGAAGGCGGGTGCCGACCTTTTGCACCTGTGCGGGTGAAAACACCTCGCCGGTTGGAAAGCCGGCAATTTTCTCGATGGCTTCGGGGCGAACGTCGCTTTTGCCATGAATGAACATCTGGCCAAAGGTCAGTTTCGGTCCGGGCAGCAATTCGATATCCGAATCCAGCCGGGCCTCGGAATGGCGGGCAATGACCCGTTGTCCACCGACGCTGGCCTTGGCGTGGCCGTCGTTTTTCCACGCGCGCACTCCGCCTGTGGCGGCGTCTTGAATCACGCCGGTCGAAGCTGCGCCACCCGGCTTGTACTCGTCTGGCAGGACTGTGCCATCCGCAAGTGGGCCGATTTCGGCGGAACCAAAACGGAAGGGGGGGCCGGTCTGCACCGCGATGTCGATCCGGTTGACCTGATTGGGCGTGTTCAACGGATCGATGTCCGCCGCCTCACGCCCATCCAGCCGGATATTGACAACCGGGCTGAAAAAGCCCTCGTCATAAAGGATCTGTACCAGGGTGCGATAGTCGGACAGCGCGGCGGACAACAGTTCGATCGGCGTATCCAGCCCGCGCGCCTCGGCGGTCAGGACCGATGAGGTCTCCTCGATCCGCTTGCGCAGCTCTTTCGAGGCGCCGGGCGCGGTCAGGGTGGTGTCAAGGGCAAAAGCAAGGTCGGGAAGCGCCAAAGCGCAGATCGTGATCAGCCCGGATTTCAGGGCAATCCACGGTCTGTTGAACTTCATTGCCTGGCCCCCGAACGCTCGAACCTGCCTGAGAAAGTCTTTGCGGTATGGAAGTCCCACCGCTCTATTTCCGATAGTTAGAGCACTTGAAGCCAGCGATGAAAAGGGAAATTGGCCGCGACGGCGCAATGAACCGGGTTCGACAATCATCGGCGATATGGCAAGAAGCACCAGTGACTGCCCCTGTCGGTCATGGAACTGACGATATGTGATAGACTGACATCACATCGAGGCTTTGCAAGTGCCTCGGAAAGGGGGGAGCGTGGCTGAACTCAACAAGACCGACCCGGACTATGTTCTTGGGGCGACGCAGGACGAACATCTTCGATTGAAAAGCCAATCCGATTTCATCGACCCGTTCACCAGACGGCTGTTTCTGCAGGCGGGGATTGGTCCCGGAATGAACGTGCTGGACATCGGCTGTGGCGCGGGTGACGTGTCGATGCTGGTACGCGAGATTGTGGGACCCGAGGGATCGGTTCTTGGCGTGGATCGGGAAGAAAACTCGATAGCCGCCGCCAGAAGCAGGGCTGATTCAATGAAACTCGGGAACGTAACGTTTCGGGCCGCCGATTTCCGTGAGGTGGATGGTGGCGATACACAATTCGACGCGCTGGTGGGGCGACTCGTCCTGATGTATCAGCCGGATGTTCCCGCAGCACTCAGGGCGGTTTTACCTCAAGTCCGCCCCGGCGGCATCGTTGCCTTTCACGAGCACGACCTGTCGGTTCCCGCCATGGGCCATCCCCGATTGCCGTTGCGTGAAAAGGTCAGTGGCTGGTTATGGGAAACATTCCGGCGATCAGGCGCAGAGACCAGCATTGGGTACAAACTCTATTCGGCCTTTCGGGCCGCCGGGTTGAGGAAGCCGAACCTTCTGGCCGAAGCGATCATCGACACGCCGGGGTCGTCGTATTCCTGGGCCATGATGACGCGGGTCATGCTGCCCAAGATGATCGAATACGGGGTCGCCACCGAAGAAGAGGTTGATATTGAAACTCTCGATCAACGGCTCAGCGACGAGATCGACGGGACCGACACCATCGCGGTGGACTTTCTGGCCTTCGGGGCCTGGGCCCGGATGCCCACCTGATCGCGGTGGGTGCGGGATTACCCGCCGGCGGCTCGGAACCAGCGCACGATGGCGGAACGGTCTTCGGGTTCCATGAAGGTGACGTTTGCGGGCGGCATGGCATGACTGAGACCCGCTTGCAGATAAATCGCCTTGGCGTTTCGGGCTATGTCAGCCTCGGTTTCCAGCAACACGCCTTTGGGCGCCCACAGGATACCTTCCCAGACTGGCTCGCGCGAATGGCACATCGAACAGCGGCCCAGCACCACGTCATGCGCCTCGCTGAACCCGTCCGCAGCGGCAAAACGCTGCTCGTAAGGGGTCAGTGCCTGTGCCTCTTCGTCATCCAGCGGCTGGTATACGGGCGCGGCGGTAGACAGCCACATGATGGCAAGGAACAGCAGCGCCGTGACCAGCCAGGTCCAGGTGGGGTTTCCTGCGCGGGCATGGGTGGTGTTGAAGTAATGCCGGATCGTGACCCCCATCAGGAAGACGAGCGCTGCGATGATCCAGTTATACTCGGATGCGAAGGCCAAAGGATTGTGGTTCGACAACATCAGGAACACGACCGGCAAGGTCAGATAGTTGTTGTGGGTCGACCGAAGCTTGGCGATTTTGCCGTATTTCGGATCGGGGGTGCGGCCGTTTTTCAGGTCGTCCACCACGATGCGCTGGTTCGGCATGATGATGAAGAACACGTTGGCGGTCATGATCGTGGCAGTGAATGCGCCCAGATGCAGCATCATGGCGCGGCCGGTGAAGATCTGGTTGTAACCCCAGCCCATGATCACCAGCAGCACAAACAGCAGAACCATCAGCAGGGTCGGGCGTTCGCCAAGACCGGATTTGCAAAGGAAATCGTAAACCAGCCAGCCGATGGTCAGCGAGGCGGCAGAGATCAGGACTGCCTGCCAGACCGCCAGATCGGCCTTGGCGGTGTCGATCAGATAAAGCTCGGCCCCGGCCCAATAGACCAGCATCAAAAGCGCGGCCCCGCTGAGCCAGGTGGAATAGCTTTCCCATTTGAACCAGGTCAGATGGTCGGGCATCTGCTCAGGGGCCACCAGAAACTTTCGGATGTGATAGAAACCGCCGCCATGAACCTGCCACTCCTCACCGTGCGCACCGGGCGGCAGGTCGGGCGCCTTGCGCAGGCCGAGGTCCAGAGCAATGAAATAAAAGGATGATCCGATCCAGGCAATGGCGGTGATCACGTGCAGCCAGCGCACTGCGAAAGCGGCCCAGTCCCAGAACGCGACATAGTCATACATGGCAAATTCTCCGATTTGTTGACGCCAGACTAGGCAAATGCTGATTTATTCGGTATTCCTGTTAATTGCCAAGCTGTATCAAAAATTTCCGAAAAGATGTCCTATCTCGATAATATCCGCACTTTCGTCCGGGTCTATGAACTGGGCAGCATGTCCGCCGCCGGGCGTGACCTGCGCATTTCACCGGCGGTGACCTCGGCCCGGATTTCCCAATTGGAGGATCATCTGGGCGTGCGTCTTTTCCAGCGCACGACGCGCAACCTGACCGCCACCGAACAAGGGCGGGCCTTCTATCCCGGCGCGGTAGCTGTCCTTGAATCGGTGAACCAGGCCGAAGCTCAGGTCATGCACCTGACCGAAGCGCCACGCGGCTCGCTTTTCGTTGCGGCACCTCTCGGGGTCGGTCGACGACTGCTGGCACCACAGGTGCCGGAGTTCCTGTCGGAGTATCCCGAGATCGATGTACGGCTGCGATTGACGGATCGGACAATCGATCTGACCACCGAAGGTCTGGATCTGGCCTTTTTTATCGGCCAGCCCGAGGACAGCAACTTGCGCATCCGCAAGATCGCAGATTGCCAGCGGGTGTTGTGCGCTGCACCCGACTACCTCAAACGTCGCGGCAACCCCGCAAACGGTGCCGCGCTGATCTCGGAAAAGCACGAATGCCTGAATCTGCGTTTTCCGGGGGCGACGGAATTCCAGTGGTTGCTGCAGACATCTGACGGGCCACGGCGCTTTGCGGTTTCGGGCCGGTTCGAATGCGACGACGGCGACGTATTGACCGATTGGGCGCTGTCAGGACAGGGGATCGCGATGAAACCCGTCTTTGAGATCGCCGAGCATCTGAAAGCGGGTCGGCTGATACCGGTTGCGCAGGATAACCCGCCCGTTCCGGTGCAGATGGCTTGCCTTTACACGCACCGCCGTCACCAGGATCCCAAAACGCGCCTTTTCATGGAATTCATGACCAAGCGCCTGGGTCAGGTCGTACGCGACGCCGAAGCCAAGGCGGCCTGAACGGGCAAGGGCGCAGCCCCTCTTGCCCTTCGGGCAATTCACCCCGGGGTATTTTTTAACCAGAAAGAAGCGGAAACGCGCATATGCTTCTTACGGGTCGCAAGGCTCCACAAGTGGCATGCCGAGATTGATACCCGAATGATACCCAAGAAGATTTGGGTCGGGTGCTCATTCGCTAACAGCGAATACAACTAATTGACTCTGCTCGATTTAAATGGTGCCCGGGGGCGGGTCGCCTTAGTGCCTTGGCTCAAACACTTAAGGAGACCGAAAAACTAAGGGCAACAAAAGAGCAACAACAGAAGGAGGTTAAGTTGCATTATCACGCTCGTTTGCACGTGTGCGAGCTGCGCTTCTATCCAGTCTGGATTCCAGTTGTTTTCATTAAGAATGGTAGAAGCAGTAGTGCGAAATCCGTGAGGCACATGTTCGCTTGAAACATACCCCATACGCCTCAAAGCAGCATTGAGCGTTCCATCAGACATTGCCCGTTTCAAATTATGACGTTGAGGAAAAATCCACTCGCTTTCACAAGTGTACGGGCGCAACCAACTCAACAACTCTCTGGTTTGATCAGCCAAAGGTACAATGTGCTTCCGCTTTGACTTCATTCTCGCTTCCACGTCTTTGAACCGTTTGGAGAAATCTCCAAGAAAAGTCCTTTTCCGTCGGACTTACGGTACCGCTTTTCTGTAGGCTGAAATGTTTCAATGATTTCAGGTGTTAAGGGCATTTGTTGCTCATCCTTTCTCAGATTGAAAATCTTCAATTGAGCAACGAATGGGCAACAATTTAATCCACTCGCTGCGGTTGGTTCGAGTGGGCAACAAATCAAAAAACCCAGATAACCTTGTGATTAGGTTAGAATTTAAACTCTTGGGTAAGTGATATGGTGCCCGGGGGCGGAATCGAACCACCGACACGAGGATTTTCAATCCACTGCTCTACCCCTGAGCTACCCGGGCACGGGAACGGTGTTTGCCGTTGGGTGGAGGCCTTCTATGACTTGCCACAGGCGGTGTCCAGAGGCTTTTTGACATTTTTTAATGCGGGCGTTCGGACGGTGAAGTGCGAGGTTCGACCGCCTCTTCCACGTCGTCCTCACGTTCGGACGGCAAGCTGTATGAGCCGTTCAGCCACTTGGCCAGATCCAGATCCGCACAGCGTTTCGAGCAGAAAGGGCGGTAGGTTGTCGTCGTCTTGTCACCACAGATCGGACAGCTCATTTCAGCACCTCCGCCAAGGGAATTCTCCCGCGTTTGCGCTGCAACTCGAAATGGCCCAGCGGGGTCCATCCAGCCAGAATCGTTTCCTCGCTGTCTTGCCTGAAGGCCGCGCGCAAAGCGGCCTCGAACCCGCGCCGGTCCTTCTTCGGCATGGGGGCGAGGTCCAGCGTGATCTGACCGCCCAGGCCGCGCACCCGCAGCGCGCGTGGCAGGATCTTGGCGCATGCGAAATTGGCCTTCTGACCTGCCGCCAGGGACGTGTCAGACCCGGTATTCACATCCACGGCGACCAGCGCGCGGGTTGGCTGGATAAACAGTTGCCCGCCACCTGCAAGCGGCTCGGCAATCGCTCGGGCCGTATCCAGCGCATCCAGCACGCCATGAACCTCGAACCCGCCAGGTTGCGTCACCACCTCGGCCGTTTCGGTCCAATCGCGCCAGGCAAGGGTATGCGGGCCGTCGCCTTCGGCAAGGATCTCAGGCGCATCCCCCTGGTCGCTCAATACCTTGTCCGCCAATTCCGCCATGGCGGCGATATCCTCGGCGATTGCTTCCGCTTCGGCTCCGTCGCAGCACGACCGCAGGATCAGCCCGTACGCGCTGTCGCCCATGTGTTCATGGGCAATTTCCAGCAACCTGTCGCGCAGGTCCTCGTCGCGGATGTTGCGCGAGATGTTGAAACCCGGCGCATCCGGCGTGACGATGGCATAGCGGCTCTTGAACAGCAGCCGGGACGTGACCGGGATCGCCTTGCCCGGCTCGGCATAGCCGGTGACCTGCACCAGCAGTTGCGCATCGGGCGCCAGGCCCTTGACCTGCCGCAAAAAGGCCGGGCCGTCTGGGGTCGACAAAAACATGCCGCCCTGCCCTTTCACGGGCCGGTCCGCGCGGGCGCGATAGATAGTTCCGGGCGCAGGCGCGTCGCCTTCGATCAGGAAATCATCCAGCCTGCCATCCACCATCAGCGCCGCCGCCTCGCGGTCGTCTATGTGGTCCAGAATGATTGTGCGGCCTTTCATGACACCTCCTGATACAGCGGCAAACCTGCCGCCTGCAACAAACCCGACGTCTCCGCCAACGGCAGGCCGACGATACCGGTGAACGACCCGCTTATCCACGGGATGAAGGCACCCGCAGGTCCCTGAATGGCATAGGCACCGGCCTTACCCTCCCAGTCGCCGCTGGCGAGATAGGAATTGATTTCCACATCCGACAGCCGCTTGACCTTGACCTGGCTGACCACCTCCCGCGCCCAAAGGTCATCGCCGCGCCGCACGGCGACGGCGGTGATCACTTGGTGGCGACGGCCCGACAGGGCATAAAGAAACTTGGCGGCCTCGGCCGCATCCAACGGCTTGCCCAGAATGCGGCGCCCCAACGCTACGGTGGTGTCGGCGCACAAGACAACGTCGCTGTCCCCGGCCTGCACCGCCTGCACCTTTTCCCGGGCGATCCGGGCGCAATAAGGCCGCGGCAACTCGCCTTTATGGGGCGTTTCGTCAATGTCTGGAGGGGATATCTTGTCGGGCCGCACGCCAAGCTGAGCCAGCAGGTCCAGCCGTCGCGGACTGCCCGATCCCAGGATGAACGCCATAAGGCTGGCGTTACTTGAAACGATAGTTGATCCGACCCTTGGTCAGATCGTAAGGGGTCATCTCGACCTGCACCTTGTCGCCGGCCAGAACGCGGATGCGGTTCTTGCGCATCTTGCCTGCCGTATGTGCGATGATCTCATGGCCGTTTTCCAGCTCGACCCGAAACGTCGCATTCGGCAGGAGTTCCTTCACGACACCGGGAAATTCGAGCGTATCTTCCTTGGCCATGTTCTCTCCTTAAATACGTTGCACCCGCAGAATCTACGGGACGTGCGCCTAAATGAGCGCATTTTCCCCTTAATTCAAGGGCCGAATTGCCTAGATGCCACAGTTTGTGACGGATAAGACGCGGGGTTCCTGCTCGGCCCAGTGGGCCCGGTTCAGCACCCGACCATCTGCACGCACATGGGCAATCGCCCCAAGGTCCACCTCGGCATAGGTCCAGCCGGGCTGGTTCAGCCCGCCCTCGGCCAGAACACCCGTTTCGGGGAACCCAATATCCGGCGGACCAAAGATGCCGCCCGTCCCGGTGTTCATATCCACCGCCTCGGACCAGTCGTTGCAGCCGACCAGAGAAGCCATGACCGTAACGCATTGATTTTCCAGTGCCCGGGCCATCGCGCCGATGCGGACACGCCAATAGCCCGACAGCGCCTCGGTGCAGGATGGCACCAGGATCAGATCGGCCTCGGCCAGTGCCCTGCCCAAAAGCGGGAATTCGCTGTCATAACAGATCAGAACACCGATCTTGCCCAGCGCGGTATCGAACAGCTTGAGCGGCCCGCCCGCAACAACATTCCAGTGTTCGCGTTCGAACCGGGTCATGATCTGCTTGTCCTGATGGTCTCGCCCACCCGTCGGGGTGTAGAACTCGGCCCGGTTGACGGGCCTGTCAAATCCCGCATTCACCGGGGCCGAAGTCCCAAGAATATGGACCCCGTACTCCCGCGCGAGATTCTGGTGCAGGACAGCCGCGTCCTCCATCCGATCCGAAACTGCATGGATCGATTTCTCCAGATCTCCGGCAACCTCCGGCCCGTCCAGAGTCGAAAGCTCCATCGCGCCATATTCGGGAAACACCAACAGCTTGGCCCCGTTTCCGGCAGCCTCGGCCACCCAACGGTTCAGCTTGTCCTCGTACTGGGCCCAGCTATCGAGCCAATCGAGCGGATAGGCGGCGGTTGCAAGTTTCATATCGGCGTCCCCGGCTGCGAAGGTCGTGCGACCTTATGCGGGGACGCCGCGCCATGTACAGACCCGATTAGCGGGCGGTTGTCGGGTCGATGATGGTCACGACCTCGGTGATCTTGCTGGCCGGGAAACCGCTGAGTTCCGCGTGCTTGTGAATCGCGTCCTCATTTTCGGCCAGATAGATACAGAATGTCTTGTCGCCCGCGACATACGAGTGCTGCCACTGCACCCCCGGTATCTGGTCCAGCGCCTCGTTCGACTTGGCGGACGCTCCGCCCAGTTCGTCGCCGGACATGCCGCCAACCCCCGGCAAATCGCGCTCAATCACATATCTTTTCATGACTTTCCCCCCTTTGGAAAACTCAAAGGTAACACATTTTTGCATATTTGTATGAGCGAATTTGACGACAGGTTTTCCCCCTGAACACAGCTTTGATCTGTCTCCACTATCACTGCCAAATCTGACTGCGACAGGCTTTAGGCATTTTCTGGCTTGGACGGCCCAAAAGTGACCCTACGATTTTCTGGCCCGGCAAGCGGTCACTGAATGTCAAATCCGGCACCGGTTGTTGAATGGTGCGCCACAAGCGTCCAAAGGCGCGCAGCCGGGATCAGAGATCCCGGATCCAGAATTGCAACGGCTTCGACGTTTCTTCCTCTTCGCCCAGATCCTTCCACGGGAATTGGGCAACGGCCCCCGGCAATGGCTCGTACCCCCGCGCGCGCCAGAATGCGTCAAGCGGGCGATAGCTTTCCGGCCGCATCGGGTGATCGGCAGGGCGCTGCACGCTACAAAAGGCGCATTTGGCATAACCCAATTCGCGGGCGTGGGCTTCGCGCAAGTCAAAGAACCTGTGGCCGATCCCCTGCCCCCGGTAATCCGGGATCAACACGGATTCGGCGCAATAAAAGATCTGCCCCATGTCCAGCCCGGTATCGGCAAAGGCTGCGCCGAAATCATCGGCGTGATCGGCCAACGGCATGCCGGTCGAAGCGCCGACCAGCTTGCCTCCGTCAAAGGCGCCAACCACGATGGCGCCCTCGCTTTCGACATAGACCTTCAGGTAATCGCGCTCATAGGCCAGATCGCCGTCGTAGAGATAGGGCCAAGCCCGGAATACCGCGATGCGCAACCGCGCCACATCGTCCAGCGCCGCTTCCAGCGCTGCGCCGGTCAGCGCCCGGACATCCGTGACCTTACCCATTCGAGACCTGTTTCATCCAATCGGCCAGATTGTAGAAAGTGGTGACGCGGGTGATCTTGCCGTCGCGCAGGTCAAAGAACGACCCGGCGGGCAAGCGATAGCTCTGGCCATGCGCCTCAGGCAACCCGTCATCGGTCTCCAGATAGGTGCCATTGACGATGAATTCCGCCGCCGCACGGGTGCCACCATCGGCCTCGAAAATCACCATGTCGGTCAGGTTTTCTTTATAGCAGCGGTTCATATGGGCGCAGAACGCGGCGAACTTTTCCTTGCCCTCGCGGATCTGCCCTTCGTTCACGTGATGGGCCACGTCATCGGACAGGCAGGCAAGCATTCCGTCGACGTCCCCGGCATTGAAGGCATCGAAATAGCGTTTGACGGTGTCGTTCATGTAATCTCCGTAGGCTCTCCCCAGCGCTCCTTGAGGTGCTGGATGATTTGATCGCGGGTTTGACGATAATGATGTAACTTCTCTTCCCGCGTCTCGCCGAGCCCAGTAGGGTCCATTATTGGCCAATAATCGACATCGAGGTGATAATATCGGGTGAGTTCCAGCGCCCGCCGCTGACTCGCAGGCGACAGCGCGATGACCAGGTCAAAAGACCCCAGATCATCGCCCCATTCCTGCATCTCGTCAAAGGTGCGCGTACGGTGGCGCGACAGTTCGACGTCGATTTCCTGGCAGACCGAGATGCAGAACCCGTCAACATCCATATCACTTTTGACCCCGGCCGACTGCACATAGGTGCCGGTGCCGTAGAACTTCTTCATGATGCCTTCGGCCATTGGTGACCGCACCGCGTTGTGGTCGCAGCAAAACAGCACCGAGTGCGGCAACGGCTTCACGCGTCAGCCCCCAAAATGCAGAACGCAGATCAGGGTGAACAGGCGGCGCGCGGTGTCGGTGTCGATCTCGGCTTTTCCCTCAAGCCGCTCCTGCAACACACGGCTGCCTTCGTTGTGGATGCCGCGCCGCGCCATGTCGATGGTTTCGATCTGACTGGGCGGCATCGTTTTCACTGCGTTGAAATAACTTTCGCAGATCTGGAAATAGTCTTTCACGACCTGCCGGAACGGGCCAAGCGACAGATGAAACTCGGCGGCTTTCTGGTTGTCTTCGGTTTCGATGTCAAAGACCAGCCGCTTGTCGCGAATGGACAGTTGCAACCGATAGGGACCATCCGGAATGACCCGGTCATCCCGTTGGGGCAGGTCGAAACTGTTTTCCTCAAGCAGGTCGAAAATCGCCACCTTGCGCTCCTGCTCGATCTCCGGCGTCGGCGCGGGAAGGTTGCGATCGTCCAGTTCGATATGGCTTATGTGACTCATACTTTCGGTGCTCGGAAAAAACTGCGTTCCGGCAGGGGTACAACAACGTGCTATTGGGGGCAACTGTGTGTCGCCCCGTTCCCATGGGCCACAGGATACCGCGCGGATCTGTCCTTCGGTCTCAACTGTTCAGACGGTCCAGCCGCGCCCGCACCGACAACCCGTGCGCCTCCAGGCTCTCCGAAATCGCCAGCCGCTCTGCTGCCGGGCCGATGGCGCGCAGGGCCTCGGGGGACATCTTGCTGATGGTGCTGCGCTTGAGAAAGTCGATCACCGACAGGCCCGAGGAAAACCGGGCCGAACGCGCGGTCGGCAGCACATGGTTCGGCCCGCCCACATAATCGCCGATCGCTTCGGGCGTGTACTGGCCCAGGAAAATGGCGCCTGCGTGGATGGTCTTTTGGCTCAGCGCGTCCGGATCGGCCACGCACAATTCCAGATGCTCGGGCGCGATACGATTGGACAGCGCCGCAGCTTCGTCCATGTCGCGCACCGTGATAACCGCTCCGAAATCCCGCCAGCTTGGCCCGGCAATGGCGCGGCGCTCCAGTGTCTCAAGGCGTTTTCCCACCGCTTCCGCCACCGCTTGGCCAAAACCCGCATCATCGGTGATCAGGATCGACTGCGCGCTCTCGTCATGTTCGGCCTGGCTCAGCAGGTCCAGCGCGATCCAGTCGGGGTTATTGTCCTTGTCGGCAATCACCAGAATCTCGGACGGTCCCGCGATCATGTCGATGCCGACCTTGCCAAAGACGCGGCGCTTGGCGGCGGCGACAAAGGCGTTGCCCGGGCCGGTGATCTTGTCAACCGGCCTGACCGCATCAGTCCCATAGGCCAGCGCCGCAATCGCCTGCGCCCCACCTATCCGGTAAATCTCGTCCACCCCGGACAGTTGCGCCGCCAACAGAACCAGCGGATTTACCTGCCCATCCGGCGTCGGCACCGCAATCGCCAGCCGTTCCACCCCCGCCACCTTGGCCGGAATCGCATTCATCAGCACCGATGACGGATAGGAGGCCAGACCGCCCGGCACATATAGCCCCGCCGCCGACACTGCCGACCAGCGCCAGCCCAGCGTCGCGCCCGCCGCATCGGTCCATTCCTCATCCTGCGGCATCTGCCGTTCGTGATAGGCCCGGATGCGCTCGGCCGCCAGTTCCAGCGCCTCGCGCTCTTCCGTCGTAACCTGGCCAGTCGCCCGCACAATCTCTTGCGGGGAAAACCGCAGGCTTTCCGGGGTCAGTGCGATACGGTCGAACCGCTCGGTCAGTTCGATCACCGCTGCATCGCCCCGCTCCCGTACATCTGCAATGATCGCGGCAACCACTTCGTCCACATCCGGGCTGTCTTCGCGCTTGGCGGCCAGCAGCGCCGCAAACGCGGCATCGAAATCGGGCGACGTGGTGTCGAGGAATTGGGGCATGGCTGGACCTCCGGGCGTTTTGCAGGGTGCATATCGCCGCGGCGCGGCGGTCTCAAGCCTCAGCCGCGGGGGTGCAGCGATTTGTGCCAGTGCCGCGTGATCAAAGTTGCTTGGTCATCGCCTGACAAGAGGCCGCCGGGCCACATTGCGCCGCCCCGTCCCCACGCCAGCCCCGTGCCTCGTAGAACGCACGGGCCGTGGTGGTGCCGACCAGAAATCCGGTTTGGTGCCCCGCATCCCGCAAGCGATCCTCAAGCCGGTCCAACAACGCGGCGCCAATTCCCTGCCCGATCGCCGACGGCGCAACATAAAGCAGCAACACCTCGCCGCCGGACGATATCGCGCCAACCCCGCCGGGCTGTCCGTTCCACTCCGCCAGCCAGAACTCGGCATCGCCGTCCAGCCATTTTCGAATGTCCTGCGCGGTCTTGCCCGAGGTCCATTCAGCCAGCGCCCTGGGATCGTCGCGGTGATCGTCGCGGCACAGCAGGGTGATCGATTGCACCAGAATGCGGCTGATATCAAAAACATCAAAAACCGTGGCCCGCCGCAAGGCGATCCCCGATGCAGTTGGGGACATCGCCTGCGATATGCCGCGCTTGTTCTGCACTATTCGGGGTGGTGCGGGGCCTGCCCCGAGGGGGCGCGATAGGGCCGGGTCACGTCTTTCAGACGGGCGTCGAGCGCCTCGACATTCAACCGTATCGCCCCGTCTCCGGCCAACGTCAGCAGGATCTGCCCCGCCTCGTCTCCGGACGGCTCGAACTCGACCGACAGCAGCGACAGGATCATGTCCTTGTCCGACCGGTCGATCCCCTGGCTTGCCACTGACAATACCGAATCGAACACCAGCAGCGACTGAACCCGCTCGAACGCGCGCCCGCGCCGTTCGGCGGCCTCGCGATCCTCCCAGCGGAACCGGTTCAGCAGTAGGGCAAAGCGTTGTTCCGACGGGCGCCAGGACAGTTCCGTAACAGGAAACACCGCGTCCTGCGTCAGTGTGGCGATCACCTTCAGATCGTCGACATCCTCGGCTCCGAGGTTCAGCGGGGTTTCGCGCCCCTCTTCGAATTTTGCGTCCGTCATTGGCCCTTGATCCGTTCTATCCGCGCGCCGACGCCTTCCAGCTTGCGCACCACATGCTCATATCCGCGATCCAGATGATAGACCCGGCTGACCACGGTTTCTCCCTCGGCGGCCAGACCGGCCAGAATCAGCGAGACCGACGCCCGCAGATCGGTCGCCATCACCGGCGCGCCTTTCAACCGTTCGACCCCGGTCACCGTCGCGGTGCCGCCATGCACGTCGATCTGGGCACCCATGCGCATCAGTTCAGGCGCATGCATGAAGCGATTCTCGAAAATCCGCTCCTCCAGAACCGAGGTCCCCTCGGCGGTGCACATCAGCGCCATCATCTGCGCCTGCAGATCTGTCGGAAACCCGGGGAAAGGTTCCGTCACCACGTCAACGGCGTTGACCCTGCCGTTGCGGCGCGCCACCTTGAGGCCCTTCTCGGTCTCTTCCACCGCGATCCCAGCCGCATCCAGTTTTTCGACGAACGAGCCCACAAGCTCGATCCGTCCGCCCAGAAGCTCGACTTCGCCGCCGCAGATTGCGGGTGCCAGCATATAGGTGCCCAGCTCGATCCGGTCGGTGACAACCTGATGCGTGGCGCCATGCAGCCGCTCCACACCCTGAATTTCGATGGTCGACGTGCCCTCACCCTCGATCTGGGCGCCCATCTTGCGCAGGCAACGCACCAGATCGACGATCTCGGGTTCGCGCGCGGCGTTCTTCAGCACCGTAGTGCCCTTCGCCAGCGTGGCCGCCATCACCATGTTCTCGGTCGCGCCCACCGAAGCGAACCGCATCTCATGCACCGCGCCCTTCAACCCGCCCGGCGCGCTGGCGTGCAGATACCCGTCCTTCAACTCGATCTCGGCTCCCAGCGCCTCCAGCGCCTCGACATGCAAATCCATCGGGCGCGCACCGATGGCGCAGCCGCCGGGCAGCGACACAACGGCCTGGCCAAACCGGGCCAGCAACGGCCCCAGCACAAGGTTCGACGCACGCATCTTGCGCACGATATCATAATCCGCCGTGTGACTGGTCAGATCATGGCTCGACATCGCCAGAACCTGCCCGTCCTGCAACAGCGACACCTCGGCCCCCAGCGATTGCAGCAGCGTCGTCATCGTCTTGATGTCGCTCAGCCGTGGCGCATTGGTCAACGTCAGCGGTTCATCGCTGAGCAGCGTCGCCGGCATCAGCGTGAGGCACGCATTCTTGGCCCCTGCAATGGGTATCTGGCCATTCAGCGGGCCATTGCCGGTAACGAGAATCGAATCCATCTGCTCTTATTCCTTTTCCTCACCGGCCTTGTCATCCGTCGTCGCGCGCGCGCGCGCCTGCGCCTTGCGCCTTGCCAGGTTGGCCTTCAGTGCCGCCTTCAGCCTGTCCTCGCGCGCAGATTCGGATTTGCCGTGTTTTTTTGGTGAATTTTCGTCTGACATGACCTTTCTCTACAGGAGGTAAAAAAAACCGTCCAGACACCCTTGCGCCGCGTTTCGTTTGCGTCTAATCACCCGCTCACCGCGCTGCCGTAGCTCAGGGGTAGAGCACTCCCTTGGTAAGGGAGAGGTCGAGAGTTCAAATCTCTCCGGCAGCACCATCCTAACTTATTGAAAACAAACGCCCGCCTCACGGGATTGAAGATGTGCGCGCCCAACTGCGGGACAGATCTGACAGGATAGGCTGGCGGTGATCCAGCAGTTTTTGTGACCCCGCACGATCCAGATCAAGGACCGGCAAGCTCAAACCAGCTATGGACAAGCATCGGGTTTCGCGCAGGCGGCGACGAAACAACCCGATACTCAGTCTGATACAGGAGCAAGGCCATGGCAAAATCGAAGAATACGGATGCAGACCTGGACGCAACCGCGCCCGCGATGACTCTTGGCTTGATGGGTGTCAATCAGACCGCGGCCAAAGCCTGGATGGACATCATGTCCGAAAGCACGCGGTTCGTGACGGATCGCCTGCAACAGGACTTTGAAACGCAAAAGGCTCTGCTGGCCTGCAAGACCCCGGCGGATCTGGTGAAGGTCCAGTCGGAGTTCTTCAAGACCGCGATGGAGCAATATACCGACGAGGCTGCGCGCCTTTTCACGATGATGTCCAAGGCGACGGAAGAAACGATCAAAGACACGCCGTTCCGCCAGTCCCGCGATTATGACGACGTGCCCCTCTGATAGTGGCGACGCCGGATCTTCAGGCGATATCCATTCTGCCGGTCAAAGGCGGTTTGCCACAGGAACTGGCGCAGGGCTAACCGCCCCGAAGCCGTTGCATCAGGTAAACCTCGGCCCCGTCCGGGATCGGCTCGGTCAGGCCACCGGCAATGATCCGACCGTTGATTGCCACCGACACGCCCGCATCGATGGGGCCTTTCAGCGAAGGATAGGCGCGCACCAGTTCGCGCAGCAACTCGCCGGTGTCCGAGGCCTCGACCTCGACCACCTGCTGGCCCCCGGTCAAAGACCGGAGACCAGACCAGAGGTTGACCTCAACCATCGCCCTTGAGCGCCGCCAGAATCCGCGGCGGCGACATGGGCAGGCGGCGCATGCGAACACCCGCTGCGTTCGATACGGCATTCGCGATCGCAGCCAGCGGCGGCACGATTCCGGTTTCCCCCACGCCCCGCACACCGAACGGGTGACCGGGGTTGGGCACCTCGACGATCACCGTGTCGATCATCGGCAGGTCGCTGGCCACCGGGATACGATAATCAAGGAAGATCGAGTTCTGCAGGCGACCGTCCTGGCCATAGATATACTCTTCGTTCAGCGCCCAGCCGATACCTTGCGCCGCGCCGCCCTGATACTGACCTTCGACATAGGTCGGATGGATCGCCTTGCCCGCATCCTGAATGACCGTATAGCGCGTGACACAGGTCTTGCCGGTCTCGGGATCGACCTCGGCATCGACGATATGGGTGCCGAACGATACCCCCGCACCTTCGGGCGTGGCCTCGAAATGGCCCGAGATCGGACCGCCTGTCGCGCCCATGTCGGCGGTTATTTCGGCCAGCGGCAGCGGATCGAAATCACCAGCATTCGGCCCCGACGGCACGGCACAGCCGTTCTCCCATTTCACCGCATCGACCGGGATACCCCACTTGGCCGCCGCGCGTTCACACAGTTTCTCGACGGCATTGCGCGCCGCCTTGATGGTTGCCAGACCCGAGGCATAGGTCACGCGGCTGCCGTGACTGATGTCATTGTACCCCAGCGTCGCGGTGTCTGCGACCGTCACGCGAACGTTTTCGTAAGGGATGCCCAGCACCTCGGACGCCATCAGCGCCATCGATGCGCGCGACCCGCCAATATCCGGCGTACCCACCATCACCTGCGCCGATCCATCCTCGCTCAGCGCCAGCGACACGCTGGTCTCGCCCCCGTGGTTGAACCAGAACCCGCAGGCGATGCCGCGCCCCTGCCCCGGCTTCAGCGGCGCCGAATAATGCGGATGCGCCTTGGCGGCTTCCAGTGTCTCGACAAGCCCGATGCGGTCGTAGCGCGGGCCATAGCTGGCCTTGGTGCCTTCGTGCGCGGCGTTCTTCAGGCGCACCTCGACCGGGTCCAGACCCAGCTTGTTGCACAGCTCGTCGATCACCGATTCAACCGCAAACGCCCCCATCGGCGCGCCCGGCGCGCGATAGGCCGCCTGTTTCGGGCGGTTGGCCAGCACGTCATAGCCCACCTGCCGCACATTGGTCAGGTTGTAAGGCGCAAAGGCACACATCGCAGTGAATTCGGCCGGCGCACCCGGAAAGGCGCCGCCCTGCAGGCGGAAAATGCCTTGCGCGGCAGTGATGGTTCCGTCCTTCTTCATCCCGATCTTGATGTCCATCGACGCCGACGAGGTCGGCCCGGTGGCCCGGAACACCTCCGACCGGTTCATCACCAGCTTGACCGGACGGTTGGCCTTGCGGCTCAGCGCCAGCGCCACCGGTTCGATGAACACCGTGGTCTTGCCGCCAAAGCCGCCACCGATTTCCGAGGCCGTGACGCGCAATTGCGACGTCTCGATACCCAGCAGTGCGGCACAGTATTTCTGCACGTACCAATGCCCCTGGGTGCAGCACCACAGCTCACCTTTGCCGTCATTGCCCAATGTGGCCAGACAGGCATGCGGCTCGATATAACCCTGGTGTGTCGCTTCGGTTTCGAAATGGTCCTCGACCACCAGATCCGCCTCGGCAAATCCGGCCTCGACATCGCCGTGACCGCTTTCGTGATAGCGCACGACGTTCGGGTGCATCCCCTCTGGCACCGAGTAATCGGCAGCCCCCTCGCGGATCACCGGCGCATCGGATGCCATCGCCTTGTCCACGTCGGTGACGTGGGGCAGCACCTCGTATTCCACCTCGATCAGCTTCAGCGCATCGCGCGCTGCCAGCGTCGAGGTCGCAGCCACCGCCGCCACCGCATGCCCGTCATACAGCGCCCTGTCTCCCGCCATGACGTTTTCCAGCACATTCCAGAACTCGCCCTCAAGCCCCGGCTTGAACTCGGGCTTGTCCGAGAAATCGGCGCGCGTGACCACCGCTTTCACGTCTTTCAGCGCCTCGGCCTTCGACGTGTCGATCTTCACAATCCGCGCATGCGCATGCGGCGAGCGCAGGATGGCGCCATGCAGCATGCCGGGCGCCTGGGCATCCGCCCCGAACTTGGCGCGGCCCGTCACCTTGTCCAGCCCGTCCGGGCGGTCGGGCCGTGTGCCCACAAATCTGAAATCGGTCTTGCGATCGTCAAGCGCCATCACGAAGCCTCCCGCATTTCGGCCGCCGTATCCATCACGGCGCGAATGATCTTGTCATAGCCGGTGCACCGGCACAGATTTCCCGCCAGCCAGTACCGCGTCTCTTCCTCGGTCGGGTCGGGGTTCTTTTCCAGCAGCGATTTCGCGGCCACCAGAATCCCCGGCGTGCAGACGCCGCATTGCAGGGCGGCATATTCGATGAACTTCTTCTGCAGCGGGTGCAGAACGTCGCCATCGGCGATGCCTTCGACGGTGCCGATCTCCTTGCCTTCGGCCTCGGCCCCCAGCATCAGGCAGGAACAGACCAGCCGACCATCGACGGTGACCGAACAGGCACCGCAATCGCCGGTGCCGCAACCCTCTTTCGCGCCGGTCAGGTTCAGCTTGTCGCGCAGACAGTCCAGCAGGGTTTCACGCGGGTCGCACAGAAACTCGACCGCATCGCCGTTGACGGTGGTTGATACGTGGATCTTGCTCATGGCTCATTCTCCCTTGGCACGGGCATAGGCGATCTTGGCAGCGCGCTTGGCCAGCACGCCGGCGACCTCGGTGCGGAACGCGATGGTGCCGCGCTTGTCGTCGATCGGATTGCAGGCCGCGGATGCCGCCGCCGCCAGCGCCTCCAGCGCGGCGTCATCCAGCGTGGTGCCGATGATGGCCTTTGCACAGTCCTCGACCAGCAGAACCGTCGGCGCAACCGCGCCCAGTGCAACGCGCGCCTCGGTAACGGTGTCGCCATCGAGCCGCAGGTTCACGCCGACACCGACCACCGCGATATCCATCTCGGTACGCGGAATGAACCGCAGATAGGCATCGCCGCCATTTGCCCCCCGCGCCGGGATATGCACGGCCGAAATCACCTCGCCCTTGGCCAGCGACGTCCTGCCTGGACCGGTCGGGACGTCTTCGACCGCAACCTCGCGATCCCCGTTCGGGCCCGTCACCGTCACGGTCACACCGGCCGCCACCATGCCCGGCACGGAATCGGCGGCGGGCGAGGCGTTGCACAGATTGCCGGTCAGCGTCGCGCGCCCCTGCACCTGGGTCGACCCGATCAGATCCATCCCTTCGACCAGCCCGGGCCAGTCCCGCCCAAGCTGCGGATGCTCGCTCATCTCGGCACCCGAGACCGCAACACCCAGCGTCCAGCTGCCGTCATCCTGGCGGGTAATGTCCTGCACCCCCTTGATTTTCTTGATGTCGATCAGCGTATCCGGCGTCACGAAATCCGAACGCAACTGTACCAGCACGTCCGTTCCGCCAGCCAGGAAACGCGTAATGCCCGTCGCATTCACAGCCAGTTCCGAAGCCTCGGCGAAACTGGCGGGGCTGTGATAATCCATGTTTTACCTCGCACCTGTTGATCAGGGTTTCACTTGGTTCGGGGGCGACGTTAGTCCAGCACCCATCCGGCGTCCATGACAGGAACGACGATTTTTTTCGAAGCAAAATGTCGTTTCCAGACCCCCGGGCCAGCGACCCGGGCGTCAAAGGTCGATTTCGATCACCCCGTCCGGTTCTGCGGCGCGGCTCTGGCACAGGATGATCGACCCTTCGCGCTGTTTCTTCGACAGCACGAAATCGCGATGCTCCACCTCGCCCGAGATCAGGCCGCATTTGCACACCCCGCAGATCCCGTCGGCGCATTTCACATCCACATGAATGCCCGCCTCGTTCAGAACCTGTGCGGCGTCCTTGTCCTCGGGCACCACGAATTCGCGCCCCGATCGCGCCAGCCGCACCGTAAAGGAGTGATTTTCGTATTCGGGCTGTTCGGGAACCGAGAAATATTCCAGATGCCGCGCCTCTTCGGGGAATCCCTGCCGTTCAGCCGCCGCCATCACGCCATCCATGTACCGATCCGGCCCACAGGTATAGACGTGCCAGCCCGGCTGGTAGCCTGCCAGAACCGCATCCAGATCGGCGCGCGTGCCCTTGTCCGAGAAATGCAAGCGCACCCTGTCCGCCCAGGGCATCGCCGCCAGATCGTCCAGATACCCCGCACCGGCCTGCGTGCTGGCAGAATAATGCAACTCGAACTCCGCGCCCATTGCAAACAGCCGGTGGGCAAAGGCGATCATCGGCGTGATGCCGATGCCACCGCCCATCAGGAATGTCCTGCTCGCGCTTTCATCCAGTTCGAAATGATTGATCGGTTTCGAGATGAAAACCTTGCGCCCCTCGTGAAAGATTCTGTGCATCAGGGCCGATCCGCCCCGCCCGTGATCCTCGCGCAACACGCCGATCTGGTATTTCGACCGGTCAGACGGATCGCCCGACATCGAATACTGGCGCAGGAACTCGGGCGCCACCAGCACGTCCAGATGTGCGCCCGCCGTCCATTCCGGCAACGGCACGCCGTCAATGGGTGAGAATTCGAACTTGGTCACATCCGCCGTCATCTTCTCGACCCGGGTCAGTTCCACCCGCATCACCGGGGCATCGCCCGCGATCCGATAGCGGTGGACAACCGACATATCCCCGGCAGCAACGCGCGCCCTGTGTTCCTCGGCGCTGACCATCGCCTCATAGGCCTCGATCCCGGCCTCGCGATCCATCGGAAACGGATAGGGCCAAGGGTGCGGCGCCAGCGGCGCGGGATAGACGGCCAGCGTCTGATCCTCGTATTTCAGCTCCAGCTCCCTTTGCAGACCGCGCCGGTTCAACGGATGCACCGAAGGGCGATAGGCGCCATCCGCCTGCAACTCGATATCCCACCACCATTTCTTGACATCGTTCAGCCCGCCATTACCCACGGCATCGTCCAGCTTTGCCAGCGCAGGCGCGGCTGACAAGATATTCATCGCGGCCCAGCGGAACGGTTTTTCCTTGAAGATCCCTTCAAGGTTCCACGGGCAGGTTTTCATGCAGCGCCCGCACATCGCCCCGCCCGGCGTGGTGATCCGATAGGTCGCGCATTTCTGGCTATCCGATTTCCAGATTTCATAGCCGTTGAACATCCGCTTTGGTCCCGCGGTAATCGCGCCCGACGGGCACTCGCGGGCACATTTGTTGCAGCTTTCGCAGAAATTCTGCAGACCGAAATCGATGGGTTTGTCATGGGCCATCGGCATGTCCGTGGTCACGACGCCCGATTTCAGGCGCGGCCCCAGATAGGGGTTCAGGATCACCTCGCCAATGCGGCTGACCTCGCCCAGACCACTCAGCAGCAACAGCGGCGGTTGCAACACCTCGCCATCCATCACCGTATGCGCCTTGGCCTTGTAGCCCAGATTTCGGATCTGCTGCGCGATCACCCCACCCAAAAGCGAGAACCGCAAATAGGCGCGCATCGACTGCGCGACGCTGATCCAGTCGTCGCCGGATGCGCCCTCCATCGTCTCATAACCCTGATCGATGATCATGCTGACGGCCTGATCATGCGGCGGCACGATCTCTTCGCCGGTCGCGTCATGCGAATACCAGGCCCAGTCCGGGCAGCGGCTGAGGCCGACCGCGTCGACGCCCAGAAAATAGCTGGCCGCTTTCAGGTTGGCGGCGTTGCGATCGGCGTCATTTGGTTTGTACGTTTCGGCACAGTCCCCATCCTGAAGCAGTACAAAAGCGCCAAGTGCGCGTCTTTGCGCGAAACTGGGCGCGGATTTGCGCGCATAATGACCGCCCTTGGCCCCGTCCTGAACCGCCCTGCCCATATCCCCGAACTGCGCCCGCGCGAACATATCTGTACGTTTCGGAACCCGCGCCACATGAGCCTCGTCGATATAGGTCGTCGGCTCCTCAACCCGTTTCAGCTTCTCGAACGGCTGCGCCCCATCGACATAGCGGCGCCTGGCGTAAGGATCTCTGTTGAAAGCATTTTTTGCAAATCCCTTACCTAGCCACCAGGCAGGGCCTTGGGTTTGGAACCAAGGTTGTTCGGCCATCGGTCGCAACGGCAGATCATGCGCAATCTCCATTTCGGTCGTCACCGCCGCCAACCCGAACCGGCTGCCCAACCAAGGGGCGACCAACACACCATCCTCGACCGTCACCAACCCGGCGGCAACTGCCAATTTCCCCAGATCGACATCCGAAGACATCACCGAATGCGCCCGCGCATCAAACCCAAGAAGGCGAATGTAATTGGCAATTACTGTAGCATTTTCAGTAGCTAACAGGCAGGCTCGGTGATCCTGTGCATCCAGAATCCACTCAGACCCCGACTCATCCGGGTCCGGATCTCGGTTGTGCTCATACAGGAAAATGATGGCGTGACGGTGGCTGTCGATCGAGATCGGTTCGGCCTCCATACTGTCCTTCAGGTCGGCCATGATAACGTCAATGCCCGAGGCCAGAGTCTTGGTCTGGCGCGTCCTGAGCGCATGAGCCAATCGGTCGATATCGGGGTTTCGGCGCGGATTGGACAACATCGCTTCAGTCGGCAGCGGCCCGCATCCCATCATTGATGCATCATTGAAATAACCAAATGATTTCAGATGATTGGCTCGTTCAAGCGGATTTTCCGGGATCTCTGCCACCGCCGGATTGACGAAGCCGTCGCGGATCGCATCCAGCATCGCCTGAAACTCTCCCATCGCGTTGACAATGCTTTCTGGCGTCTGCCGACGGTGAAAACTCAACTCCGCCATCTCTGGTATCTGCGCAAGGTCCGGCAGGTCGGCCGCCCGCGCAAGCCGTTCAAGCGGATAGTGCCCCATGTGCACAGGCCGGTTCTTGTCGGAAAAAAAGCGGAATCCCATCGCGTTCTCCTGTCCTTACCGCCCATCTACTGTGAAATGGACACCAAAACCATTCATGGTTAGTCATATACGGCATGAGCAAATTCGATTTCACTGATCTCGACGGCAAGGTCCTGAGAACCTTTCTGACCATTCTCGAAGAGAGTTCTGTGTCCAAGGCAGCCGACCGTCTTGGGGTCACGCAATCGGCCGTCAGCCACACCCTGTCGAAACTGCGAATTGTACTGGGCGATCCGCTCTTTGTACGTTCGGGTCAGGGGCTAACCCCCACCGAACGCGCCATCGCCCTGCAGGAACCGGTACAACAGATTCTCGACGGAATGCACACCCTGACCGAAGGTCGTCCATTCGATCCGCAATCTGAGGAGATGACTTTCCAGATCGCGGCAAACGACCTGCAACGAGACCTGATCTTTCCCCGGCTTTTGAATGCCGCGCGCACCGACGGTGTGCGCCTGCGGCTGCATTTTGTTCCTTCAGGCGTTCCCGATGCCGCCATTTTGCGAAATGACCGCTGCCAATTGATGCTGACGCCGCTTCCGCCCGACGGACCGGATATCTTTCAGAAGCGGCTGCTGACCAGCCCGCTAATGGTCTATTTCGATGCAAGCCATCGCGCCCCACCTGCGACATGGGAAGAGTATTGCGCCGCCGAACACGTCGAAGTTCGCTTTGCTGACGGGCGCAGCGCCAAGGTGGTCATGCGTGGCGTCGATCAAAGCCAGATCCGCCCTCCGACCGTGACCCTGCCCCATTTCAACGCCATCCCACCTTTTCTGCTCGGTAGCGACCTGATTTCGACGGACACGGCACTGATGAAAATGGGGCCGCTAGCAACACTCGATTGCGCGCCCCTGCCGTTCCGTTGCGAGCCGGTGCAGATCTTCATGGTCTGGCATCAACGTTCAAACGGCGACCCTGCGCACCGATGGTTGCGTGGTCGGATAGAAACGTTGGCATCTCAGTTGCAACCATGATTGCCGCGATAGGATCGGAAACGCTCAGAACCTTGCTTTGACCAGGTGCGTCAGCACCGCGCCGGTTTCGAAAAAGGCGCGGCGCAGACCGGTCCAATTCTCGCGATGCTCCACGACGGCAGGAACCGGCAGCATTTCGGGGTCACCTGACAGCAGGCTTTGGGCGGACATGGCGCCAAACACCGTTCCCGGCCCGATACCTCGACCGGAATAGCCGTGCACGGCCAAGGCGTTCGGTCCGATCTGCGTGATTTTCGGTATATGGTCAGAGGTCATAGCAATGCGCCCGTGCCAGCCAGCGGTCAATGGTTGATCCGCCAGTTGTGGGAATAACTGACCGATCTTGCGCACGATCCAGTTGCGATGGGCAAAACTGCCCGCATTACCCAGATCACCCATCGCCCCGATCACCAGTCGCCCGTCCTGATCCATCCTGAAAGAGGTCATGATCAACCCGGTGTCCCAGCATCCTTCACCTCCGGGCAGGATGGTCGCGCGCATCGCCTGTGGCAAAGGCGCGGTCGCATATTGGAAGTAATACACCGGTACATAGGCCGGTGCAGTATGCGTCAAATCACGATGATAGGCATTTGTCGACTGTAGCAGCGCTTTGGCCCGCACCTCTCCGGATGGTGTCGACAGATGCCACATATCCCCTTCATGACGCAGTGATTGCACCGCGCTTTGCGTGAATACCCGAGCCCCCGCCTCGGTTGCCGCCCGCGCCAGCCCGCGAACATAGGCCATCGGCTGAATTGTTCCCGCGCGCGGATCGAACAAGGCACCGTGAAAAGAACCACTTCCTGTTCGCCTGCGGGTTTCCGCCTCCGACAACAGTTGCACAGGCGCCCCGGAGGCGTTCAGTTGTTCGCAGCGTTGCGACAGATTGCGGAGGCCGGACGGGGAATGCGCGCAGTGCAAAGTTCCGTTTCTGACTGGATCACAGTCGATCCCGTGCAAATTGATCAACTCGTAGACCCGCGCAGGTGCATCGGCCAATAGCGCGATCAGCCGGTTTCCCGCCTCGGTTCCAAGATGGGCACGAATATCATCCGGTGGCAACCAAAGGCCAGCATTGGCCAGTCCGACGTTACGACCCGACCCACCATGGCCGATGTCATGTGCTTCCAGCAGGCAGACCGATGCCCCGACTTGCGCCGCATGAAGCGCTGCGGAACAGCCGGTATAACCTCCGCCGATTACCGCAAGATCGACGGTAATCGTTTCGTTCAACACACGCACGTCAGTCTTTTCTCGGCAGGTTTCCTGCCACAGGCTTTTCTCAGAATCCATCAGCACTTCCAATCTGTTCGGATATCGCAACCGAAACAATTTTCCGGCAGTCAGTCGATGACAAGAGTCCTTTGATCCTCGCGGCCCATCGAGATCAGCATGGGGATTTCCTCCTGCCGTGCCTGAAAATCCGCTTTGCCCGCCATACCGCGCCAGTTTGCCAGCACCAGCGACTGCGCAACCGCCCCGCCCAGCGTTGCCCCAGGCCCGGTGACGATGAAGAGATCCGGAGCGAATTCGCGCGCTGCCGTCTGCACGGCACGCGTAAAGTCATAAGGTTCGGTCACCTGATGGCCCAGTGTATAGCCCCACAAAGCACTGGTATCGGTCGCCCCCGGCCACCAGATCTTACCCCGCCCGTCGATCAGCGGGCGGTCAGGCTGGCGGAACATACCTGCTGCCAGGCGGTTACGCCCCTCGGCCGCGACCGGCGCTTGCAGACGGGTGTGAAAGGCCGCGTGGTTCGACAGGCGCATCGGAAACCGTTCGTGCACCATCGGAACCGTGGCCTCAAAAGCCGCCAACCCTGCCTCGTTACCTGCCAGCACAAGCATCCCGCCCAGATCAATGGAAAGCGCCAGGTCCTGCCCGCCGACCCTGTCGATGCGTGAGACCTGCGCGAGCAACTCTGCCTTGCGTTCAGGATCGTTTACCCAGTCCTCTCCGTTGAAAGGATAAACCAGTTGCCCGCCTAATAAGCGTTCCTGCATCAAAGTGCCCATGGTGTTGACCACCCGGAACCCGTCATCGGCACTAAGTGCTCCTGCGACAGCCAGAGCAATATACCAACCCATCGAGTTTCCGGTCACAGCCAACACTTCGATATCCCCGGCCAATGCCTTCGCGTCTGCCAGCGAGGCCGCATAAATCAGGGGTGAGGCAACATCACCACGAGAGTATTTGCCCACAGTGTAACGCGCGGCACTATCCAGTGCCGTTACCGCCTCTTGCCCGGCCTCTGCTCGGATGATGTCGAAGCCGCGAAACATTTCCATCCAGGCACCGTGGTGGCGATGCAAATAGCCAAGCTCGGGCTTGTTGTAAGTACCCCGACCGGGGCAGATCACGACGGCAGTACGGGTCATTTGCGGGCTCCGGTCAGATTCAGGGCAGCAGCAACAATGCCGTCTTTCGACGGCAAGGGCGCAGAATAGGCCGGACCGGTCGCGATGAAACAATCTTCAGCCACGACGCGAGCAGTCGGAACGGAACCGATTTCCTCACTGAAGAATGTCATCAACCCCTCGGACTGGCTGCCTGTGCGGCGGCACTCGTCGACGATCAGGACGTGCTTACAACCCTTTGTCGCCTCGCGCAGCGCGTCGGTCGGCATCGGCGCCAGCCAGCGCATGTCGATGATCCGGGTCTTCACCCCCGCTGCCTGCAATTCGGGCAGAGCTTGTTTCGACAGGAAATGCCCGTTGCCATAGGTCACGACAGCCAGGTCGGTGCCGTCACCATGCACGCCGACCTCGCCCAATCCGATCCGTTGGTCGGGCGAAGGATAGGTGGTCATCCACCCCCCATCCTGTCCTTCGTGCAGGTCGCGCATCGGATAAAGCGCGATGGGTTCCAGGAAAACGACCACCCGCTGCTCTTCCCGCGCTAGCCGTACGCACTCGCGCAGCATCTGTGCCGCATCCGCCCCTGTCGATGGGCAGGCAATGATCACTCCGGGAATATCCCGCAGGACGGCAAGCGAGTTGTCATTGTGGAAATGCCCGCCAAAACCTTTCTGATACCCCAGCCCGGCGATGCGCAGCACCATCGGGTTGGTGAATTGTCCATTCGAGAAGAATGGCAATGTTGCGGCCTCGCCCCGGATCTGGTCCTCGGCATTGTGGAGATAGGCCAGGAACTGGATTTCCGGGATCGGAATGAAGCCGTTGTGCCCCATACCGATGGCCAGCCCCAGAATGGACTGTTCATCCAGCAATGTGTCGATCACCCGATCGGAACCGAACCGCTGTTGCAGCTTCTGTGTGACGCCATAAACGCCACCCTTGCGCCCCACATCTTCGCCCATACAGACGATCTCACCGTGTTCCAGCATCAGGTCCGTCAGCGCCCAGTTGATCAGACGGCTCATCGGCTGCGGATCGCCCAGCGCACGCATGTCGCCACCGAATGCGGCGGCGCGGGCTTCGGCGCTGGGTCCGTTGGTAGGTTTGCAGGCGCGCTTGGGCGGGATCAAACTGGCCACTACCTCGGTCGCATTGGCCAGATGCGGACGGCTGGCGGCCTCCGCAGCGATGCGATCTGTACGGGCGCAGGTCTCTTCATAGATCTTCAGCGCCTGATCGGGCGACAGCGCCCCGGCCTGATCCAGCAGTCGCACCGTGTGCAACAGCGGATCATTGGCCTCGTCCGCCTCGACCTCAGCCTTGCCCAGATAAGTTGTCGGCACATCTGCGCCCGCATGGCCGTAAAGGCGCACGGTCTTGAGATGCAGAAACGCCGGCTTTCGCCGCGAGCGCACATAATTGGCGGCTTCAAGGGCAACCGCATAGGTCTCAAAAATATCGAGCCCGTTGGCCTGAAAATACCTGATCCCCGGTCGATGCTCCATCGACGCCTGAATCCAGCCCTTGGGTGTCCTGGTCGAGATACCGATACCGTTGTCCTCGCACACGAACAATAGCGGCAGCGGAGTCGATTGCACACTGGTCCACCCGGCCGTGTTGATTGCCCCCTGAGCCGTCGAGTGGTTGGCCGAGGCATCGCCGAAAGAACACATGGCAATCCCGTCCTCGGGCAGTTGACGATGTTCCGGGTCATGCCTGCGCGCGGCCCCCAGACTATAGGCGGCACCTACTGCCTTGGGCAGATGGCTGGCGATCGTCGAGGTCTGCGGCGGGATCATCAACGCCTTTGACCCCAGTACCTTGTGCCGCCCGCCAGAGGTCGGATCTTCCTTGGAACAGGCAAAGCTCAGCAGCATGTCCCAAGCGATCTGCTGGCCGGGCACCTGCTCGGCGCGGGCAATTTGAAAGGCCGCATCGCGATAGTGCAGAAAAGCGATATCTGTTGGACGCAGGGCATGAGCCACTGCTGCCATCCCCTCATGACCCGACGAGCCGATGGTATAAAACCCCTGCCCCGACTTCTGCATCGCCCGGCTAGTCCGGTCAAGCGCGCGGCTGAGCACCTGAGACCGGAACAGCGAGACCGCGTCGGTCCCGTTCAGCCCCGGCTGCGGCAGTGCTCCGGCAGGCAGGTCGCGTTCGGCAACACGGGTCAGGAAATTGTCGTGAACGATTTGGGCGCGGTCCATGGCTCGGTCTTTTTTTCAGGTCTTGTTACAGTGCTTCGACAGCGCGGGCGATACGTGCAAGCCCTTCGGTCAGGCTGTCTGTTGCATAGGCGAAAGACAGGCGCAAATGCCCAGGCATCCCGAAGGCGCGCCCCGGCACCAGCGCAACGCCCACCTCGTCCAGAAGATAACTGCAGAACTCATGATCCACAGGCATTTTGACGGGTGTCTTCGGAAAGACATAGAACGCCCCATCCGGTTTGGCACAGGCCAGACCGGCCGCGTTCAGTCCGGAAACCACAAGGTCGCGGCGCGCCTGCATCTCGGCCCGGCGTTCCGTCAGCAACTCTTGTGGCCCTGTGATCGCCTCCAGCGCCGCGGCCTGCGCAATCGAACAAGCACCCGACGTGATTTGCCCCTGCACCGCCACCATCGCCTTGATCAGTGGTGCCGGGCCGATGCCCCAGCCAATGCGCCAGCCGGTCATGGAATAGGCTTTGGACACGCCGTTCACGGTCAACGTGCGGCCAGCCAGCGACGGCACCGCCTGCACGAAAGGAGTGAAGGGAACGTACGAGAGATGCTGATAGATTTCGTCGGAGATCACCCAGACATTGGGATGCCGTTCCAACACCGCGCCCAGCGCCTGCAACTCTCCCTCGGAATAAACCGCGCCGGTCGGGTTCGAAGGGGTATTCAGCAACACCCAGCGGGTGCGCGGGGTTATCGCAGCCTCCAACTGCTCAGGCGTCAACTTAAATCCCTGCTCACCGGGGCAATCCAGAACCACCGGCATCCCGCCCGCCAATTTCACCATATCGGCATAGCTGGTCCAGAAAGGTGCCGTGGTGATAACCTCGTCGCCTGAATCGAGTGTGGCCAGAAACGCACCCGCCAGCACTTGTTTGGCGCCAGTGGAAACAATCACATTGGCGGCCTCGGCTTCAGCTTCTGCGGCGATGGCCGCGCGCAACGAAGGTGTTCCGGCAGTGGCGGGATAACGGGTCTGCCCTTCCAGTGCTGCGCGATGAGCGGCTTCGACCACATGGGCCGGTGTCGGGAAGTCTGGCTCCCCCGTACTCAGCGCAATCACATCAACGCCCTGCGTCCGCAGGCGCGCGGCATGTTCCGAAATCTGAACGATTTCTGACAGTTCGATCCCATCAAGCCGTCCGGCGCGCTGAAACCCTGAAGAATTGTTCTGATAAGTCATGCCAATTCACCTTCGATACTTGCGATTCTTGCCTTTCTCCGCCTATTCAGCGCAAAAATCCAATGATATTCCATTTCAAAGGCATGAGGGAAAGTCATATGATTGCACCACGACGGTTTTTGCCTTCGATCTCTTCGCTTTTGGCCCTGGAAGCCGTGGATCGTTTAGGAAGCGCGTCAGCTGCCGCAGACGAGTTGTCGCTGACACAAAGCGCTATCAGCCGTCAGTTGAAAGCCGTAGAGGAACAATTGGGCGTCAACCTGATCCAGCGCAATCAAATGCGTCTGCAACTGACGCCAGCCGCAAGAGAATATGTACAAACTGCGCGCGGCGCGCTGCATCAACTGGCGCAAGCCTCGCTCAAGCTCAAGGCCAACCCCACCGGTGGCTCGCTGCATCTTTCGATCCTGCCAGCGTTCGGAATGCATTGGTTGGCACCTCGCCTTCAGGATTTCGCACGGCAGCACCCGGAAGTTTCGGTGAACCTGAATACGCGGCTGAAACCATTCGATTTCGCGGTGGAACCATTTGATGCTGCCATTCATTTCGGGCGTCAGGATTGGGCCGGGGTCAGCTACCTCAGGATCATGCGTGAAGAAGTCCTGCCAGTCTGTGCGCCTCATTTACGGCCCGATGACTCCACCGCCGATTGGCTACTGAATGCACCCTTGCTGCATCTGGATACGCGTCCGGACGCATGGGAGCGCTGGTTCGAAGCTCAGAACACTAAGGCAAGCGGTCTCAAGGGAATGTTGTTCGATCAGTTTTCGACAATGATACAGGCAACCATTCACGGGTTGGGTGTGGCCTTGCTGCCCAGCTATCTGGTGGCTCAGGACATCGAAAATGGCAGGCTGGTCCCTGCCTTCGACGCCCCCCGCGTCAGTCTTGGTGACTATTATCTGGTCTGGCCGCAGAACAAGGCCGCATCGGCACCGTTGAAGTCATTCCGGAACTGGCTTGAAGCTCAACTTCTGCCCCGAAAACACGGCTAAGTGCGGGCAGAAATCCCGCTTCTTTCTGGTGATAAATTCTCCAGGGAGTATGAGGGACAGCGTCCCTCATCCAGAATAAGCCGAGAGCGCTGAAGGTGCTCCGTTAAACAACCTCCGTCGGGACTAGACGTCAATCGACCGGGCGATGAGTTCCTTCATCACCTCGTTGGTTCCGCCATAGATCATTTGCACCCGCGCATCGGCGTAGAGCCGCGCAATGGGATATTCCATCATGAAACCGTAGCCTCCGAAAAGCTGCAGGCATTCGTGCATGATTTCGTTCTGCACCTCGGAGCCCCAGTATTTCACCATCGAGGCAGTGGCGGCATCCAGCTCTCCGCGGTCCAGCTTGGCGATGCAGTCGTTGACGAAACTGCGTAGCACCTCGGCCTTGGTCTTGCATTCGGCCAGCTTGAAACGGGTGTTCTGGAAATCCATGACGCGTTGACCGAAGGCCTTGCGCTCCTGCACGTATTTCACGGTCTCGGCGAGGGCGAAATCGATGGCGCCCAGCGCCATGATGCCGATGGTCAGGCGTTCCCACGGCAGTTGCTTCATCAATTGATAAAAGCCCTGCCCCTCCTCCGGGCCGATCAGGTTGGTCATCGGCACTTTGACATCTTCAAAGAACAGCTCGGCCGTGTCGTTGGCCTTCATCCCCAGCTTCTTGAGATTGCGCCCACGCCGGAACCCACCCGCCCCGTCGGTTTCGACGGCGATCAGCGACACGCCCTTGGCGCCTTGGTTCCTGTCGGTTTTGGCAACTACGATCACCAGGTCGGCGGTCTGGCCATTTGTAATGAAAATTTTGGAGCCGTTGATGCGATAGGAGTTTCCGTCCCTATCGGCTGTGGTACGAACCGCTTGCAAATCAGAGCCTGTGCCCGGTTCGGTCATGGCGATGGCACCCACCATTTCGCCCGAGGCAAGCTTGGGCAGCCATTTCTGTTTCTGATCCTCACTGCCATAGGCGGTGATGTAGTGGGTCACGATCGACTGGATACCATAGCCCCAACCCGCATCCCCGCGTGAGGTCTGTTCATAGATGGTGACAGCATCGAACCCCATACCGCCGCCGACGCCGCCATACTCTTCGGGAATGGCGCCCGCCATCAGGCCGGTAGCGCCCGCTTTCCGCCAGAACTCACGGTCCACTACACCGTTGTCAACCCAGGTTTCGATATTGGGCGCAAGCTCGGCGTCCAGAAACCGCCCCGCCATTTCGGCGAACATGCGGTGTTCGTCAGTGACCCAACTGGCTGTGCTGGTAAACAGAGTCATTCCTGCTCCTCCGATCCGAGTTTTCCGACACGCTATCCGTACGACCGCATCCCGCCAACTGTGGTGACGCCGCGTCTTGAACGTCGCAACGCAACGTCTCTGGCGCTCAGGTCGTATTTCGACGGCGCAGGCCTGGAGGCGGGGGCGTTTCGGGTCCGCCTGCAAAGCACTGTGCGATGCACATCCACTCCTGCGCAACCGCCCCCTCGACGCGAAGGCTGGTGTCCGCGATATTGCGGGTTTGGGTGACGACCTGCGAGAACTCCACCGCCGAGCCGGTTATTCTGTTCTCACTGCTGTCGCCAAATTCCCAAACTGCGCCGGACGGCGCGGTCAGTTCCAAACGCGGCATGACATTTGGCACCTCGTGCCCATGTACTTTATAGGCCCAACCAAAAGTGTTGACCCCAAGGATCACGATATTCCTGATCCTGTCCGTTTCCTGCCGCCGGGCGCCAAGAATGTCGAATACCGCCTGTCCATGCGCCCATGTTTCCATCTGCCGCGCGGTGATCGAAGAGCGGACAGACATATCGGGCCCGACCCATTTCAACCGCTGCTTGGGGTCAAGCTCAGCCCAACGCACACCCATGTCGCGGTAGAGTGTGCGCCACGCAGCGCGCAGCTCCTCTCTTCTCTCGGGGACCATCGCGTTTTCCGTGGCCCGGAACCCCGCTGTCTCGATCCCGGCCAAAGTTTCGGCAACACGGGCCTGAAACGCGTCCTGATCCCGCAAGGATAGATCGGCCATACCGTTCCAGAAATGCAGGTGAACCAGCACATCGTTCAGCGTCCATTCCTTGAACTGGGTAACGATGTCCCATTGATCGCCCGACACATCCGTCAAAACCTTGTCCAGCACCTCGCTTTCTTCCAGAAAATCCCCTGCCTGCTCCATCATTTTTCCTCTTCGATCTCAAACATCAGATCACCGGCGGACACTTGTTGTCCCGCCACAATATGCACCCGAACCACGCAACCATCCTGCGGGGCCAGGATCTGTTGCTGCATTTTCATCGCCTCAAGCACCGCCAGCGTCTGTCCCTTGCGCACTTTCGCGCCCGCACTCACGCTTAGAATTTGCACTAGCCCCGGCATCGGAGCGGTGATACCTCCCCCATCTGATCCCTCCTCTTCGGTATGCCCTGCCCGTTGCAGGCGCAGCGTAAGCCGGTCACCCCCCATCGCCAGCATCACCTCGCCATCGGCGACGTGGGCCACCGCCCGTATCTGGTCGTCGTTAATTCGGGCTACGACCTCGGGGCCGTTACATTCCATTTCCACGTCGAAGGTCTGGCCATCCACCGCAATCCTCCAGCCTCCCGGATTGGAGGTTACAGAAAACTCTACCAGCGCACCGGACAGAAGTGCGGAAAGCTTGCGGGGCGGAATCCGAGTGTTCGACCATCCCAATTGATCCGGCGCAACAAAACCGGCGCGTGCAAGAGCAAGTGCCCGCGCGTCTTCGAGTAGCAGCGCAACGGCCAGGGCGATCTGTCCGGAAGCTTGGGGGGCGGAGTTCTGTGCGACAGTGCTGCCGTTCAAGAAGGCCGTCGTTGCTTTGCCCTGAACGAAATCCGGTTCGCTCAGGATGTCCGTCAGTAATCCCGCATTTGTCACGGTTCCCAATAAGACGGTATCTTGCAGGGCACGGATCAACCTCGCTCTCGCGACCTCACGTGTGGGTCCATGGGCAACGATCTTGGCCAACAGCGGATCGTAGTGAGGAGTGATCGACTGTCCTTGGGCAATCCCGGCATCCACGCGAATCCCGGGGCCACTTGCAGGGCGCCACAGATGAACCGGGCCTGTTGCCGGGAGAAACCCGTTGCCGGGGTCTTCGGCATAGAGACGTGCCTCGATCGCGTGACCGTTCAGGGTCACATCACTCTGACCCATTTCCAGAGGGACACCCTGCGCCACGGTTATTTGCATGGCTACCAGATCAAGGCCGGTGATCATTTCGGTCACCGGATGCTCGACCTGCAGCCGGGTGTTCATTTCGAGAAAATGGAACTCACCCTCGGCATCAAGCAGGAATTCCACTGTACCCGCGCTCAGGTAATCAACAGCGCGCGCGGCTTCGACGGCGGCGGCCCCCATGCGGTCCCTCAGATCCGGTGTCATCACCGGGCATGGGGCCTCTTCGATGATCTTCTGATGCCGCCTCTGAATCGAACAGTCGCGCTCGCCAAGGTGAATAACGTTACCATCGCCGTCGGCAAAAATCTGAAACTCGACGTGGCGCGGAGCGATAATGGCTTTTTCCAAGATCAACTCTTGCGAGCCAAAGGCATTCGCAGCCTCGGATCTGGCCCGCGCCAGAGCATTTTCCAGTTCCACGGGAGCGTTGACCAACCGCATGCCGCGCCCACCACCGCCAGCCGCCGCCTTGATCATCAGTGGATAGCCTATCCCCTCCGCTGCCTTTGCAAACGCAGCGTCGGATTGATCCCCACCTTCGTAGCCGGGCACGCAGGGCACGCCGGCCGCTCTCATCAGGCGCTTGGCCTCGGCCTTGTTGCCCATTGCCCGGATGGCTTCCGGACCGGGGCCGATGAATGTCAACCCAGCCTTGGCCACAGCTTCGGCGAACTCGGCGTTTTCGGAGAGAAACCCGTATCCGGGGTGGATCGCCCCGGCGTTGGCCCGTTTTGCCGCGTCCAGAATTTTTCGCGCACACAAATAGCTGTCTGCAACCGGCCCTTCACCGATCCAGATGGAATGATCGGCCAGTTGCAAATGTGGAGAGGCGGCATCGGCGCTGGTGAATACGGCAACGGTTCGCAAACCCAGATCACGCGCCGCGCGGATCACGCGCGCGGCAATCTCGCCCCGGTTGGCGACAAGTATCGTGTCGAAAACCATGCTCAAAACCTCGCCACGCCATATGCTCCGGGTTTGACCTTGCGCGCGCGTCCTTCCAGGCAGGTTTCCAGACAGAAACCCAGCACGCGGCGGGTGTCGCGCGGGTCAATGACACCATGGTCAAGGCATCGCCCCGAAGTATAGAATGCTCCTGCCTGACGGTCGAAATGCGCGGCAATCAGCGCGCTTTGCTTTTCCATCTGCGCTCCATCCACTTCCTCGCCCTTGCGTCTGGCTCCAGCGCGGGCCACAATTGCCATTGTGGCGGCCGCCTGTTCGCCACCCATGACGCCGGTTGTGGCGTTGGGCCAGGCAAACAGGAAATCGGGCTCGTAAGCAAACCCCGACATTCCATAATTTCCGGCACCGAAACTCGCCCCAATATAGAGTGTGATACGCGGCACATCGACCGAAGTTACCGCCTGTATCATCTTGGCGCCGTGTTTGATCATCCCCGCCTGCTCGTATTCGGTGCCAACCATGTAGCCGGTTGTGTTGTTCAGAAAAATGATTGGAATATCGGACTGGCCGCACAGCTGAATGAATTGCGCGGCCTTGGTTGCACCTGCCGGATCGATCGGACCGTTGTTGCCGATGATACCCACCGAAATGCCGTTGATCGCCGCCTGAAGACAAACAGTCGAGGCACCGTAGCGCGGCTTGAAATCTTGAAAGTCCGAGCTGTCGACGATGCGCGCCGCCACCTCGCGCATATCATAGGGAACACGGTAGTCGATTGGCACTAGCCCGGCTATATCGCCGATGTCGTATTTAGGTTGCGCGATCTCGCGCGCCCGTGGCTGGAGAAGAGATTTGTTCCAGTCCAAGCGGCGCACGACATCGCGCGCGATTTCGATCCCATGTGCGTCGTCCTCGGCCAGATATTCGACCAGACCGCTGGTCTGCGCATGCATCTCAGAGCCGCCAAGATCACGGTCATTGGCCTTTTCACCGGTCGCGGCATGCACCAAAGCTACTCCGGCAAGAGCCGCCATGCCGTTCTTTTTGACGCCAATCACATAATCTGCCAGCCCAGGCATATAGGCCCCGCCCGCAGTCGAAGGACCGTGCAGAACCGCCAGATTGGGCAGACCTGCCGTCGAAAGCCGCGCCAGATTGCGGAACAGCTTGCCGCCATTGGCCCACAGTTCGACTCGGTATTCCATCAGGTTTGCCCCGGCGCTTTCCACCAGATGCACGAAGGGGAGTTTTTGTTTCAACGCGATTTCCTGCGCCGACAAAAAGGCCGCAGCCGTCATCTCGACCATTGCGCCTGCCTTGATGCCGCTGTCATCGACAACGATCATGCATCGCACCCCCGAGACAAAACCGATTCCGGCAATGACCGATGCGCCGGGCACCGATTTTGTCGGATCATCCGTGTCCACCAGATATCCAGCCAGACTGTGCAACTGCAAAAACGGCATGCCCGGATCCAGCAGAGTAGCCATCCTGTCTCGCGGGGTCAGTTGGCCGCGCTCGGCCATTCTGTCGCGCCGCTGTTCGGATAGGGCAACGGCGCGGGCTTCGAGCGTGCGCAACTCATCCACCATCGCCAGCATATCTGCCCGATTTCGGGCGAATGTTTCGCTGTCGCGTTCAACCCGGCTGATGAAAGCCATGGCGCCCCTCCGTTGACAACGTGCGACCGATCCGGCGTCGCGCGACATTCTTGCAGCTTTGCCGCGGGCCGCGCTTTTCAGATCGCCCGCTGTGTTTTTAGGTTGCCGCCATGCACGCAAGCGGTCAACGGGCGGCGATGGATTGCGACGCCACGGAACATGCCCGCACCCCGGGGAAGAAGATACCTTGACCTGCCTTTCGCCCTTCGTGACGCCCGAACGCGAGGCGTATCGCGCCAATCTCGCACGGTTTTTTGACAGCGAAGTCAGACCTTTCGTCGATCAGTGGGAAGCGAAACGGGCAGTCCCGTTGGAGTTGCACCAAAAACTGGGGGCTTTGGGTGTATTTGGTTTCGGCATCCCCGAGGAATTTGGCGGGTTGGGTTTTGACGACGCCTTTATGCGCGCCGACTATACCGAACTTGCGTTTGGCTGTGGCGCGTCGGGCGTGGCGGCCGCTGTTGGCGGGCGCATGATTTCGCTGGGACCGATCGTTCAGTTTGCCAGTGAAGAATTCAAGCAGACAGTGGTCCCGGAGATCGTGGCCGGACGGATGAATTCTTCACTGGCAATCACCGAGCCGGGCGGCGGGTCGGACGTGGCAAACCTGAAAATGAAAGCCGAGCGCACGTCGCATGGCTGGGTGCTGAACGGCGCCAAGGCGTTCATAACAGGTGGCATGGACTCACAGTGGTTCGTCGTGGGTGCCCGAACCGGCGGGTCCGGCCTGACCGGAATCTCGTTGTTCCTGATCGAGGCCGACACACCCGGCTTCTCCCGCACACCTCTGGGAGAAAAGATGGGATGGCACTGCTCAGAGCAGGCTATGCTAAATTTCGACAATTGCCTGGTTCCGGCACCGGCCCTGATCGGACCCGAGAACAAGGGCTTTCTCGCGATAATGAGCAACTTCAACCACGAACGCCTTGCCATGGTTGCGGGCAGCTTGGGGATGATGCGGCTGTGTTACAAATCAGCGCTTGAGTGGGCGAGACAACGTCGGACGTTCGGTAAATACCTGATTGAACATCAGGTGATAGCTCACAAATTCGCCGAGATGTCGGCCCGGATCGATATGATCGAAGCCTATCTTGAGCGGATATGCTGGGGCATTAGTCAAGGCCTGATGCCGGCCGCCGAGATTGCCAAGTCCAAGGTGCAGGCGAGCAAAGCACTGGAATTCGTCACCTCCGAAGCGTTACAGGTTTTCGGCGGGGCCGGGTATATGTCAGGCAACCCGGTCGAACGGGTCTGGCGTGAGGTCAAGGTCATGGCCATAGGTGGCGGCTCGGAGGAGATCATGCGCGATCTTGCTGTGCGCCAAATGAGGTTGAGTGGCGAATAGCTCGGCCCCCGTCACGTCAGCGCGGCCTTCAACAATACCTCGGCCGCATCTTTGGCATCCATCGCGGGCTGACTGGTGTTCAGCAAAACTGAAGACACGATTGCGCCTTCCTTGAGCAACAAAAGCTGGCTTCCCAACTTTTCCGGATTCCGGGCACCTGCTTGGCGGGCCAGATGAACAATGTGATTCAAAATCAGCCGCTTGTGTTCAGCAGCTTGCGCATGGATCGGGTGATCCTTTTCCTGGTACTCGGCCCCAGCCTTGATGAACATGCAACCGCGATAACCGTCTTCTTCGAACCATTCGGCCAGCGCATCAAAGCCCGCAAGAAGTTGTCCGGCAGGCGTATCCGCCAGTTCCTGGATGCGGCGCAGGAACCAGTTTCGGAAATTCTCGTCCCGAAGTCTCAGTGCGGCAAGGATTAACTCTTCCTTTGTGCGGAAGTGCTTGTACATCGAGGTCTTTGAGACTCCGGTTTCCGTCACAAGCTTGTCCATTCCGGTGGCATGAAATCCATCGCGGTAGAAGACCTGCAGCGCTTTTCGGACCAGTTCATCCCGTTTGTTCGGACGCATGATTCGGCTCCATAGTGTACCGAACAGTACATAGTTCCCGAGGACGCAGAAGGCAAATGCTCTGCCAAAACCCTTAGAAATCTGCATCTTAACCACTTCAGCATTCAGGCACAGACACTTTTTTCCGTTTCACACTTGAAATCATTTACCGATCAGTACACTTTAGGGCTTAAGTTTACCGATCAGTACGCACTCGGAGATAAACCATGCGACGCCGCGCCAGTCTGTTTCCCCCTCAACATCTGCCAGTTCTGCTGGCCCTGGCGATACTCGTCGCCACTCTTGCCTGAAAGCGACCTTTCATATGAACCGCCCTCCTCTTCCGCCCTTCACGCTGGAAACCGCCGCGCAAAAGGTGCGAATGGCCGAAAACGCGTGGAACAGCCGCAACCCGGATATCGTGACGCCAGCTTACACCGACGACAGCCAGTGGCGGAACCGAGCCGAGTTCCTGTCCGGTCACGATGTGATCCATGCCTTTCTGGCCCGGAAATGGCATTCGGAACTGGACTATCGTCTGATCAAGGAGCTCTGGGCCTTTTCCGACAACCGTATCGCCGTGCGCTATGCCTATGAATGGCGGAATGACAGCCGGCATTGGTTCCGCTCCTATGGGAACGAGAACTGGGAGTTCGCTCAAGATGGCCGCATGGCACACCGCCACGCATCGCTGAACGATCTACCGATTTCCGAGCAGGATCGCCTGTTCCACTGGCCGCTTGGCCCTCGCCCCGACGATCATCCCGGCTTGTCCGATCTGGGTCTTTGAAAGGAAAGTCATGCCACGCGCCTTTTCCGAACTAACCTTCACACCCACTGTCCGCGCCCAACAGGAGCGGATGGGATCAGCAGCAACTTATGCAAAATTCATCGAAGGTGGCCCGCAGCAGGGTCACCAGATCGGCCCCGCCGAGAAGGCATTCATCGAAGGCCGCGACGGGTTCTATCAGGCGAGCGTATCCGAAACCGGTTGGCCCTATGTCCAGCATCGCGGCGGTCCCGTCGGCTTTTTGAAAGTGCTTGGGCCGACTACAATTGGTTACGCCGATTTTTCCGGCAACAAACAATACATCTCGCGCGGCAATCTGGATGGCAATGACAGGATTGCGATGATCCTGATGGATTACGCCAATCAGCGTCGTCTCAAGATTCTGGGCCGCGTCGAGTTCACCGAAGGCGAAGCCGCTGCGGCCAGCCTTTTTCCTGAAGGCGCCGATGCGACGGCAGAACGAGCGGTGATCATTCGTGTCGAGGGTTTGGACTGGAATTGCCCTCGTCACATCACACCTCGCTTCACCGAAGAAGAACTACGCCCACATCTCAAAGCGCTGGGACAGCAACTGGTACAACTTCAGGCCGAAAACCAGCGCCTGAAAGACGAGTTGGCCGACGCTACAAAAGGCTGAGGTCGCTTTCCGGGCGTCGCGCCCATCACCCCAAACCCAAAGGACTGAACCATGAGACGGATTCTTTCAAACACCGCCATGGCGGTGGCCGCTACCGCTTTGCTTGCACTACCTGCGACTGCCGGTCAGACCGGCGCGAATGCGACCGTCTTTAGAACGGAAACAATTGGCGGAATGAAGATTGCTTATCGCGAAGCCGGAGATCCGACGAATCCGACGGTTCTATTGCTGCATGGCTTTCCCACCTCGTCGCACATGTTCCGCAACCTGATTCCCGAACTTTCCGAGAATTATCATGTGATCGCGCCGGACTATCCCGGTTTCGGAGCATCTGACATGCCCGATGCCGCCGAATACGATTACAGTTTTGAAGGCGCTGCACGGATTGTAACCGAATTGTTGAACGCCAAAGGCGTTGACCAGTACTCAGTGTATCTGATGGACTATGGGGCTCCGGTCGGCTTTCGCATGTTCGCGGACGACCCGGAACGGGTGACGGGCTTTATCATTCAGAACGGCAACGCGTACGAAGAGGGGTTGCGCGAGTTCTGGGAACCGATCAAAGCCTATTGGGCAGACCCCTCTACGGAAAACGGCGATGCTCTGCGCGCCTTTCTGACAATGGATGCAACCAAATGGCAATTCACTCACGGAACTCAGGATCCCGATGCCATCAGCCCCGACAATTTCTGGCACGTGCAATATCTGCTGGACCGCCCTGGCAATCAGGAGGTGCAGCTTGAGATGTTTCTGGATTACGGCACCAATGTCGGGGAGTACCCGAAATGGCAGGCCCTGTTTCGCGAGCATCAACCGCCGGCGCTTCTGATGTGGGGGAAGAACGACGTGATTTTTCCCGAAGAAGGGGCTCATCCCTATAAGCGCGATTTAAAAGACCTGCAGTTCCACATGCTCAACACCGGCCATTTCGCGCTGGAAGAATATGGGACCGAGATCGCAACCGAGATGAAAGATTTTCTCGCCCGTATCAATTGAGGGCATGTGGTTCTCTGGCTTGCCGGAGAGCCGTTTTCAAAGGAGTTAGACCTATGACAACTCATGTCGAACGCATCGCTGCTTTTGCTGATGGTGCCCAAGGCGGCAATCCTGCCGGTGTATTCATCGCCGATGCCCTGCCTCCGGATTCCGAAATGCAGCGAATTGCTGCTGAAGTCGGTTATTCCGAAACCGCTTTTGCAGCCCCTAAGGGAGAAGGTTGGCGGGTTCGCTTTTTCGCTCCGGCAGGGGAGGTCGCATTTTGCGGCCACGCAACGATTGCACTGGGCGCGAATCTGGCGGAACGGTTCGGCGACGGCACCTTTGCGCTGCATCTGAATGACGCACAGATTTCAGTTGAAGGCGCGCGAAGTGAGACGCGGGTACAAGCCGCGCTGATTTCTCCGCCCACCCATAGTCGAGTGGTTGACGTAGAAACCCTGGACTCCGCGTTGGCCTTGTTTGCACTGGATGACGATGATCTGAACCCAACCCTGTCCCCGGCCGTCGCCAATGCGGGCAACGACCACCTGATCCTTGCGCTGAAGGACCGGTCGAAACTTGCACAAATGGACTACGACCTGAACCTAGGTGCAAAATTCATGGAATTGAACGGTTTCACCACGATTAGCCTGCTGTGGCTGGAAACCCCGCGCAGGTTTCACAGCCGTAACGCCTTTGCCGTTGGCGGCGTGCTGGAAGATCCGGCTACAGGCGCGGCGGCGGCGGCGCTGGCAGGTTACCTTAGGGATATCGGCTGGCCACACGGCGGCGCAATTGACATCGTTCAAGGCGAAGACATGGGCGCAAGATCGCTGCTACGTGCCGAAATTGGTGAACAACCCGGAGAAGGTATCAGGGTTTCAGGAACCGCTCGCCGGATCTGAGACCGCACTACACAGTGACTGTTTCGGCCTGCAATCTCAGCCAGTTCACAAAGGTTCTGACCGCAGGCCGCAATACCCCGGGGCGGGTTTCGACATAGTAGACACCGAAAAGCTTTTCGGAGAACAACTCAACAATACGGCCCGCATCGATGTCCTCTTGAAAGAACGCACGGCTGCTATATGTGATCCCGTCCCCACGCCGCACCGCATTCATGATCAGGTTTCCCGGCATCTGATGGACCACCAAAGGGCGATCCTGCACTACTCCGTGATACGTCAGCCACTCTGCAGCCTCGTTGGTGCCAAGTTCCTGCAACCAGGGCAAGTCCATCAGAGATGCCGGATCGGACAAGTCCCGTCCGGCAACCAGTTCCGGCGCGCCGATCAACACCATGTCCGACAATAGCAACGGCTCGACATCGCTGACCGGGCGGCGCTTGTCACGATACCGGATCGCAATATCGACTCCGCCGGGCTTCAGCTCGACCAAATCGGCAGTCGGGTTTAGCATCAATGTGATGTCGGGATTGCTTTGTTGAAACGCGGCCATGCGTGGAAGCAGCCATTCAACGGCAAACGCGGGCGACATGGTGATTTGAACCGGTCTGTTGGCCAGGCTGTCGGTCAGACGCTCGACACCACGCCCGATAGTGGCAAATCCAACCTCCAGATCCCGCGCAAGCGCTATCCCTTCCTCGGTCAGTTCAATCCCACGCCCAACTCTCGTGACCAGTGGCGTTCCCAGCCGGTCCTCCAGCAATCGAACCTGCTGGCTGACAGCAGCGTGGGTGACGTTCAACCGCCCCGCCGCAAGAGAGAAACTACCGGTTTCGGCTACTGCCGAAAAGGCGCGCAATCCATTGAGAGGGGGAAGCTTCAGCCAGTCCATTCGATAGTATTTCTAACAATTATTCAAATTAATTATGTTGCACGATCCGCCGATTTCCTCAAGTCTCATAGCATACAAGGCGAAGATTTCTTCTAAAGTATGAAAGACATTCTTTACCTTGGGAGGTAAGAAGGGAGGTTGGACATGGCCACCGGCTCAACGCAACACGAAGGCGGATGTTACTGCGGCGCCGTCAGATACCGGATCGAACAGGCGCCCGATTTCTCTGCTCATTGCCATTGCCGTTCGTGCCAAATGGCGCTGGGAGGGGCTTTCGTGACCTGGGCCAAGGTTCCGTCCAGCGAGTTCTCGGTAACCAAGGGGGAAATCAAGTTTTGTGAAAAGACGCCCGGAGTCAGGCGCGGATTTTGCGGCGATTGCGGCACCACCCTGACCTATGCCGCAGGTCACGAGGTCGAAGGCCAGGACTGGAGCGGGGACGCCTGGTTCGCCGCCGTGACGCTGGATGACCCAACCATCGCGACACCAAAGAACCATGTCTTCGTTTCACATAAACAACCGTGGATCACCCTGCCGGCAAACGCACCTGCCTTCGACACATTCTGACCCATCTCAAACCCGCGAAAGGAGAACACGATGTCACAGTCGTTTTCATACGCCTGCAAGGATTATCCCGGCATGGAGGCCTGCCCCGGAAAAGTCGTTGCGGCGACCGAGGACGAGGTCTGGAAATTGATGGAGCTTCACGCGGTGGTCGCACATGGCGAAGACCCTTCGGCCTGGAGCGACGAAGACCGTGCCGAATTGGCGAAACTGATAAAGACAGAGTAACTGGTGAAACCCTCGGGACTCCGCCACTTCGCAGCAGAACGGCTCTACCAGAGTCCTTTCAAGACGGCGATCATCCCATCCAGCGTCGTACCGGGGCGTTGCTTTCCTCAAGCGCTTGGCAGACAACGTCGATCAGTGTCGGTCCATCGTGTGCAACCGCCTCGGCGAGCACCTTTTCCAGATCGTCAGGGTTCTCGACCCGCCAACTTTTGACACCATAGGCCGCTGCGATCGCTGCATGATCGGTTTGGTTGAAATCGACGTTGTAATACCGTGCATCCTTGTCCGCGAACTGGCTGGCCTTGATCCAGCCGAAGTTGGAGTTCGAAAACACGACATATGTGATGGGCGCACGCGCACGGCAGACGGTTTCCAACTCACCGCAAGTGAACCCGAACGACCCGTCGCCCATCAGCGCCACGGTTTTCGAGGTTGGTCGCCCGTACCACGCACCCAACGCCGCCGAAAGCGAATACCCCAACGCACCATGTGCCCGGTTGGTAATGAAATGCCGCCCAGGTTTCGGCAACTGATAGTAGGCCGAGAAATAGGGACAACTGGTGCCGGGATCGGACACGACGGTGGCGTCCTCTGGCAACACCTTCATCAGTGCGGCGATCACCCGTTCGGGTCGGATCGGCGCCTGAGAAGACTGTGCGAGTTTCTCGAATACTTCAAATTTGCGCTTTATCTTTTCTGCAATTGCGGCAGCACCGCCAAAAGTTTTGGCCCCCTGGTCGAACCTGTCTAGCACCGCGTTGACTTCGGCCAGCGCAAGCCGCAAATCGCCTACTACGGCGACTTCGGTTCGGTAATTGGCATTCATCACCATCGGGTCGTTATCGAAATGGACGATCCGGGTGCCGGGTTTTGGCGCCTCCCACCGAGCCGTCGTGGTCGAGCCGGCACGACAGCCCATGAACACGACCAGATCGGCCGCCTCCATCATTTCCCATGTTTCGTCGGTGCCACCATTGGACCCGACGACACCCAAACAATTCGGATGTGTTTCGGCCAATGATCCCTGCCCCGAGATCGAGGTTGCAACCGGTATGTCCAGCCGGGTGGCCAAGCGATCAAGTTCATCCCAGGCCCGCGCAATGACGACACCGCCACCGCAAACGATCAGAGGGTTCTTGGCCGACACAATTGCCTCGACTGCTGCCTGAGCCGCTCCTGGTGCCGGCACCTGAGGATAAGCAGGATAGGTCGCGGTAGCCGCATCGGCCCAGATGTCAGACACATCAACAGGGTCATATTGAACGTCATAAGGCAGCCCGATATGCGCCGCGCCTGACCGCCCGGTGGTCATTGCCCGAAATGCCGCGCGAACCATGCGAGGAATGTGGTCTGCGCGTTTGATCACCGTGTTCCACTTGGTCAGCGGCGCCATCAGCGCCTCCTGATTCACCTCGGTCAGTGGGTATTTCCCATAAGACGCCACCGAGATATCCGTGGTGATGCCGAGCACTGCATAAGAGCTTTCAGACGCCTCGATCAGTCCTGGCAGGATATAGGTCGCCCCGCCACCCGATGGCCCCTCGGCGACACCGACACGCCCGGTCACGCGGGAATAACCGTCGGCCATATACATCGCGCAGCGCTCATCACGAGTCAGAACGTGAGTGATGTTGTGATCGAGCCGCAGCATGGCGTCGTAGAACGGCAGCGTGGTGTCGCCGCAAAGGCCAAAGATATGCTGCACGCCTTGCGCCTCAAGCATCCGCATCATCGCCTCGGCGCCGTTCATCTGATTGCTCATTTCACTCCCCTGCAGAATCGTGTTCAAAATTGTATGCAGAATTGCATTACATCTTGCACACATGTCAATCCCGTCCTAATCTCGGCGCCAAGAGGAGCGGATATGTCCAAGGCAGAAAGCAATGTTGACCGATTGTACGAAGCGTTGCGGCGCATGGCGGCGGATTTCGCCTTCAAGCCGGATGCCCGCATCAATGAAAGTGCATTGGCCACCCAACTCAACGCCTCGCGTACGCCAATCCGCGAAGCCTTGAACCGGCTAGTGGCCGAAGGCTTTCTGACCTTTCATTCAGGACGCGGCTTTTTCTGCCGCTCGCTCTCTCCCGAACTGGTGATGGACCTGTACGAGGCCCGTGTCGCTGTTGAAGTCGAAGCGGTACGCCTGGCCTGCGAGCGCGGAACAGATCATGCGATCACCGCACTGATGCAGGAACTCGAAGACATCGCGCCTGACTATACCCCTGAAGCAGATCCAGAGCAGCTCTTGGCAATGGACGAACGCTTTCACGGTCAGTTGTGCCAACTGTCGGGCAATGCCGAACTGTGCCGGATGCTTGCCAACCTTAATGACCGCATCCGATATCTACGTCTGATCGATCTTCGCAGGCTTCGCGAAACGGCATCAGACAGCAAAACCATGATCTCGGCCCATCGCCGCATTCTGAAGGCTATAGCCACCCGCGACGCGAATGAGGCAACCGTCCAGATGCGCGCCCATATCGAGCGCCGACGCGAAGGCGCAACACAAGCCGTTCGCGACGCTTACGCCCAACTCTATGTCCCTGATTTCTGAGGTCCACATGTCTGTTCATACCGGAGGGAAGACCGTATTTGGCGCCGCAGTCGGCATCCTGATGCTGGAAACCCGCTTTCCGCGCATCCTCGGTGACATGGGCAACGCCGCAACCTGGCCATTTCCTGTGCACTACCGTGTGGTACGCGGCGCGTCACCCGAGAAAGTCGTGCGCGGGAACCCCAAGGATCTGCTGGATGCTTTTGTCCAAGCAGGCCGCGATCTGGTCGCTACCGGGGCGGATGGCATTACCACGAATTGCGGGTTTCTTGCACTGGTGCAGGACGAACTGCGTGAAGCACTTGGCGTGCCGGTCGCAACGTCGTCGCTGATACAGGTTCCGATGGTGCAGGCTATGTTGCCGCCAACAAGAAAGCCGGTGATCCTGACGATTTCGAAAACGACTTTGACCGATGCCCACCTGAAAGCTGCCGGAGTCCCGCTGGACACACCCATCTATGGCACTGACGGGGGGCGGGCCTTTACACGCGACATCTTGGGCGACGCCCCCCGGATCGACTTCGAGGCCTGCAGGCTTGACCTGCTGGATGCCGCTGACGAGATCATTGCAAACGAACCGGATGCAGGCGCGATCGTGCTGGAATGCACCAACATGGTTCCGTATGCTGCGGATATCCGCAAACGTACGGGTCTTCCGGTCTATTCGGTCTATTCAATGATCGAATGGTTCCAAGCGGGCCTGATGCCGCGCAAATTCGCACTTGAACTGGACGATCCGCGCCACCTTTAACCCGGAAAACGAGTTTTGCCCCATCCTGAACGCCAGACGGGGTTGCCCTTTGGGCCGGGCTTTGCTTTGTCTCGGCAGAGCATCCCCGGCCGCTCCGATTTATGGTCGCGACCGGGCAATCGGGAGGATCACCAGATGGCGAAAATTGCATTCCTTGGCCTCGGCGTCATGGGCTATCCCATGGCCGGGCATCTTCAAGCCGCGGGCCACGATGTCACCGTTTACAATCGCACACAGGCCAAGGCCGAGGCCTGGGTTGAGCAACACCACGGCGCGATGGCGTCGACGCCTGAAGAGGCCGCGCGCGGAGCCGAATTCGTGATGGCCTGCGTCGGCAATGACGACGACCTGCGCATGGTTTGCACGGGTGAGAACGGCGCGTTTCATGGCATGGCCCATGGCGCGGTATTTGTCGATCACACTACCGTATCAGCCAAAGTGACCCGCCAGCTGTACGAGGCAGGTCAGTCCAAAGGGATTGCCTTTGTGGATGCACCTATTTCGGGTGGTCAGGCCGGGGCAGAAAACGGGGTTTTGTCGATCATGTGCGGCGGGGATCAGGCTGCCTTTGACCAGGCTGAGCCCGTGATGCAGATCTATGCCAGGATTTGCCGCCGCATCGGTGACAGCGGGGCCGGACAAATGACGAAGATGTGCAACCAGATTGCCATTGCCGGGCTAGTTCAAGGCCTGAGCGAGGCATTGCATTTCGCCGAAAAGGCGGGACTGGACGGGCGTGCGGTTGTCGAGGTGATCAGCCAGGGCGCGGCCGGGAGCTGGCAGATGTCAAACCGGTACGAGACGATGCTGGACGACCATTTCGACCACGGTTTCGCGGTTGACTGGATGCGCAAGGATTTGGGCATCTGCCTGAATACCGCCAACGAAACCGGGGCATCGCTTCCGGTCACCGCTTTGGTCGATCAGTTCTATAAGGATGTGCAAAAACTGGGCGGTGGCCGTTGGGATACCTCGTCACTGATCAAGCGCCTGCGCGCGCTGGATTAAGGCATCAGGTTTTGAAGAGAGGACACCGGAACCGATGAGCGGCGATACGGCATTCTGGGCCGAGGCCCTGCACAGGCATTGGGGCATTCAGGCAAAACTGACCCGTCTGAACGGCGAATTTGACCTGAACTTTCTGGCCGAAGGCATGAATGGGCAGGATCATGTTTTGAAAGTGATGCGTCCGGATTGCGATGCCGAATTGGTGGATCTGCAAATTAAAGCATTGGAGCATATCGGTTTTCAAGCGCCCGGCCTGCCCTTTCCGGGCGTCATACCGGCGCTCGACGACAACCGGCTTCCTGAAATCGCGGACAAAGACGGAAAACCGCGGCTTGTCTGGTTGATGGAAAGATTGCCTGGCCGTTGTTATGCGAAATCCGCTCCCAAACCCGAAGATCTGATCCTGAAACTCGGTCGCGTGCTGGGCGCGACGGACCGAGCACTTGCAAGCTTTGATCACGAAGGGCTTCGGCGCGAAAGCTTCAAATGGGATCTCATGCAGGCCGGATGGATTTCCAAACATCTCGACACAATTGGAGATCCGTCCCGACGAGCAATTCTTCTAGAAATATGTAGAGCTTTTGAAGCAGCTTCCTGCAAACTCGCCGATCTGCCGAAACAGGCCATTCACAACGATGCAAACGACTATAACGTTCTGGTCGAAGGCGAGTTGCATGAACGTCGGTCGATTTCGGGGCTGATCGATCTGGGCGACATGTGTGCGGCGCCAAAAGTTTGTGAGGTGGCGATTGCCGGGGCTTATGTGGTGCTGGACCATCCGCACCCAGAACGAGCATTGTCTGCATTGGTTCGCGCATATCACGCCGCGAACCGGCTAAGCGCCGCCGAAGTCGATCTGATCTGGCCGCTGCTCAGAACACGGCTGGCGGTTTCGGTGGTGAACTCCTCACTGATGGCCGCTGAAAACCCCGACGATCCATACGTGACGATCAGTCAGGCCCCAGCGTGGCGGTTCCTGGAAAACACGGCCATTAATGGTGGCATGATGCCCGCGCGCCTGCGCGTTGCCTGCGGCTTGCCGGTGACGGATGGGGCCGAACGCATTCATGCCTATCTTGAGGAACACCGGGGCGATTTCGCGGAATTGTTCGGACAGGATTTGTCACATGCGCCGATGGGGTCCCTTTCCGTCGAAAATTCGTTTTGGCCACAAAACCCGTTCCACATGCCACTGGAAGAAGCCGCCCGCGTGGGCGAAGAGTTTGGTACGGATATGTGGCTGGGCTATTACAACGAACCCCGGCTGATCTACGCCGATACCGCGTTCCGCAAAGGGCCGTGGAAAGCCAGCGACCGGCGCACGGTGCATTTGGCGGTGGACGTTTTCGCCCCGGCTGGCACGATCCTTTACGCGCCGATGAGCGGGCGCGTCGAAGCGGTTGAAAACCGAGATCATCACCTCGACTACGGCGGAGTGGTAATCCTGCATCACGAAACGCCTCAGGGCGATGCCTTCTATACCCTATACGGCCACCTCGACCCCGAGATTTGCGACCGCTTGAAACCGGGCGATCCGGTGGCTCAGGGTTCAGCCTTTGCCAAGCTCGGCGATGCCAGACAGAATGGCGGCTGGGCGCCGCATGTGCATTTCCAGCTGGCGCTGACCACGGCCGGAATGGAAAACGACTGGCCCGGCGTTGGCGATCCGGACGAGATGGACCTGTGGCACGCGGTTTGCCCGAACCCTGCGGCGCTGCTGAACCTGCCTGATGACAAGGTGTCTTATCGCCCGACCGACAAGGCCCAGGTTCTGGCCGAGCGGCAAGCACATTTCGGTGGCAACCTGTCACTGACCTACGACGATCCTGTCATGCTGGTGCGTGGCTGGAAACACCACTTGTTCGACGAATGGGGACGGCCTTATCTGGACGCCTATAACAATGTCCCCCATGTAGGGCATGCGCATCCCCGCGTTCAGGCGGCCGCGGCGGACCAACTCAGGCGGATGAACGCGAACACCCGCTATCTGCATCCGGCACAGACAGCATTTGCAAAAAAGGTTCTGTCCAAAATGCCGGACCACCTGGAGGTTTGCTTTTTCGTCAATTCCGGCACCGAAGCCAACGAACTGGCCTTGCGGTTGGCGCGCGCGCATACCGGCGCCAAGGGAATGGTGACGCCCAATCACGGTTATCACGGCAACACGACCGGTGCGATTGACATCTCGGCCTACAAGTTCAACAAGCCGGGCGGCGTGGGGCAAGCGGATTGGGTCGAATTGGTCGAAGTCGCGGATGACTATCGCGGATCATTCAAGCGGAACGATCCCGAGCGCGCCAAGAAATTTGCGGATCTCGTCGACCCGGCCATCGCTGCCTTGCAGGAGAAGGGCCATGGCGTAGCGGGGTTCATCGCCGAAACCTTCCCGTCAGTCGGCGGCCAGATCATTCCCCCCAAGGGATACCTTCCCGCTGTCTACCAGAAAATCCGCGCCGCCGGTGGGGTATGTATCGCGGACGAGGTTCAGACCGGTCTTGGCCGGTTGGGTAAGTTCTACTTCGGTTTTGAACATCAAGGAGCGCTGCCAGATATCGTGGTGTTGGGCAAACCCATCGGCAACGGGCACCCGCTGGGTGTTCTGGTCACGACCAAGGCAATTGCCGAAAGCTTTGACAACGGTATCGAGTTCTTTTCGACCTTTGGCGGGTCTACCCTGTCCTGTCTGATCGGCAAAGAGGTTCTGGACATCGTCGATGACGAAGGCTTGCAGGAAAACGCGCGCCTCATGGGCGAGCGCCTGATGACCGGTCTACGCCAGATTGATGCGGACTTCGCTTGTATCGGGGATGTACGGGGAATGGGCCTGTTCCTTGGCGTAGAATTAATCAACCCGGACGGGTCCGAAGGCACCGAGATCTGTAAATACGTCAAGAACCGGATGCGGGACCATCGGATTCTGATCGGCAGCGAAGGGCCAAAAGACAACATCCTGAAAATCCGTCCGCCGCTGACCATCGAGGCCGATGACGTTGACATGATCCTTTGGGCCTTACGCGTCGTTCTGGATGAGGTGGGAACCTTCACCCCGGCCCCTGCGTGCGATCACGGCCAGCATCACGCGGGATGCGGTTGTTGCTGATCAGAACCGGTCATCAATGCAGATGCCTGTTTTGGCAGGACAGGTTTCGGCAACCCTCAAAGTGAGTGTCCGCGACACGCCGCAAGGCCAGCCCGAGTTGTTCAGACAGAGCGACTAGTGCCGGTGCAACATCGGCTCTTACGATCAGCGAAGCGACCATAAGGGCGTCTTCCCTTGCCCCCTCCGAAGCAGCCCCGACCATATGGGCGAAACAGCTTTCGTCCGCCCCGAGACATTCGCATTCAATCTCATGCCGCACCAGCGGACGCCGACCATAATGTGCACAGAGCATACAAATCTGGTCCAGCGTCGCTGCCACCGATTGATCCTTTCCGGTTGAGATGGTCAAATCCGAGTTCTGACCGTCGCTCCTCGCTTGGTCTCGATCGCTCCATCGGCGCAGATACATGACCACCCTCGCTTCGATCGGACCCAAATCGGACAGCCGGCCAACCGCGGCCGCACCTCGCGAGATTTGGTTGCTCATTTCGTCAGGATCAGCTTGCCTGCGCGGGTGATGCGCAAGGTATAAAGCTGGTCTCCCAAGGCAATATGGGCGAGGTTTCCACCTGCGGTCAGATCTTCGGCTTTGTGAGCAGGTAGCACCTGAACAGCATAGCCTTGAGAGGGTGTCGGGTTTTGAACGTTCATCGCGTCATCTCCAGAGTCCGGGTCACGAATGCGTTCCACAAAACCGCTGGCGCGTCCGCGTCGCAGCGGCAATACCAGTAACATTCGCTTCCATTTTCATTGCTGGCTGACCCGAATTCCGGGGTGGCTACTGCTCTTGGGGTAATCTGATTATTTTAGTAAGGTAAGTCAAGCGGGGATTTCCAGTATCGGATCTCATCATGTTATTGTTATTCACGTTATTGAATGTAATTATGCGTTCAGGAGGATCCATCATGCTCATGACCCGCCGAACATTTCTAAAAGCAACCGCGGCCACAACCGCCTTGAGTACCAGACCAACCTGGGCCGCAACGGAAATCAGTCTGGGCCAGGCCCGGATCGTCAGCCTCAGCGACGGCCATCTGACTGTCCCGGCCGAGTTTTTCTTCGACGCCATGCCACAGGATCAATTGGCCCCGATTCTAAAAAAATACGGGTTGACCGGCGATCTGATAAAGCCCCCCTGCAACGTGACGCTGCTCCAAACCGGAAACAGGAATATCCTGTTTGACGTGGGCGCTGGCCCTGGATTTCAGGATGGTGCCGGCAAGCTGCCAGAGGCGCTGGGTGCAATCGACCTAACCCCCGAAGACATCACGGATGTTATCTTCACCCATGGTCATGCCGATCACCTGTGGGGCGCTCTGGATGACTTTGACGAACCATTCTTCATCAACGCACGACACATGATGGGGAAGGCCGAATGGGACTATTGGTGGAACCCGAATACTGTCAATGAAATCGGTGCCGCACGTCAGACCATGGCAGTTGGAGCAAAACGCCGGTTGGATGTGCTTGAAGACCGCATCGAGCTTTTTGATGAGGGAGAGGAGATCCTTTCTGGCGTCGCTGCGCGCGCAACCCCTGGCCATACGCTGGGCCATATGTCATTCGAACTGCGCAGTGGGTCTGAATCCCTGATGATCGTTGGCGATGCGCTCATTAACTTTCACGTCGCATTCGAGCGGCCTGATTGGCACTCCGGTTCGGACCACGATCAGGAAATGGCCGCCGCGACACGTGTGCAACTTCTGGACCAGCTGGCCTCGCAGCACACCCGGATCATTGGGTTTCATCTCAGTCATGGCGGCATCGGGCATGTTGATCGAAGCGGCGATGCCTATCATTTTGTTCCGCTGAACTCATAGCCAAAACTAAGACGACATTCTGTTTCCGGTGGATTTTCTGGCGCGGCGCTGTCACTGGTAGGCTCGACAAGACCGGAGATGTCATGACCACACCCATCGTATTCGACCTTGACGGCACCCTGATTGACAGTGCGCCGGATATCGCGGCGGCGGTCAACCGGATGCTTGAGGCAGAGTGCGTTGCGCCACTTGACCTGGCAACGGTAATTGGCTTCACCGGGAACGGCCTGCCTCATCTGGTAAAAATGGTGATCCATCACTGCGCCTTGGATATTGCCTCTCATCCTCGGCTTACACAGGTAACACTGGATCACTACAAAGCCGCGCCAAGCGAAATGACCGTTTTATATCCTGGCGTCAGGGACGCTTTGCAAGCGCTGAAATCCCGTGGACACGCCCTTGGCATCTGCACCAACAAACCTGAAGGCGCGGCCCGGCTGGTTCTGGATGACCTGGGGTTGGCCCCATACTTCGATGTGGTCGTCGGAGGCGATACCCTGAATGTTCGCAAGCCCGACCCAGCCGCCGTTTGGGCCGCATTCGATGCCTTGCCCAACGGCCCGCACCTTTATGTCGGTGACAGCGAAGTGGATGCCGAGACCGCGCTACGCGCCGAAGTGCCGTTCTTTCTATTCACCCAAGGCTATAGCAAACGTCCTGCCGAAGAACTGCCGCATTCTGCGCGCTATGACCACAGCAGCCATTTGCCGGAACTGGTCGAAAGGCACTTGGTCGCCCTCGCAAAATAGTCTCGTCAGACGACAAGTAAGCGCCAGGCCTCGATCAAACCCTGCAGCGTCATGCGCGCCTCATCCGCCAGTGCCGCCGGCGCGCCCTGTGCCGTCAGAGCTTCCACATACAGGCTGGCCAGAGGATCGTCACCGATCACCGCCAGTTGTTGACCCAGCCAGAAAGGGCGCGCGGCGGCCAGTTCAGCCCCGATCAGGGCGCCGAAAATACGGGCGCGGGCCGCCTCGGGCTCCAACCCGTTCATGACACCATCGGCATGAACGCCATAGAGGCGTGCCAAAATGCGTTCGGGTTTGGCAATGGCATCCTCAAGCGCGGCGATGAAAGCTGGCCGATCGAACCCCTCTGTCATCAGCGCTAAAGTCGTGGCCGGGACATGCTTCAGGACCGAAAGCATAGAGCCGGTGAGAAAAGTCTGGAAACTGACAACCTCTCCGGCACTGACATGCACCCATCGACTTTGCTGTCCGGTCAGACACACAACCCCGTCCCAGTCCTTGTTGAGCGCCAGAAATCCCGCCACGCGGGTTTCGTCTCCCGTCATCATGTCTGGCGGCGTGGACTGTCGTATTCCCGGCACCATATGCAGGTTCACCCGGTCGTCGCCCAAAGAAACCGCCCAAGTCCCATCGGAGAAGGGTCTACAGGGAACCGCCGGGCCCAACGGCCCGAGCGCGCCGCAGGTCACCACCGGAACAGTGCCCTGCCCCAACCAAGGAAAGACAAGATCGATCAAGGCGTCTCTGTCAGTTTTTTCGACACCTTGCTGCTCAACCCGGTCCAACACATCCGAACCACGCATGGCCCAGGCCCGCTGGAGGGTCTGGCCCCAATCCACCGCAATCCATTCGGGCACCATCCGGTTTTCTCCGTTCCGATCCAGGTTTGAACCGTTCTAGGCCAGCAAGTCACCCGATGCCATCCCCGGGCTTATTCGGAAACGGTGTTTTCCGTTCCTTCCGCACCGGAAAACACGACCAGAACGCGCGCAATATCCGCGCCCGTATTGGTGCCTTCGTGTGGCGATCCGAATGCTTCGACCAGCGCATCGCCCTGATTGTAGGTTCTGATGCCGGCGTCGCCGTAATCCACCGTCAACTCACCTTCCAGCATGTAGCCCGTCAGAGGCGCCTCATGCCGGTGCAATCCGGTTTTCTGCCCCGGCTGCATGGTGACGATTGCAACCGTGATCTGCGGTGTTCCTTCAGGATATTGCAGAGGCTCCCCCAGAACAGAAGTTTCCGTTTGCAGCAACAGCTGCACCGGCGGATAGGTGTCCTTGGCCCAGACACCAGACGCCGTTGCGCCGATCAGCAAAACAGTGGGCAGTATGGATTTCATGTCGAATCTCCTGTTCGAGCTATGAAGGTCGCCGTGTGAAAGGTGCGACATTGGCTAGGGATAGGATAATGGCAATCCCAGCAACTCGTCGAGTTGCCGCGCAATCCAGCCATGCGGGATGAAATGCCCGCCGGGATGAGTGTCAAGCGTCACCCGCCCCCCGTCGCAATCATTCCACGCCACGCGCGAAAGTTTCAAATACGGCACCACCTGCCAATCACCCTGCGGCGTTGCCTCGTGACACCCGCTGCGTTGCCGCCAAAGGGCTACCGGATAGGTCGTGTCGCCGCCGGGGCCAAAGGGAAAGCGCATCACCGTATCGTCAAGGCCATGCACATGGCGCACCTCGGCTGGCCCTTGCGGGCAGTCCTCGGTCTGGTTCAACGTGCCTGCGATGGCAAGCAGGGCGGCAACGTGATTGCCCGACTGGCAGACATAGCGCCACGCCATGGCCGAGCCAAAGGAATAGCCCGAGACATAGATGCGGTCGAGGTCGATGGGATAGGTCTTGGCCACATCTTCCAGAACCCTGTTGGCAAAGGCCACATCGTCGGTGTCAGAGGTCCAGAAATCCCAGGTCTTGCGCCGCCCGTTGGGCGCGACCAGCAGGACCCCGCGCTTGCGGGTGGCGCTGGCGATACGCTGGTGATTGACCACCACGGTGCCCTGCCGCGCCCAGCCGTGGAAATGCAGCAGCACCGGCAGAGGCGTCTGCCTGTCCCAGCCGTCAGGTTCAAGCACGTGATACGAGCGGTCACCGAGATCACAGGCGGTATCGCCGTGGCATTCGGATTTCCAGGGCCCCATGGCAAAGGCGGGCGTGGTCATCAGCAGGAGAAGGCAGAACAATCGACGGATCATGTGCCCGACCCTAACGCGACAATCCGCCCTGTCACTTAACATATCGGTGTAGTCCGAACGTAGGCCGGGCTTCAGCCCGGCACCCACCCATCGCACATGGCGGGCTGAAGCCCGCCCTACATCAGTTAAAACATCAAACCGGGCCATCGCCAGATCGCGGGATGGCAATCAAACCTTGAGCTGGGCAGTTTATGGTCGTCAATTTTGTGTGTCGTTGAAACTGGGCACCTGCGGAGACAAATCGCCAGCCCGTCCGGGCGGTCTGGCGATAGCTCGACGGCCTATCGGCCTTTGCTCCGTGCATTCAAGGTTACTGCGGATCCGGCTCTTTACTAATAGTATTGTCACCGTAGGGAGTGTCCGCTTCATGCTTATGACGACCTAAGCGAAGAAACATAAACTCTTTCTCAACCTGCTCCAGCTTGAGTTCATATCTGAGATCATGTCTTAACTGTTGAAGTAACTCAGTTGTATCAGCTACGGAAAATGATCCCATCGCACTCATAAGTTCTTTTGCGAGGGCTATCTGTTGCGGACTTCCCATCAAAAATACGTCCGCCACTGCCCTTTCGAACGCGGGCTTATTCGGAATAACCGGCCAGTTCGAACCGGCCTCAATTTCCCGTTATGCTTGGACAAGAAAATCTACTCTTTTCGTTTTCCTGAGTTGGCGATCATGTAGATAGCTGTTCAGAGCAACCGCTAGAAGCGCCAGCACGGCGGCTGAAAACAAGCTAATCGTATGATCGGCCCAAGGAATATCCATTACCGACTCAAACCACCATGCAGGTTCGGCATATCCAGCGCCGCGAACCCATAGTGGCGCAGCCAGCGCAGGTCGCTATCAAAGAACGCCCGCAAATCCGGAATACCGTATTTCAACATCGCCAGCCGGTCGATGCCGATGCCAAAGGCAAAGCCCTGATAAACCTCGGGGTCGATACCACCGGCGGCGATCACCTTGGGGTGGACCATGCCGGAACCCAGAATTTCCATCCAGTCGTCGCCCTCGCCGATCTTCAGCTGGCCGTTATTCCACGAACAGCGGATATCGACCTCGGCCGACGGCTCGGTGAACGGGAAGTGCGAGGCGCGGAAGCGCAGTTCGACATCGTCGACCTCGAAGAAGGCTTTGACGAACTCTTCCAGAACCCATTTCAGGTTCGCCATCGAGATGTCCTTGTCGATGGCCAGCCCCTCGACCTGATGGAACATCGGCGTGTGGGTCTGGTCATAGTCGGCGCGGTACACACCGCCCGGACAGATCACGCGGATCGGCGCACCCTGCAGTTCCATCGACCGGATCTGCACCGGTGAGGTATGGGTGCGCAGCACATGTGGCGGGCGGTTGTCACCCTCGGCACGGTGCATATAGAACGTGTCCATCTCGGCCCGTGCAGGGTGGTGGCCGGGGATGTTCAAAGCGTCAAAGTTGTGCCAGTCGGTTTCGATCCGGGGCCCTTCAGCGACCGAGAAACCAAGCTCGGCAAAAATCGCGGTCAGTTCCTCACTGGCCTGACTGACCGGGTGCAGCGTGCCCTGACGGCGCGGGCGCGTGGGCAGGGTGACGTCCAGCCATTCGGTACGCAAACGCTCATCCAGTGCGGCATCCGCCAATGCTGCCTTCTTGGCGGCCAGCGCCGAGTTGATTTCGTCTTTCAGCGTGTTCAGCGCAGGGCCTGCGACCTGACGTTCTTCGGGCGTCATCTTGCCCAATTCGCGCATCTTCAGCGCCACTTCGCCCTTCTTGCCCACGGCAGCGACACGGATCGCCTCCAGCGCGGTTTCGTCGCCTGCCTCGGCAATCTGCCCCAGATACTTTACCTTAAGATCGTCCATGACGGTCCCCTGAATTTGGTCCAGAACCTGCTATCGGCCAATGGCGCTGAATGCAAGACAAGCGCGGTATCGCAAGGCACATTCCGGCAAATCGGGCCGGGTTGGCCATAGCTGGCCTGATGCACGAAACCCTCAGTGGTGCGCCATAGTGGACGCGCCAGCCCGACACAGGGTGAAATTTCCACCCGTTTCAGGCAAACTTGCATCCGACAGCTCGAAAGCGACGGTGCTGAAATGCTGGAATACGGAATTGCCATAAAGAACGCGACCGGAGGCGGCGGCGGGTCAAAAGGGTTTGATCTGTCGGGGCTGATGGAGTCTGTCACCTCGGACCCGACGGCACTTGTGATCGGCGGAGCAGTTGCAGCCGCAGTTCTCTGGTTTCTTCTGAGCTGATCCGCTGAACCTTTCCCGGCTCAATAACGAAAAAGGCCACCCCCAAAGGAGCGGCCCTGTTCACTGTCTCTCAAAAGAGGGTCAGGCAGCCAGAGCAGCCTGTGCCTTGGCGACGATCGCGCCGAACGCTTCCGGTTCGTGCACGGCCAGGTCGGCCAGGACTTTGCGGTCCACTTCGATGCCGGCCAGGTTCAGGCCGTTGATGAAGCGGGAATAGGTCAGAGCCTCGTCATGGCTGCGCACTGCAGCGTTGATCCGCTGGATCCACAGCGCGCGGAAGTTGCGCTTGCGGTTCTTGCGGTCGCGGGTTGCGTACTGGTTGGCCTTGTCGACGGCCTGACGGGCAACCTTGAAGGTGCTCTTGCGGCGGCCATAGTAACCTTTGGCGGCCTTGATGACCTTCTTGTGACGGGCGTGAGTTACGGTTCCACCTTTAACGCGGGACATCTCTCAAATCTCCTCTTAGCGGTCGTAGGGCATGTAGCCCTTGACGATCTTGGCGTCGGGGGCGGACAGGGTGGTGGTGCCACGGGCATTGCGGATGAATTTCTTGTGCCGCTTGATCATGCCATGACGCTTGCCGGCCTGGGCCGTCAGGACCTTACCGGTCGCAGTCACCTTGAAGCGCTTCTTGGCGCTCGACTTGGTCTTCATCTTGGGCATTTCCGTCTCCTTCATTCGGGTTCGGTCTTGACGCGACTCGGCATGCCACATCGGCCGGTCGCGCGGTCAGAGGCGCCGTTTACGCAAGTCCGCGCAAACTGGCAAGGGGTTTCGCGCATTTTCAGGCGCGAAAACTCCGAAAACGCGCTTAGCCCGGATCGGTATTATAGATCAAGCGTTCATCGCAGGGGGCAACGCGCAGGATGTTGGTCGTACCGGGGACGTTGAATGGCACACCCGCCGTTACTACGATCTGATCGGTTTCCGTTGCGAAACCGCCAGCGCGGGCGGCACGGGCCGCGTTGACGACGGCACTTTTGAACCGCTCCAACTCGGGCGTCATCACGCAGTTGCAGCCCCAGCTCAGGCACAGGCGCCGCGCGGTTCCGACCAACGAAGTCATGGCGATGATCGGCACGCCGGGACGCTCGCGCGCGGTCAGCAACGCTGTTGTGCCGCTTTGAGTGAAACAGCAGATCGCCTTGATATCGGTCTTTTCCGCAATCTCGCGCGCGGCGGCGACAATGCCGTCGGCGATGGTCGTTCCCTTGGCGCTGCGGGAGGCATTGATGATCTGCGAATAGGTCGGATCGGCCTCGACTTCGATCGCTACCTTGTTCATCGTCTGAACCGCCTCAATCGGATAGCTTCCGGCCGCCGATTCCGCACTGAGCATGATGGCGTCGGTCCCTTCGTAAATCGCGGTTGCCACATCGGAGACCTCCGCTCGGGTCGGCATCGGGCTTTCGATCATGCTTTCGAGCATCTGGGTCGCCACGATCACCGGTTTGGCCGCAGCCCTGCATTTTCGCACCAGGCGCTTCTGAATCGGCGGCACCGCCGACACCGGCAACTCCACCCCCAAATCACCGCGCGCCACCATGATCCCATCCGAGGCATCCAGGATTTCGTCAAACGCCTCGACCGCCGCTGGTTTTTCGATCTTTGACAGTATGGCGGCGCGACCGTCAGCAAGTGCGCGGGCCTCGAAGACATCCTTGGAGCGCTGAACAAAACTCAACGCCAGCCAATCCACCCCCAACTGACAGGCGAATTCCAGATCAGCCCGGTCTTTTTCAGACAGCGCCGCAAGTGGCAGCACTACGTCCGGCACGTTCACGCCCTTGCGATTCGAGATTGTGCCCCCGGTTTCAATCGTACAATCGGCAAATTCGCGGCCACAACGGTCCACAACCAGTCGAATCTTACCATCGTTGACCAACAGATGCGCGCCGGGTTCCAAAGCCTCAAAAATTTCTGGATGCGGCAGGCAAACTCGGGTTGCGTCCCCTGCTGCCTGGTCCAGATCCAGCCGGAATGTGGCGCCTTCCTCCAATTCTACCACATCCTTGGCGAACACGCCCACACGCAGTTTCGGCCCTTGCAGGTCAGCCAAAATCGCAATCGGGCTATCCAGATCCTTTTCCACCTGCCGGATGATCCGGTGTTTTTCGCGAATCTCGTCATGGGTTCCATGGCTCATGTTCAGCCGGAATACGTCGGCGCCCGCCTCGTGCAGCGCGCGGATCATCTCGTAATTGTCGGACGCCGGACCCAGCGTCGCCACGATTTTTACATTTCTCAGGCGTCGCATCGACCTTGCTCTCCTTAATTCGGCTTCTGTTATCGCAAACAGTGATCGGCTCGCTTATCGCGCAATTCCCTTTCTCAGGCAACTGCCCTACACCTGCGACAAACAAGATGACAGGCTGATGACATACACCCCTTTTTTCATACATGGCGAGGACCGCCCGTCCCGCTGGCTGATTACCTGCGATCATGCAACCAACATGGTTCCTCCCGCCATCAACGGCGGCGATCTGGGGCTGCCGCGTGAGGATATGGAGCGCCATATCGCCTATGATGTGGGTGCCTATGAGGTGTCGAAACATTTGGGTGAAATCCTGAACGCACCGGTGATCGCCGCCAACTTCTCTCGCCTTGTAATCGATCCAAACCGGGGCGAGGACGATCCGACCCTGCTGATGAAACTCTATGACGGCTCGATCATCCCCGGCAACCGCCACGCCGATGCCGAAGAACGAGAAAAACGGTTGGACCTTTGCTATCGCCCCTACCACGACGCGCTTGGGCGGATGGCGGCACTGCCACACGCTGTCATTGTGTCGATGCACTCCTTTACCCGGCAACTGCGGGGCCGGGACCCGCGCCCATGGCATATCGGCGTTCTGCATACCGAGGATGAGAGGTTTTCTCGCCCCCTGATCAATCACCTGCAGGCAGAGCCAGACCTGTGTATCGGTATCAACGAGCCCTATAGCGGGATCTTGTCGGGAGACGCGATTGACAAGCACTGCACCGCACACAATCGCCCTAACGCACTGATCGAGATCAGGAATGATCTGATTGCCGATCACGCAGGACAACGCGCTTGGGCCGAAAGGCTGGCCCCCATTCTCGAAGGGGCGCTTCACGACAGCGGTGTGTGAGCCTCTCGCGCTAGTCGAACTGGACGATTACCGCTTCAAAATCTTCTTCGCCCATTACACAGGTATGGTGGCCCTTGCCGTGACGATCCTCCATGTGCCAGACGTCTCCGGGGCCAATGTCGCGTGTTTCGCCATCACTCGCTGCGACCCGGACTGTTCCGGCCAGACAGATCAGCTTTTGCCGCACCGGACTGACGTGGACCGGCTCATCCCAGCCCGCCCGGAGTCTTAGAAACAACATCTGTCGCGCACGTTCTGGGGCAGATATTTCAATGCTTTTGGCTGGCGGAGCAAAGACCTTCTCCTCCAGCGCAACCTCGACGGTCTCCCAATGGCTTTCACCTGTCTCATCTGCGAAAAGTCTGAAATATCTCACCGTTCACTCCCAACATGCCTTTGCTCCCATCCGACACTGAATTCCTTCGAAGACACCGTGGAACGCCTGCAAAAAAACATGCCGGGCGAACTCATAAGCTGCAAGGCAAAACCATCGTCCAGTTGTTTTGCAGTTCGGTTCGCCTTTCTGCCCTCAAAGGGCTGGGCATTTTGTGGCGTCACCCAAAATCAACCCGTCCTTGCCTAAAATCACTTGTGACGTCAGGTCGGATTGGCCGGGCGCTCTCCGCGCATTCTTGTGAGTGCATCCAGTTACCCCCATATCGAAAAGGAAAGGAGATGACCATGACTCAGGCAACCCTGGCGACGGTCTTCGGCTGGATGACGGTCTTGAATATCAGTATCTTACTCCTCAGCACATTGATGGTGGTTGCCTTGCAAGACCGGATCGCGACCATTCATGGCAACATGTTCGGTATGGAAAAGACAGAGGTCAAAAAGGCCTATTTCCGATATCTGGCCAATTACAAGGTTTTGACGCTGGTCTTCTGCCTTGTGCCGTGGGTGGCGTTGAAACTGGCCTGATCCCGTGATCGATGTGGTGGCCACCTCATGGCCTCCGATTATTGTATCGCCGGACAAGTGTTGCTACCTCAAGGCCAAGTCACTCACACGGAGCCCACGCATGGACCAACAAACCGAAATCGAAGTTCAGGCCGCAGCCTTCCGCCGCCTTCAAAAACACCTGATGGAAGATCGCACGGACGTACAGAATATCGACCTGATGAATCTTGCCGGGTTCTGCCGCAACTGCCTTGCACGCTGGTATCAGGAAGCGGCCAACGAAAAGGGCATCGAAATGGACAAGAACGAGGCCCGCGAGATCTACTACGGCATGACCATGGACGAGTGGAAAACCAACTACCAGACCGAAGCCAGCCAAGAGAAACAGGCTGCCTTCAAGGTCGCGTTCGAGGAAAACGTCCTCAAGAAGGGCTGAACACTATACCACGCGCAGCCAGGTCGTCGAATGCGGCCGCGTCGACACCAAATTCCTCCAATATGGCGCGGCTGTCCGCGCCATGGGCGCGGGGTGGGTTGGTCAATGCAGGCGCTCCGAAATCGTAGGTGAAGCCCGCCACGGGAAACCTGCGATCATCCACCTTTTGAATGACGTTTCGCGTGGCCAGCTGCGCCTCGTCTAACGTTTCTTCCAAACTCCGTACACGAGCCGCCGGCACGTGGTGTGCGTTGAGCACCTGCTCCCATTCCTCAGCCGTTCGCGAAGCCATGGCCTGCGCGATTGCGGCGGAATCCGCCTCTCGTCGTTTGCCGATTTCAGCGCGGGGCGTTTGCAAGATTTCTTCGGCAAGCTCATGCTTGCCGATCGCCCGCATCAGGTTCGCCATCTGAGTATTGGTGTATGCTCCGATCATCAGCAAACCGTCCGCAGTTTCGAATGTCGCATAGCCGGCAAGCGAAGGGTCGTTGTTACCATGTGGTTTTGGCGCCTTTCCAGTTGCCAATGCGGTCATCGAGTTAGAGTTCATCATCATCAACGCGCAGTCGGTCATTGCCACGTCGATCCTCCGTCCCTGCCCTGTCGTCGCGCGCCCAAAAAGCGCCGCTGAAATCGCCAGCGCGGCCTGCGCCCCGGTTCCGTAATCTACCATGGCCGGTCCGACACGAATTGGGGTGCCGTTCACTTCGCCATTGGCGGTCATGACCCCTGTATAGGCCTGTATTACCACGTCATAGGCCGGATGGCCTGCCTTCGGCCCTGTCGCACCGAACCCGCTGATGGCGCAATAGATCAGATCAGGTTTCAAGGCCGCTAGCCGATCATATCGCAATCCCAAAGCTTCGACCGCGCGGGCCGTATAGTTTTGCACCACGACATCTGCGGTTCGAACCAGCCGGTCAAAGATCTCCCGACCCTCGTCCGATTTCAGATCAAGCGCCAAGGTGCGTTTCCCAGCCCCCTGCGCTTGAAACCCCAACCCCATGCCAATGGCGTTCAGCGCTGCATCCGCGCCCTCCGCACGGGTCATGTCGGGTTGCGTCAACGGTTCTATCTTTATGACCTCGGCCCCAAGAACGCCAAGTTGAAAGGTACAAAACGGTCCCGCATAGACATGCGTAAGATCAAGCACTCGTATTCCCTTGAATGGCTGCATGTTCCGCCCCTCCCACATTGAACCTAGGGGCGAGGGATTTCGTACACTGGGCAGTTTGCGCCAACTCGCTGTCGCATTCATTCCGAAGGACGCAGAAACACACAAATACTGTTTGGAAAGCGACCTGACAGTCGCGGACAATCTGTCTTATCCTTACTGCAAACATCAGGCGTCCCGAGGTGATCATGCCCAATCCATTGCCAACCTATTTTATCTCGCATGGTGGCGGTCCATGGCCATGGCTGCCTGACATGCGCCAACGGTTCAAGGAACTGGAAACGTCTCTGGCACGGATGCCACAAGATATTGGCGAAAGGCCTAAAGCGGTCCTGATGATCTCGGGACACTGGGAAGACAGCGATGCATATGCTGTCATGTCATCCCCCCGACCGCCCATGGTGTATGACTATTTCGGTTTTCCGCCAGAGACCTATGAAATCGTTTATCCGGCACCCGGTGCTCCTGATCTGGCCCGGCGCAGTGCTGATCTGATGGCGGCAGCAGGTCTGCCGGTTCGGCTGGACGACACTCAAGGGTTCGATCACGGAACATTCGCGCCGATGGCGGTGATGTATCCTGAAGCGAATATGCCGACCTTTCAGATCTCTCTGCGCAGTCACTATGACCCGGCAGAGCATCTGGCACTTGGCCGCGCCCTTGCCCCATTGCGCGATGATGGCGTGCTGATCGTCGGTTCCGGCCTCAGCTATCACAACCTGCGCCTGATGGGACGCGAGGGGGAAAAGCCCTCGGCGGAATTCGACGCCTGGCTCGACGCAGCACTTGGACTTGAACCGGATGCCAGAACGCAAGCAATGCTGAATTGGGAAAGCGCTCCGTCCGCGCGCACCTGTCACGCGCAGGAGGACCATCTGGTGCCGCTTTTTGTGGCGCTGGGGGCCGCCGAAGAGGCCCCCGCAAAACGCGTGTATCACGAAACCCAGTTTTTCGGCTCGCTTACCGCGTCAAGCTATCGGTTCGGTTGAGCAGTAACTCAGATTGCCTCTTTGCGGGCTTCGTCCAGATAAATCTCGCGCAGACGTCGGGCGATCGGTCCGGGTGTGCCATCCCCCAGTCGCACTCCGTCGATCTCGACAACCGGCATGACAAAGGCGCTTGCCGAAGTGGTGAATGCCTCGTCCGCTTCTTTCGCTTCGTCGATGGTGAACAGGCGTTCTTCGATCTCCATCTGCGCCTCGGCAGCCAGACGCAGCACCGCCTTGCGGGTGATCCCGTGCAGGATGTCGTTCGACAGCGGCCGAGTCACGATCTTGCCGGCCTTGACGAAATAGGCGTTATTCGAGGTGCCTTCGGTCACGAACCCATCCTCGATCATCCAGGCGTCGTCGCAGCCCGCCGCCTTGGCCATCATCTTGCCCATCGACGGATACAAAAGCTGGACCGTCTTTATGTCGCGACGGCCCCAGCGGATATCCTCGATCGAAATGATCTTGTTGCCTTTAACCGCCGCCGGGCTGTCGGCCAGACCAGGCTTGTTTTGGGTGAACAGAACGATCGTCGGCTTGGTATCGGCCGACGGAAACACGAAATCCCGATCCCCGTCGGAGCCGCGGGTTACTTGCAGGTAAACCAAACCCTCGTCGATCCCGTTCAGCTTCACCAGTTGGCGATGAACTTCCAGCAACTCGTCCTTGCTGCAGGGCTCGGCCATGTCCAGTTCGTCCAACGACCGCTTTAGGCGCACCGCGTGGCCCTCAAAGTCGATCAGCTTGCCGCCCAGAACGCTGGTCACCTCATAGACCGCGTCGGCCATCAGAAACCCCCGGTCAAAGATCGAGACTTTTGCCTCGTCCTCAGGCAGGTATTCTCCATTCACATAAACGGTGCGGGTCATGTCTTGTGTCTCCTCAGCCCCAGAGCGCCGCTTTGGGCGGGTACACTCCGGCATCATCAAAAATCAACGGGGTGTCGCGGTCTTCGGCCAACAACAGCGGGCCGTCAAGATCTGTCACCATCGCGCCCTGAGCCACCAGTGTCGCAGGGGCCATCGCCAGTGAACTGCCCACCATGCACCCCACCATGATGTCGTACCCCTCGGCCAACGCGGCTGCGCGCAGCTTCAACGCCTCGGTCAGACCGCCGGTCTTGTCCAGCTTGATGTTAACCACATCGTATTTGCCCTTGAGCGAGGGCAGGCTGGCACGGTCATGACAGCTCTCGTCGGCACAGACCGGCACCGGGCGATCCATCCCGATCAGCGCTTCGTCCTGCCCGGCTGGCAAGGGCTGTTCGACCAATGCAACACCCAGTCGCACCAGATGCGGCGCGAGGTCAGCATACACCTCGGCGGTCCATCCCTCGTTTGCGTCAACGATGATTTTTGCGTTCGGCGCACCCGCACGGACCGCTTCCAGCCGCAGCATGTCGTCGGGCGTACCCAGCTTGATCTTCAGCAAAGGCCGATGGGCATTTTTGGCTGCCTGCGCCTGCATCGCCTCGGGCGTGTCCAAAGACAGCGTGTAAGCGGTGATTTCCGGTCCCGGCTCCGGCAGACCTGCCAGCTCCCAAACCCGCTTGCCTGTCCGCTTGGCTTCCAGATCCCACAAAGCGCAATCCACCGCATTGCGCGCCGCACCAGCAGGCAACAGGTCCATCAACCCTTCGCGCGTAAACTCCGCAGGCAACCCGACAATCTCGGCTTCGACCGTTTCCAGTGTCTCGTCGTAGCGCGCATAAGGCACGCATTCGCCCCAACCTTGATGCGCACCGTCTGTCACCCGCACCGTCAACACCTTGGCTTCGGTCCGCGACCCGCGTGAGATGGTGAACACCTGCGCCAGCCGGAACACGTCGCGAGAGACTTCGATCTGCACTCGCCTGCTCCTTCATCTTTTTCCAAATACTCCCGCCGGAGGCGGCCATACTCCGCCACCGGCGAGCCGCTTGCATCACATCGCGGCGAGCGCGTCCACCAGCTTGTCGGACCCAAACCTGAATGGATCGGTCGCAGGCAACCCCATATCGGCCTCAATCTGCGCCAGATAGGCCTTGGCGTCGCCTTCGCCCATGTGCTGGGTATTTACCGAAACACCCACCACTTTGCAGTCAGGGTTAGCCACCAGAGCCAAGTTCAGCGCGGTATCGCGCAGCGCTTCGAGCGTCGGCAACTGATAGGTCGGAAGTCCGCGCATGTGCTCCCGCGTGGGTTCGTGGCACAAGATCAGCGCATCCGGTTGACCGCCATGAATCAGCGCCATGGTGACGCCCGAATAGGAAACGTGGAACAGGCTGCCCTGCCCTTCGATCAGGTCCCAGTGATCGTCGTCATTGTCCGGGGTCAGCCATTCCACCGATCCGGCCATGAAATCGGCGATCACCGCATCCAGTGGCACACCGTCACCGGTGATCAGGATGCCGGTCTGCCCGGTAGCGCGGAAGCTCGACTTCATGCCGCGCTCGCGCATTTCCTTGTCCATTGCCAGCGCTGTATACATCTTGCCCACTGAACAATCGGTGCCAACCGCCAGGCACCGCTTGCCCTTGCGCTTGATGCCGTTGGCAATCGGGTAATCCACCGAAGGTACGCGCACGTCATGAAGGGTCCGTCCACAAGCTTCGGCGACGGCCACCAGATCAGGCTCGTTGCGCAAAAGGTTGTGCAAGCCCGAGGCCAGATCAAACCCTTCCTCCAGCGCCATGACCAGAACTTTCTTCCATTCCTGGCTGATCACACCACCCCGGTTGGCCACGCCAATGACCAGCGTCTTGGCCCCTGCCTCGCGCGCTTCGACCAGATCCATGTCCTTCAGACCCAGATCGGCCTTGCAACCGTCCATACGGAATTGACCCACGGCGTTTTCCGGACGCCAGTCCTTGATGCCGACGGCAACCTTGGCGGCCAGTTGGTCGGGGGCATCACCCAAAAACAGCAGATACGGTGTCTCGATCATTGCGGTGCACTCCTTTGTTTCCGGCGTAACCTATTGAAGCGCGGTTACGAGCGTTTCGCGTATTTCCCCGCTCACTTCACTCAAAGCGAAGATCATTGCACGATCTGCGATAATCACGCAAGAATCTTCGAAGTTTTCAAACTGATTAATCTTTAATCACCTTATCAGCGCCTGATCTTGATGGATGCTGCGATTGCATTGCTGCGCACGCATAATGACGCTTGCGCAAGTGCGCGCAATTTAATACCTCATTCTGCAAGAAAATCGCAATTTCCTTACTCAATGAGGTCAACCGATGAGTTTCCGCATACAGCCCGCCGCCCCTGCGCGCCCCAATCGTTGCCAGTTGTTCGGTCCCGGCTCCAACACCAAGCTGTTTCCAAAAATGGCGGCGTCGGCAGCGGATGTCATCAACCTCGATCTTGAAGATTCGGTTGCGCCTTCGGACAAGGATACTGCCCGCGCCAATGTGATCGAGGCGCTGAACACCCTCGATTGGGGCAACAAGTACATGTCGGTGCGCATCAACGGGCTGGATACACCCTATTGGTACCGCGATGTGGTGGACGTGCTGGAACAGGCGGGTGACCGGCTGGATCAGATCATGATCCCCAAGGTGGGTAGCGCCGCCGATGTCTATGCCGTCGACGCGCTGGTCACCGCCATTGAACGCGCCAAGGGCCGGACCAAGCCGATCAGTTTCGAAGTGATCATCGAATCCTCTGCCGGCATTGCCCATGTCGAGGAAATCGCAGCCTCCTCCCCCCGTTTGCAGGCGATGAGCCTGGGCGCGGCTGATTTTGCCGCCTCGATGGGGATGCAGACCACCGGCATCGGTGGCACGCAGGAAAATTATTATATGTTGCGCAATGGCGAAAAGCACTGGTCAGACCCGTGGCACTGGGCACAGGCCGCCATCGTTGCTGCTTGCCGCACCCACGGGGTGTTGCCGGTGGACGGACCGTTCGGAGATTTCTCGGACGACGAAGGCTATATCGCGCAAGCCAGACGTTCAGCCACGCTCGGAATGGTCGGCAAATGGGCGATCCACCCCAAACAGATTGCGCTGGCCAATCAGGTATTCACCCCGTCCGACGAAGCGGTGACCGAGGCCCGCGAAATCCTTGCCGCAATGGAGCAGGCCAAGGCCAAAGGCGAAGGTGCCACCGTCTACAAGGGTCGCCTGGTTGACATCGCTTCGATCAAGCAGGCCGAGGTGATCGTGGCCCAGGCAGAACTGATTTCCGCAAACGGCTGACGCCCATATCGAGATTTTGCGAAAGGGCGTCCATCGGGCGCCCTTTTCTGATAGGTTTCCAAGTATGACCGAGTTGACCTTGTTTCATACCGCTGCAGTGCATTGCGCCACCTTTGACGCTCTTTCGGCGCGGATCGCGCCGGATGCAAAGCTGACGCATGTTGTGCGCCCTGACTGGCTGGACCGGGGCTTGCACGGGATTAATGCCGAACTGGCGCTGGAAATCCACTCGGCCATCTTCACTGCGCCAAACGCGATTTGCACCTGTTCGACAATCGGCGAGATCGCTGCGCGGGCCGGGGCACTGCGCGTCGACTGGCCCATGATGCAAGAGGCCGCATCAACCGGAGGACCGGTCCTGATGGCTTATTGTCTGGACAGCACGCGCGAACCTTCGACCCGGTTGTTGACCAAAGCCTTTGCCGAGATCGGACTGGAACCCAACATCCGTGAGTTGCCGCTTGCCCATCTTTGGGTGCATTTTATCTCGGGCGATACCGAAGCCTTTGCCAAACGCATTGCCGTGCAGCTGTCGCGCGCACTGGAAATTGCCCCGGACACAGCTTGTGTCGTATTGGCACAGGCCTCTATGGCCGGGGCAACGGCACATCTGAACTGCCGCATTCCGGTACTCAGCGCACCCGAATCCGCATTGCGCGCAGCACTTGGCCTTTCCCCAAAATGACGAACGGGGCCACATGGCCCCGCTTGCTTTGATCACTCAAGCTGGTCAATGACCAAAGACGTCGTTCGGCACCCATTTGAGCTTGTCACCCTTCTTGCCCCATTTCATCATCAGGCACGCAGTGCTGTATTTCTGAAAATAGACGATGCTCAGATCATACCAGCCCGCTTTTGGCACTTCGACATCCACGCGCTGATTGGCTTCGCAGGGTTGGCGGCTGGAAAAATATCCAACCAGCTGCCCGCCGATATTCGCATCGATTCCATCGTTCGACCAGGTTTCCAGCGTATAGGTTCCCGGCGCGTCGAACCGGATATACCCTTTGATGTCAGCAGCAACATTCATCGCCTGATCGAAGGTCATGACAGGCTCGCCCTCATCGGTGTCTCGGTAGTCGAGACCGCTGAGCGGCAAGCCCGGTTTGGCGTCGGCAATCATGCTTTTGGCGGCACTGATCGACTGAATCTGCGCGGGCGGATCACCCGCCCAGGCATATTTCACCGCAAGCCCCGCCTTGGGATTCGACGGCTGTGGGCTTGCGGGAGTAAGCGTCAGGGTCTCGGCCGAGGCCGTGACAACCATTCCCAGTGCAAGAACTCCGGCCAACCCGGTAACGACAGATTTCATCATCAACTCCCTGTTGGGTGCGTCGCCGCCGTTTTCCCCGGTCTTTCACAACGCCATCAACAAAAGCCTATTCGGCAAGTTTTCACTCGGCAAGTCCGACGTGATCACTTTTCCAGCACACATGTATTCAAGGTTTTGAAAGCGCCGAAATTAATCACCCCGCAACTAACGCAAAAAAGATCAGAAGGTTCCCGTATGGAACTTGTGGCGGCTTCAAAGAACCTCAGATCAACCAAAGTCCAAAACCGCCGAGGTGTTTCTTGCCACTTGCCCAACACACCGTCGACATCCTATTCGGGTAACTTAAATCTTGCCGAGTTGCATCTTGGGCGACCTCGGGTCATATAACGCGGAGATTCCGCTTTGAGAGACGTCATGACCCAGTATCTGGATTTCGAGAAACCGCTGGCTGAAATCGAAGGCAAGGCCGAAGAGTTACGCGCGCTGGCCCGGGCCAACGAAGAAATGGACGTGGCTGACGAAGCGGCGGCGCTGGATGCCAAGGCTGCCAAGATGATGGACGAGTTGTACAAGGATCTGACACCCTGGCGGAAATGCCAGGTGGCACGCCATCCGGAACGACCTCATTGTCAGGACTATATCAAAGCGCTGTTCACAGAATACACGCCCCTGGCCGGGGACCGAAACTTTGCCGACGATCTTGCCGTGATGGGCGGGTTGGCGCGTTTCGACGACCAACCGGTCATGGTGATCGGCCACGAAAAGGGAAGCGACACCAAGTCGCGGATCGAACGCAACTTCGGCATGGCCCGGCCCGAAGGATACCGCAAGGCCGTACGCCTGATGGAAATGGCAGGCCGATTTGGCCTGCCGGTTATCACTCTGATCGACACTGCTGGCGCCTACCCCGGCAAGGGCGCCGAAGAGCGCGGCCAGTCCGAAGCAATCGCCCGCTCGACCGAGATGTGCCTCAAGATCGGCGTACCGCTTGTTTCGGTCATCATCGGCGAGGGTGGCTCGGGCGGGGCGGTTGCGTTCGCCACCGCCAACCGCGTGGCGATGTTGGAACACTCGGTTTATTCGGTGATCTCTCCCGAAGGTTGCGCCTCGATCCTGTGGAAGGATGCCGAAAAAATGCGCGAGGCCGCCGAAGCGCTGCGCCTGACCGCGCAGGACTTGCACAAGCTGGGCGTGATCGATCGGATCATTACCGAACCAAAAGGCGGCGCGCACCGGGATAAACACAGCACCATCGAGGCCGTCAGCAAGGCGATTGCCACCATGCTGACGGAACTGGGCGGCAAGGACAGCGCGACCCTGATCAAGGACCGCCGTCAGAAGTTCCTGGATATCGGGTCCAGGGGACTCGCGGCCTGAGCCGCGCCGCTAGCCTCGACGCAGCATCCGTAACAGCTCGGCAGATGGCTGGCCTGTCACCGTCAGGTTGTTGGCGCGCTGATAGGCACTGATTGCCGTCGTGGAGTTCGACCCGATCACCCCATCCGCACCTTGCGTGTCGAACCCGGCGGCAGTCAGGCGTTGTTGCAACTCCTTGCGGTCATCCAGCGTCAACCCGGTTTCATCGGGACCAAAGGATGCGTTGAACGGTCCGCCTCCGGCGATCCGGTCGGACAGGTGGCCCACACCAATCGCATAGCTGTCCGAGTTGTTGTATCGCTTGATAACCCTGAAATTCTGGAAAACCGCAATCTGTGGTCCGGGCACCTGCGGCTGCAAGGTGGCAATCGGTGTTCCCGAACGGGCCGCGGCAGAGCCAATCTCGCCGCCCCAGGGCTGCCCCCGAACCCACCCTGAGCGCGCCAGATACGCCGCCGTCGAGGCCAGCGCATCGGTAGGATCCTCTGACCAGATATCGCGCCGTCCGTCGCCGGTGAAATCGACGGCATAGGCCAGATAAGACGTCGGGATGAATTGCGTGTGCCCCATCGCTCCCGCCCAACTTCCGGTCATGTTCCGGGGCGCTGTATCCCCGTTCTGAACGATCTTCAGTGCCGCAACCAGCTGGCTTTCAAAGAATGCGCCGCGCCGCCCGTCATAGGCCAGTGTCGACAGTGCCGAGACCACCGGCACATCACCACGACGCGCGCCATAGCGGCTTTCGAGCCCCCAGATGGCAACGACAACTTCCTTGTCCACGCCGTAGTGCGACTCGATCTGCGACAGGGTACTGCCGTGGCGTTGCAGCATCTGTCGGCCGGTGTTGATGCGCTCGTCCGAGGCAGCGATGGCCAGATAATCCTCCAGCGAGCGTTTGAATTCCGTCTGGTTGCGGTCCCGCTCGATCACCTCGGGCAGATAGCCGGCCTCCTGAAACGCTGTGTTGATCGTGGATTGGGAAATACCCTGCGCTGACGCACGGTTCTTGAAACTGGTCACCCAGGCCTCCCAGCCCGCATTCGGCACCGCGCGCATCCGTGTGACTTGCGGTGTGGGCGCCACACCACCGCCCGAACAGGCGGTCACAAGCGTTGCGCCAACTCCAAGGGAAAACATCCGTCGATTGATCATTGCCCGGCCTGCTCTTTTTCTGATTTGCCTTTGCCCCAGAATACAGCGATCAACTGCGCCACGCCAGAAGGCGTTTTTCCAAAAGCCCGATGGCCCAGCTCGTCAGAATGCCCAGCGCCGACAGAATGACAACTCCGGCAAAAAGTCGCTCAAGGTCATACAGCGCGCCTGCCTGAAGGATGTAGGCGCCGATGCCAAATTCGGCGCCCAGCATCTCGGCTGCGACCAAGAGAATGATGCCGATTGCCAGTGAAACGCGCAGTCCGGACAGGATTCCGGGTAGTGCGCCGGGCAGGACGATCTTGCGGACGATGCTGTTCCAGCCAAGGCCAAAGCTTTGCCCCATGCGGATCAGGTTGCGGTCGACATTGTCCACCGCACCATAGGTGGAGACCACCGTAGGCGTGAAGGTGCCCAGCGCGATCAGGGCGTATTTAGACCCCTCGTCGATACCGAACCAGATCACGAAAAGCGGCAGCAGCGCGATCTTGGGGATTGGAAAAATCGCGGCCACCAAAGGCACCAGCCCGGCCCGGACGTAAGAGAACAGACCGATCATGACACCAACGCAGATCCCTGCGCTTACACCCATCGCCGACCCCACAAGAAGCCGCGTCACCGAGGGAAGCAGATGCGTCCACAACGCGCCTGAACGGGCCAGTTCCATCAACGTGGCCCCCACGTCCGAGGGGCGCGGAAGGGTCAGGTTCGAGATCCAGCCAGCCCGCGTTCCCCATTCGATAAGTATAAGCAATACAATGAAAACCGCAGCTCCTGCACCGCGTTTTGAAACCGGCGAAAAGCCACCGCCGCGAAACGGGACAGGGCGTGAGGCGTCAGGCATCGGCCAACTCCTGATCCGCCGCCAGCGCCTCTTCGCGCATCAGGTCCCAGAGCCGCTTTTGCAGCGCTTCGAGGTCGGAATCTCCGGCCTCTCTTTCGGTCAGCGGCGTGTCGATAGCGATCACTTCGCGTACCCGTCCGGGGCGGCGCGACAGGACTGCGATGCGGTGACCCAGACGCACTGCCTCGGCCAGGTTATGGGTGACATATACGGCTGTGAATGGCTGCCGTGACCACAGTGAAATCAGGTCTTCCATCAACAGTTCGCGGGTCTGCGCGTCCAGCGCGGACAGCGGTTCATCGAGCAGCAGAACCGCCGGGTTGACCGCCAGTGCGCGAGCGATTGCGACGCGCTGCTTCATGCCGCCGGACAACTGTCTGGGCAGTGCATTTGCGAAATCTGTCAGTTTTGTACGCTCCAGAACATCCGATATGCCATTTTGTACAACTCGCGACGGCAGCCGGTGATCCTCCAGCACCAGTGAAATGTTCCCCGCCACGCTGCGCCACGGCAGCAGGGCAAAGTCCTGAAAAACGAAAGTCAGGGGGTTGAGGCACCCGTCGGGAACCTCGCCCGATTGCAACACCTGCCCCTGGTCCGGCTGCTCCAGTCCGCCGATCATCCGCAGCAAGGTGGACTTGCCGCAGCCCGAGGGGCCGACCACGCACAGGATTTCACCCGCAGGGATGTGCAGCGAGACATCGTCAAGCACCAGCATGTCACCATAGCGGTGCGTCAGGTTCCGGATTGTCAGTTCCATGAAGAAATCGGGCGGGTGGCCCCGCCCGGTCCGCTCAGATCATCTGGACATATGACGGATCAACCAGAACTTCGCTGGTGATCTCCGGCTTGATCAGCCCTTCGGACTTGAACCAGCTCAACTGGTCCTCGACCGAGGCCATGTTCAGCGCCGCGCCCTGATTGATACGCATCGCGCCGTTGCGGATCGACGGTGCGGCCTTTTCATAGGGGCGGTCGGTGTAGACGTATTTGTGGATCAGCTGCACCATATCCTCGGCGGCTTCGTCACCGGCTGTGCTGTCGACCAGCGCGGCGTTGAAATCATCCGCCCCGCGCGAAAAGGCGCGCAGAAAAGCCTCGGTCTGGGCGCGTTCGTTGGCGGCATTGTCTGCCGAAGTGAACACGGTCGTGACCTGATAGTCGGGGATGTAGTCGGCAACATTGCCGATCACCTGAACCGCACCACCACCTGCCAGAGCCTTGGCGATGTGGGGCACGATCGACCATGCATCCACCTGCCCCGATTTCATCGCGCCAATGATCGCGCCGACCTTCTGCAACGGGGTGAAGCTGACCGAGACACCCTCGGCGGCCGCGATCCTGGACCCCATGTAGTGAAAGGACGATCCCGGTTGCGTGACCGCGAATTTCTTGCCGTCCAGCGCCGCCGGGCTGGTCAAGCCGGCCTCGTAAGCGGCATTCGAGGCCAGGATCATCTGGCCGTCGATGCCCTGCTCTTCGCTGAGAGCGCCGCCGATCACCCTGGTTGCGCCTTTTTCGGCAAGGCTGATCAAACCACCCGAGATCGCCGTCACTGCATAGTCCGCATCGCCACTGGCAATCGCCACCGCCATCGGTTGCGCCGCCTCGAAAAAGCGGAACTCGATATCCAGCCCCTCGTCCGAGAAATAGCCGCGCTCGTAGGCAACAAAAGACGCGGCATGGCTGGTAAAGCGCAACGCGCCGACCGTCATCTTGGTGTTGGCAAGGGCCGGAGTTCCCAAGGCGGGCAGCGCCGCCGCGCCCCCCATCAATCCCAAGGCGCCGCGGCGGGTGAAGTGTGTCATGGTCTCTCTCCCCTATTGTTCGATGGATAATGTCTCAGATAGGGACATCATCCAAGCCCTGTCCGCCATTCGCTGCGCCGGCTGAGGTGACCGGCGCGGGTGAATTTGGAGATTTGGCCGATTCGAGTGACACTGACCGGACAGAAAAGAGACCGGGGAGCGCCATGTCAGATCCGTATTCCAACCTCGCAGCGCAGGACCACACCGTTCAATCCACGATCGCGGATGCGATGGAGGCGCGTTGTCTTGACCCGTCGCAGGTCGCGATACGCAAAGCTTATCTGCGCGGGATGAAACTGCCGTCCGGCGCATTTGCGGTGGAGCTGGGGTCGGGTACCGGCCATGTGACACACGACCTGATCAAGGTTGCCGGGGCCGCCAGCGCGTTGGGGATCGAGCCCTCACCGGTCATGGTCGAGCGGGCGCGCGCGCAGTTCGCGGCCGAGCCGAACCTGAGTTTCCAGACCGGTGATGCCAGAGACACCGGATTGCAGGACGCATCCGTGGACATGGTCTTGATGCACACGCTGTTATGTCATGTCCCCACCCCTCGCGATGCGATTGCCGAGGCATTCCGCATCCTCAGGCCGGGCGGCGTGCTGGCGATCTGTGATGGGGATTACGACACCGCCACGGCCCAGATCGGGGACTACGACCCTTTGGACCAGATCGTCCGGTTCATGATCAACCAGAATGTCACCAACCTGTGGATCATGCGTCAGGTGGGCGATCTGCTGACGCATGCAGGGTTCGAGCCAGGCACGCGACAAGGGCACGGATATGTGGCCGAAGGCGAGGCCGGGTATTTCATGACGGTAATTGACCGGGGCGCGGACAGAATGGCCGAGACCGGATTGTTGTTCCCGGAAACGGCGGCGGCCCTGAAAGCGGAGGCCCGGCAGCGGCTGAAGGCCAACAGGTTTTTCGGCTTCATGTCCTATGTCAGCCAGATCGCCACAAAGCCCTGAATGCTGTCGGTCAGGCGACCAGCAGCCGCAACCCCTGGGTGACGTCGGAACGGACCGCCAAACGCAACCCCGGTTCGTCGCCTGCCTTGAGCGCGGCGATGATCAGCCGGTGATAATGCGGCGTATCGGTACGTTGCAGCCGACCGTAAAGCGCGCGCATGGTCGGGCCAAGCTGTAGCCAGACGGTTTCGGCGATGGCCAGCATCGCCGGCGCCTGCGCCCGCAGATAGAGCGTGCGGTGAAATTCCAGATTGGCGCGGATATAACCCACCCCGTCACGCTTGGTGACCATTTCGGCCACGTTCATGTTAATCGCCTGCAACCGGTCGATCAGCGCCATATGCGCACGCGGCAGGGCGCGGCTGGCCAGTTCCACCTCGAGCAGGGCGCGCAGGGCGGCCAGCTCCTCGATCCGGTCGTTGGTCAGCTCTGGCGTCGAGACCCGGCCCGAAGAGGACAGGAACAACGCGCCTTCGGCGGCAAGGCGCCGCACCGCTTCGCGCGCAGGCGTCATCGAGACACCGAATTCCTTGCCGATCCCGCGCAGGGTCAAGGCGTGCCCCGGAGGGATTTCGCCATGCATGATCCGCGACCGCAGGACCCGGTAGATCCGGTCATGCGTGGCGGATTGGATGTCGGTCTGGCGTGCGCTCAACATCCGTTCATGTGATCACAAATTCGCCCAAGGTCAACTCACACCTGCGTCGAAACGATAACGATGCAGGCTGCTGCCATTGTCGCGCAGCCAATTTCGGGGAGCGTCATACGGGCCAAAGATCCGCTCGACCTGGGCCCAGAACGCGCGAGAGTGATTCATCTCGGCCAGATGCGCCACTTCGTGCGCGGCAACATAGTGCAGCACGTCGGGCGGGGCGAGGATCAGCCGCCACGAAAACATGAGCGCCCCTTCGGAGTTGCACGATCCCCAGCGCGAGCGCGTGTCCCGCAATGTCAGCCGCACGTAGCGCCGGCCAATCATGGCGGCATAGTCGTCACAGGCCCCGGTCAGCCGGTCGCGGGCCAGTTCCTGAAGGTATCGCAACAGGCGGCGCTCTGCCCCGCCCTCGGGAACGGCGATTTCGTTCGCCCGCAACTCCACCCGCCGCCCGGTGGCGGGCACGATTCGCCGCAAGCTGCCCTCGACCGGGATGTCCTGCCCGTAGTGCAGCGCCACATGGTCGGGGCGTTTCTCAAGATGCTGGCGAATCCAGCCTTCTTTCGCGCGGGCGAAATCCAGTGCCTCTGCCTCGGGGATACCGGTGGGCAGGGTCAGCGTAACCCGCCCGTCCAGTTGGGAAATCCGAAGGCTGATACGCCGCGCCCGCGCCGAACGCCGCAGCGTCAGCGGCACGGCGGGATGCCCTGGCAATGCATGTCGTCCCAAGATGCGCCCCTTTTGCGTAAAGGCTTTGACAGTCCCTACCGCATGTGGCAGGTGACCTGAATCGTCAACACGACTCAGCAGATATCAAGGGGATTCCACATGCCCAAGGAAGAATGGGGTGTAAAGCGCGTTTGCCCGACAACAGGCAAACGGTTTTATGACCTGAACAAGAACCCGATCGTCAGCCCCTATACGGGCGAGATCGTGGAACTGGACACCGGCAAGAGCCGGATGATCGCCGCCGATGCCGAAGATGCCGCATCGGTCAAGGCCCGCGAAGCCGTATCGGATGACGATCTTCTCGACGATGACGACGCCGTGGATGTCGATCTCGACGACGATCTGCTCGACGATGACGATGACGACGACAGCGTCTCGCTGGACGACATCACCGACGTGTCGTCGGACGACGAGTCCTGAACCGCCGCACGGGGCAGCAATGCCCCGCGCCGCACCCGCACGACCGTTGGGTCGCACGGGGTCAACGCCCGAAGATTTTGGCCTGATCGGTGTATTTTTGGCTTGCACTCTTCACCGGCGTTGCATAAACGTCCGTCCACCGCACAGGCGGTACGGCATGGGGCCTTAGCTCAGTTGGGAGAGCGCTTGCATGGCATGCAAGAGGTCAGGGGTTCGACTCCCCTAGGCTCCACCAAATCCTAGCAGTTCATCATGATAGGCAAACACTAGAGCGGTGTGACACACAGGTGTGACACAAGATGAAGCTGCAGAGTAGACGAATAGTCATTGTCAACTGATGCCCAGACTGCGAGTTCTCCAAAACCTCGCATCTGAGAGTTGAATTCGAGCAGTAGGGAGCGCACGTCAACGTGCCTTGTGATTGTCAAGCGATCATTTTAATATGCCGCGATGGGAAGACCGAAGTCATACTCTCGCAACGACGTGGTCGAAAAGGCCATGGGCGTGTTTTGGCAGAAAGGATACGTGGCGACGTCGATCAGCGACATAGTGCATGAAACCGGACTGAATACTGCCAGCATGTACAAGGAGTTCAAAGACAAGGACGGGCTGTTCCTTGAAACTTTGAGCCACTATCGTGGCCATGTGATTGGACCACGATACCAAATCCTGCGCGACAATCCCAACATGGTCGGCGTAGAGACGTTCCTGAAAAACGTCATGCTGGGTGCTGCCAAAACGGAATACAAGGGCTGCCTGATGATGAACCATCTGGCGCAAAAACATGCGATCAGCCCTGATGCCGCCGAACAGGTTGGCGCGTTCTGTGCAGAGATCGAATCATTGATTGAAACCGCCTTGAAAAACGCTCAGACCGACGGACAAATCGGGCCTGACAAAGACCCCAAGCAGCTTGCGAGTTTCATTGTGTTCTGCGTCCACGGCGCTGTTCTCTATGGACGGCATGACAATAAAAAGCGTGATATTTCAAATTTTTACAGCATGATCATGGCAACGCTGAAGACATAGGGGTGTGGGGTTGATAATTTTAAAGTGTCTTTTTTAAAATAAATGATTTAATAAAACCCCATGCGCCTCCCCGGCGAGCGCGACAAGCCGTTTTCGGCGCGACAGACATGGGAGAGAACAATGACAATTTCCGAATCCGCAATGGCGTTCTTTGATGCTTGTGAAACCGGCAAGGGCTGGCAGGTGTGCAAAGAGTATTGCCACGCCAACGCACCCTTTTCCTGCCAGGCGGACGCGTTGGCCGATATCTCGACGATAGAAGGTTACACTGCATGGACCGCCGGACTGTTGACGCCGGTTCCAGACGGTCACTACGTTCTCAAGTCGTTCTCGACCGACCACGAACGAAATATCGTGGTCGCCACATCGGTTTTCAAAGGGACCCAGACCGGCGAAGGTGGGCCAGTGCCGCCGACAGGTAACACAGTTGCTGCGGAGTATGCGTATGTCATGGAGTTCGAAGGCGACAAGATTGCCCGAATGACCAAGATCTGGAATGATGCTCACTCAATGAAGCAGCTTGGGTGGGGGTAGATGACAGCACACCACACAGGTTATCTGATGATCGCGGATATAACCGGCTACACCCGGTTTCTGACGTCATCTGAAATGGATCATGCCAATCCGATCCTGCAGTCTCTTTTGGGGGTTCTGTTTGAGCAGATTGGCGATCCGCTACACTTCTGGAAAACAGAAGGTGATGCTGTTTTGGCGTATTCGACGCGTCAGGATTTTCCTTCAGGAGAGACGTTTCTCACCATCTGCGAAAATCTCTACAACGCATTCACGCTCAGGCGGCAAAACATAATCGCCAACACAACATGCCCATGCCGCGCCTGCGCCAATGTTGAGGATCTCGATCTCAAGATCATTGCCCACCATGGCCGGTTCGACGAGATGCAACTGGGCCCCACCCGGGACATCTCCGGGTCGGATGTCATTCTTGTCCACAGATTGACCAAAACGGAAGTAGCCGAACATACCGGCATTCGCAGCTACGCCCTTTTCACTGAAGCGGCTGCAAAGGCCATGGACATCAGTGACATACTGGAACCTTATTCGCAGGAGATTGATCATTTTGGTCACGTCCGCTTGAGAGTCTTCGATCTGGCCAGGTCCTGGGAAAATATGCGCGCCAACCGACAGCGCGACTTTCTCGAAGAAGCGGATGGCGTGTGGACCATGCGGTACCATTTCGACGCGCCCATAGGCTTGGTGTGGGAAGCACTGGTCAGTCCTGAACACAAACTGAAGTGGATGAACCGGGTCGGAGAAATCCGGATGGAGAACCCGCTCGGTCGGCTCGGCCCCGGCTCCGGCTATCACTGTGCGCACGAAATGGCTCAGTTCTTCTATCGCGTCACGGATTGGGAACCGTTTGATTATTTCTCAACTCGCATTCTGGATCCTGCGCGTCCGAAAGTGAGCTTTCCGGAGACATATCATCTGACCGAAACGGACACGGGCACGGAACTAAGATACACGATGGGCAAGGCCACGGATGCGGATGGCACCCGTTCGGAGGTCTCCGAACAGGAATGTTCTGCGTTTCTTGCCGATTTTTGGGCGGTGTCATTTGCAGACATGAATGAGCAACTAGGCCGTTCCAGATAGCAAGGCGCAGCTCAGAACTTGAAAACATGTCCGAACCCTGAAGATCTTTCATATCAATTTCAGCTTTACCCCAAGATTGGTGAGTGTAGCCGCTCTCTTTGTTGCTCACGAAACGATTGACCACAACGCGAGCAGCGGCTGCAGCAATCTGGCCCATAGTCGACTGACCGGTATGGGCCGACTGTCCCTTTTGCCGTATGACAGAATGTAACAACCGCCAATGGTGGAGGGTCATCCTCTCCGCCGCTTTCCTTTCGTGGACCGGCGGGATTTGAACAAGCCAAACGCCCCTGGCCGTCTGGGCGAGGGCGCCGCCCTCCCCCTCGGGCAGACCTATTAGTCAGGGCCGTGTCCTCGGCTTCGCCTGCGGGCCGCACCACCCCTGTCGAATTGCATTGCCTCGCCCCCTCCCGCGTTCGCCACATGGAAGATCGGCAGGAACAGCCAGCTTCGCTGTCTGATCTACAAATCAGACCTGATTTTCCAAAAGGGAAGCCAGATCAAACGAAACTCGGTGCGGGAGTATGAAATGGGGGCGGCGTGTTAGTTTATGACGCAAAGGTCAATCAACTGATGTCCAACATCGGGGAGGCTTTCAAAGTCGAACGTTCACCCCGTTTCTGGTCCAACCATGACGGTTGGGTCAGGTTCGTGTGACGTTCAACAATGTTGTGGAACGTCACTGATTTCTGACTCAATCGACTTCCAAAACCTCAACAAATCGGTATATCGCGTCATTCAATTCTGACCCAAACGTCAAGCATTTCTGACCCAATAACGATAGCCGCCATTCATTGACGCTGCGGCTAAGGTCTGTTGAGAGCCCAACCCGGTCATCCTGATTTCCTGCTGCGCGCGCACGCAGCGCAAAAGTTGCTGCTTATGTACCGTTTTGTGTGCTGTCATGCGGCGGGGAAACTGGTCTTTCGTGTCTCGTGCAGCGAGATTTGCCTGCCTAATTCACATGCCGCAGGACAAAGCGGACACACATGTACCTCCCATGAGGTCTGCCATCATAGGGTTATTTAATCCTGCTCTACGAAGCCGCAAATCGAAGTTTCTGAACAGGCACCTCAAAAAACCAACAAACTCTAGTCCACAATCCATTGTTCTATACCTATCGAAGCGATTGCGATGGTTGGAATGCAAGTCTCTGCCTATCGTGGCTACGACAAGAATGAACTACTCCCCAATGTTTGGACAGGTTTTGGCGTAGTTTAAGCTACTCTTTGCTCCTGCTGATCGGTTTGGGTTTCATCTTTTCTCAGCCAATAGACCACGGCTGGGGGTTTACCGCCAAGGGCGGAGTGTGGGCGTTTGCGGTTGTAAAAATCGATCCATTTCCCAACGCCCGCCTTCGCCTCTGATCCGGTCTCCCAGGCGTGCAGGTAGACGCATTCGTAT
>NZ_JBQFQP010000017.1:0-92876 GCF_056536925.1 Ruegeria sp. CI1 | reverse complement strand
TCGCCAGATCGAGCCCGACCGTGATAATCTCTGACATGACCGCTCTCCTTTGTGGATCGTTGCAGACCCACCTTGGCACAATGATGCCGTCGGGGGGCGGTCACATCATCAGAGCCAGGAAACCTACATCTTATTATGAAAGATAAAACCGATGAAATTCAGCAGCAGCTGCGCCGCCAGGATTTGCGTGCTTTCGGCTGGATCGTAGGCCGGAGCGACTTCGACCAAATCAATGCCGACAACGTCTCCGCGTTTAGAAAGTCCCTGTAAAATCTCCAAGACATCATAGTATTGGAAACCACCATGGCTGGGAGTGCCGGTGCCCGGTGCAATAGAAGGGCAGAAGGCGTCGATGTCGATGGTGACGTAGTAGCGGACACCCTCTGGGATACGGTCCAGAACGCCTTGGGTGCCCAGCTTGCGCACCTGTCGGACTGACAGAATGTCCGAACCGCGCGCGCGCGCATCGTCATAGCCCTCTTTTGCGGTCGAAGATACATTGCGGATGCCCAGCTGGGTCATGCCCGAGACATAGTCTTTTTCGATCGCGCGACGCATTGGGTTGCCATGGCCGACGGTGACGCCGTGGCGTTCATCGACAAAGTCCAGGTGCGCGTCGATCTGGATCACGTGGATCGGGCCGTGTTTTTCGCAATCCTCGGCATAGGCGTTGATGCAGGGGATGTTAACCGAATGGTCGCCGCCGATTGTGACTGGGATCGCGCCCGCCTCGAGGATTTTCTTGACGCCGTATTCGATGTTGGCGTGGCTTTCCTCGGTCTTGGTGTGGATGATGTCGGCATCGCCCAGATCGACGATGCGCACGTCACTGCCCAGATAGGTGGCGTCATCCTCGTGGTCATAGGCACCTGCGTGTCCAAAACTGAACAGGGTCGATGCCTCTCGCACCGAGCGCGGACCAAAGCGTGCGCCCGAGCGGAATTGGCAGCCGAAATCGAAAGGCGCACCAAGGATCGCCACATCCGCGTCGATCTCGTCCCAGTTTTGGACATAGGGTTTCTTGCCAAATGTCGAGATGCCGACAAAAGGTAAATTCAGACGACCAGATTCATAACCATGTTCAGACATGATTTCTCCGTTTCTTAATGCATTAACGATAGGCCAGTTCCGGAAGGAACAGGGCGATTTGAGGGAAGGCGATCAGCAGGCCGCTCACGATCAGCAGGATGATCAGGAATGGGGGTACACCGCGCACCACTTCGACGAAAGGCCGCCGGAAGACTGCAATAGCGGTGAACAGGTTGCAGCCGAAGGGTGGCGTCGCTGCGCCGATTGCAACCTGAAGCGTGATCAGTACCCCGACCAGAACAGGGTCCAGACCGCTAGCTTTGATCATGGGAGCGAAGATCGGAACCAGGATTAGGATCACTACAATCGAGTCCACAAACATGCAGCCGACGAAGAACGCTATGTTGATCGCTAGCAGCACCATCAGCGGACTGGCGCTTTCCAGACCCAGCGCGGCGATGATGGTTTGCGGCACCTGAGCGAAACTGAGTGTCCAGCTAAACGCAGCCCCTGCCGCAATCAAAATGAATACGACCGAGGTGATGGCTCCGGTGGACAGCGCGATGTCGAACAGGTCTTTCACCTTGATTGAGCGGAAAATCACTACTTCGAGGATGACCGCATAAAGCACACAGATTGCTGCAGCTTCGGTGGGCGAGAAGACACCACCATAGATGCCGCCGACGATGATGGCGGGGAAGCCCATCGGCCAAAGCGATCTGCGCAGTGCGGCGAATCGCTGCCCCCAACCTTCACGCGGCAATACAAGGATATCATGGCGATAGGCGTAGTGCATGCAATAGGCCGAGAACAGGACCACGATCAGCAGCCCCGGCAGGATGCCGGCGATGAACAATTGTGAGATCGAGGTGCCTGAAACAACGCCATAGATGATCATGCCGATGGAGGGTGGGATCAGATAGGCGAGGTCGGCCGCATTCACGATCAAGCCGATCGAGAAACTGTCGCTGTAGCCTGATTTCAGCATCCGGGGCCGCATCGCTCCACCGATGGCCACCACGGTCGCCTGGGTCGAGCCACAGACCGCGCCAAACAGCGCACAGGCCGAGGTGACAGAAATCGCCAGACCGCCCTTGATATGGCCCATGAAGCTCATCACAAGATCGATCAATCGGTTGGCGGAATGGCCGCGTGTGATGATATCGGCGGCCAGAATGAACATCGGCACCGCGATCAGCGCTGCGGGTTTGACCCCTCCGATCATTTGTTGGATCAGGATTTGCATGTTCATGGTGGGGAAATAGACAAGGAACCCCAGCACCGCCGCCGAGATCAGCGGCATTTTCATCGGAAACCCTGCCAGCAGCAGGACGATCATGACGGCCAGCATCAACTCGGTCATTTGTCTGCCTCCGTGGAGTCTTCGAATTTCTTGATCGCGGCTGCGGTTTCCGGGTCTTCGTAGCTGTCAACTTCCAGGTACGAGACATAGACCTCTTCTTCCGCGAAATTCAGGTTGCGGATCGCGGTCAGCAGATACTGGAACGCGGCCAGCGCCAGGCCGATGACGACCCAGACATAGGTCAGATATAGCGGAAGTTGCAGCGCCGGGGTGATCCGCCCGCGTGAGGCGACTTTCTGTACATATTCCAGCGCGTACCAGGCTAGAACGGCCATGACGACAGCGGTGGTGGCGGCAATCACAACCATCAGGCCCTTGCGCATCTTGATTGGCAGGGCGTCATAGATCGCCGACATGCGAATGTGGATGCCTTTGCGGGTGGCATAGCCCAGCCCCATGAAGGTGACGATCACGATCAGGAACTCGTTCAGTTCCTCCGAGAAATAGATGGACTGGTTGAACACGTAGCGGCCAAAGACATTGGCGATGGTGTTCACGGCCATCAGGATGATTCCCCAGCCCAGGATCCAGACTTCGATCCGTCCGATGACAGCGTCGATCTTTCCCAAAAAGCCGAAGGGAGTTGCAGTGCCGCTTTGCATGATATCCTCCCCTTTTTTTGAAGCCTCACGCGCAAGGCGCGTGAGGTAGTTTTGAGTGAGTGGATTGAGTAGGTATCAGTTGCCGGTCAGTTCGGCCTGCAGTGCATCCAGCAGTTCTTGACCGCGGGGACCGACGGCTTCGACGTAAGCCGCCGAAGTACCGGTGCTGCGCCCGCGGAAGACATCACGTTCTTCTTCGGTCAGAACGACCAGCCCGATATCAGGCTTGGCTTTCTTGATGATGTCCAGACGTTGCTGGTTGAAATCGGTGACAACGCCGTCGATGAAGCCGGTCATGTCGCCCATGGTGTCACGCACCAGTTGCTGACGGTCGGGACTGAGGGTCTCGAACCAGTCCGATCCGGCCACGACTGTGGTGACCAGCTCTTGCTCTCCGGCCCAGATCAGGTGGCTGGTGACTTCGTAGAACTTCATCTCTTCGATGGTCGGGATCGGATTGACCTGACCGTCGATAGCACCCAGTTGCAGCGCACCGAACACTTCGCCGAACGGTAGCGGAGTCGGGCTGGCGCCCATGTTGTTATAGGTTTCCACCAGAATAGGCGAAACCATCACACGCATTTTGAAGTTGTCGAAATCTTCGGGTGTGCGGATCTCACGGTTGGTGGTCCAGACCTGCGGACCCTCGGAATACATGGTCAAAACTTCCAGACCACGCTTGCGGAAATCGTCGTTCATCGGGCCATAGATGGTTTCCGAGCCGCTGAGGATTTTAGAGATCGCTGCCGGATCGGACGGCAGTAGATAGGGCAGCAGGAAGACTTGGCTTTCCGGCACCACGGTACCCAGGTTGCCGATTGAAACATTGGTGAACTGGATGACGCCATCGGCGGCCTGTTCGACTGTTTCGGTCGGTGTGCCAAGCGTGCCCATCGGATAGACGGTGACGGTCACTTCTCCATTGGTGGCCGCCTCAATGCGCGATTTGAACTCCTGCTCATAGGCGTCCATGATCGAGCCCGGAATTTCTTCGATCGCGAATTTCCAGTCTTCTGCCAGCGCACTGAGCGGTGCGAGGCTGAGCAGGGTTGCCGCTGCCGTCGTTCGCATTTTCCGTAGAGTAAAGGTCATGCTGGGTTCCTCCCTTGATCCCTTTTGGTGTTCAGGTTGGGTCCAGCACAGCACAGAAAATTACACAAAAAAATATCATGTTGCTTATGTTCACATGAAAAAAATTGATGTAATGATGAGCCTGAGAATCGCGGAAGTTGACGTCATTGAAACTGTTCAGAAATACTCTTCTCGAAACCTTTGTGACGGTCGTTGAATGCGATGGATTCACCGATGCACAATATGCATTGGGGATCACCCAATCGGCGATCAGCATCCGAATCCGTGATCTGGAAGATTCTCTTGGTTATCGGGTTTGCGAGCGGGGAAGGGGCGGGTTCCGACTGACCGAACGTGGCGAGATCGCCTATCACAAGGCACGTGAGATCTTACGCAGTGTCCGAGATTTCGATGCTGAGTTGCTGGAGTTGCGCGACGCTGTGACGGGCGATTTGCGGATTGGCATCGTCGATGCGGTTAACACGTTGACGGATTTGCATCTGACCAGATCGCTGAAACGATTTCTGAACCGTCCCAACGAAGTCAGGCTGGAAATAGTTGTCGCTTCACCGATCGAATTGACGCAAAGGTTGATCTCGGGCGATTTGCACGTAGCCATCGCTCCTTTTCGTAATCAGGTGCCGGAACTGCGCTACACCAAGCTGTGTGACGAAGAGCACCAATTGTATTGTGGGCGCGACCATCCGCTGTTTGCTGTGCCGGATACGAAAATTGGTCCGGAAGATATTGCAATGTATGAAATTTGCCAGCGATCTTACGACGTGTTCGTATCTCCCGAATTGAAACCAACCGATATGCGGGCGGTCGTTGCGAATATGGAGGCGATGGCAGTATTGATCGAAACCGGGCACTATCTGGGGGCTCTGCCGGTGCATTTCGCAACAAGTATGGAATATCACGACAAGCTTAGAGCCGTCGCACCCGACCGGCTGAACTGGACGTCGACATTCTATCTTGCGACCCGGTCTACTAGCGTACACAGGCGCTCAGTTGAACTTTTTGTCGAGGATGTGGCCACTTACTGCGGAGAAGGCAATCAGTATCACTAAACTGAAACTTATCTGGACTCTTCTGACGTCGTAATTTGATGTCTTCCTTGCTGTAGTAAGAGTACATTAGCAGAAATCGCAGCAATTGTACCAATGGGCTCACTGCCGACCTCGGAGGCAGAGCAGCATCCGCAGTGCCACAGTGGCGCACCACCTTCAGGAGCGGCCCTTTGCGAACTCTCAGCCCATTGCTCTAATGCTGCTCTGCAGCTTTTAATAGCGGATGTTCACGGCAGTAAAAGATCAGAGGACTTGCCATATGATTTCTTCCACCTCGGTGCTTGGTTCTTGCGAAACTAGCAACTGTATTTCTCAGGCGGTCTGAGCCGACCAGTTTCCAGTATAGAGCAACCCTTTGGAGAAGCTCGGATAAAACAATGCCCCCAACCCAATAGTTGGAGGCAATACAATAGCAGAACAGGCTTTATGGGTATTATCCACGCCAGGTGCGAACGACGCCGCAATCCATGTGTACAAAGTTGGAGCGGCTGTATTTTCCAACGCCGCCTGCCTGACACGCCGCGGCGGCACTAGCCATCTGGCTAACCGATCGTGAAGCTAGGCGCAAGTCGGCAGCCTGACCTTTCATGTGCAGAGAATTCTTGGCAACACCGCGGGAGCGGGAGCGGAGCATGGCATTGGTTTGAGGGCTACGATAACCTGAAAGCAACATATAGGGCTCGTTGACGTCCAGCAGATTGTGAGCAGCGGCCATGATGTCGATGGTTCGTAGATCCATCGGTTTTATCTGATCAGTTCGCCAGTCGCGCATAAAGTGATTTATCTCGGCAACAGCGTCTTTGACATAGTCACCATCCACCCAATAAATCATATCAAGGCGTTCGCCGGTGCGGCCGGAATACATGCGCACGCGCCGTATGTCGCCCCCACCACGAAGAAAGCCCGCTGCGTTGGAAAAAGTTGGTGCTGCTGATACTAATGTTGCTGCGAATGCACCTAGTAATGCGCGTCGCGACAAGCCCGTCGAGCTCAATTCTGTCATTTACTGCGTCGTCCCGTACTTATTCCTGCCCGCGCACGATGTTACGCGCGCTTTTGTCAGTTTTTGTTACCATCCCCAGGTGCCAGATGTATGCCATAGCCGGATTCGCGAGCCAAGAATTGATTGGTTTTGGGGCAAGTAAGGGGGAATTTTCGGCAAGATTTTGCGCAATTGACGCGTAACGCCTATTTTATTACTGAGATTTCGGACTAAGTGCAGGCCGGGCAGGGCGATGCAATCCAGCATCAACTGATATTTCATGACGTCGTTTTTCACATTTGTGAATGGACATTTGCCTTCAGTTTTTAAGAAACTCGATTGGCTAACCGCAGCAGAAACGTATTTCAATGACCAAGACGAGACACATGACCCATTCCATTCGGCAACGATCCGCCTATGTCATTGCAACCGTGATCGCCATATCTGGAGTGTCACTGCTAGGGGGAGTTCCTGCGCAGGCACAATCGTTTGCATTCAAGCAAGCAGTGGCCGAATCCGTCGGATCACAGGGTGGAGTTGGAGCGTTTTACCGCGAAAACGACTATCAACCGATCTGGACCGGCGAAGATGCCTCCTCCCAAGCTAGGCGCGTTGCGTTGATTCAGGCATTGAGCCGGGCAGAAACGCATGGGTTGCCAGTTGATCGATATCGGGTAGACGAGACTATCCGAAAAATGCGCGAGGCCAAATCGTCACGCGACATAGGATTGGTCGAAGCGGAATTGACGCGTACATTCGTTACTTACGCACGGGACGTTCAGTCCGGCCTTTTGAAACCATCTTCGATTGATCCCGGTATAGCCCGTTCAGTTCCGCGGCGACCGGCGACCGATTTTTTGAACGAAGTGCTGACTGCGAATCCGGAAACATATTTCGCCACACTCGCGCCCCACTCGTTTCAGTATCTCACATTGCTAAAACACAAAATTTACCTCGAAGATCAGCTTTTGGCAGGCGGTTGGGGGGCAACCATTCCCGTTCAGAAGGTGGAATTGGGTGATACAGGTACGACAGTCATCGCGTTGCGCAACCGTCTAGTCGCCATGGGATACATGAAGCCCAGCGCAAGCCCCAGCTATGACAACAGGCTTCGGTCAGCGGTGATGAAGTTCCAGGCTGCGCACGGGTTGGAACAGGATGGCGTTGCCGGGCCAGGCACTATTGCCGAGATAAACGTTTCCGTGGCGGATCGGTTGAAATCCGTGATAGTTGCGCTTGAACGCGAGCGATGGTTGCCGCGCGATCGGGGGGACCGGCACATTCTGGTGAACCAGACCGACTTTTCCGCCAAAATCGTGGATGATGGCCGAGTGACCTTTGAAACGCGGGCCGTTATCGGCAAAAACACTCATGATCGCCGCAGTCCCGAGTTTTCGGATCAGATGGAACATATGGTCATCAATCCAAGCTGGCATGTTCCCCGTTCCATCGCGACCAAAGAGTATCTACCACAACTGCGCGCTAATCCGAACGCAGCAGGGCACTTGGAAATCACCGATTCACGGGGGCGGCGGGTTGATCGAGAGGCCGTCGACTTCAGTCAGTTTTCCTCTGGGAGCTTTCCGTTTGCAATGCGCCAGCCACCCGGTAAAGGAAATGCACTGGGGTTGGTGAAGTTCATGTTCCCCAACAAGCACAACATCTATTTGCATGACACACCGCAGAAAAGCTTGTTTTCGCGGGAAATTCGGGCGTTTTCTCATGGGTGCATTCGGTTGGCGGACCCATTCGGATTCGCATATGCGCTGCTGTCTCTTCAAGAAAAAGACCCCAGAGACTATTTCCATAGGGTTCTTAGAACCGGCCGCGAGACCACTGTTCCACTGGACAAACCGGTTCCGGTCCACCTGATCTATCGTACGGCCTATGTTGGCACGAAGGGCGAGGTCCAGTATCGCCGTGATGTATATGACCGCGACAAAAAGGTCTGGGACGCATTAAGCAATGCGGGGGTGGTCCTGCCAGCGGTTCAGGGGTAAGGACGGGGGCGCACAGACCTTTTACCGGAGCCGCAAATGCAATTCACTGTCAAACAGATCGCAACGGCCCTCGGTGTCGAGGCTGAGGGGAATACTGACCTCACGATTTTGCGCGCTGCTGAGCCGGCTGAAGCGGGACCGACCGATCTGGCCTTGGCGATGTCGCCGAAATACGCTGATGCCCTGGGGCAGGGTGGTGCGCGAGTGGCGATCCTGTGGCCCGGGGCCGATTGGAAATCCCTGGGGCTTGATGCAGCCATTTTTGCGCCGCGACCGCGCATGGCAATGGCCGGTGTGACGGCGATGATGGATCGGGGACAGGGCGTTCAGCCTGGAATTCACCTGTCTGCCGTCGTCGATCCAACCGCTGAAATCGGTCATGATGTTTCGATCGGACCATTAAGTGTTATCGGACCCCGTGCGCGCATTGGCGCTGGATCGGTGATTGGCCCGCACTGTACGATCGGAATGGATGCTACATTGGGCAAAGATGCGTTGTTGCGGGAAATGGTCAGCATCGGTGCCCGAGCCGTGATCGGCGACCGGTTCATTGCGCAACCTGGTGCACGGATCGGTGGCGACGGGTTCAGTTTTGTCACTCCTGAAGTGTCAGGCGTCGAAAATGTCCGTAAAACCATGGGCGATCAGGGAGACGCAAAGGCGCAGGGTTGGCTGCGCATTCATTCTCTGGGCGCAGTTGAGATCGGAGATGATGTTGAGGTGGGGGCCAATAGTACGATCGACAACGGAACCATTCGGAATACGCGAATAGGAAACGGTTCCAAGTTGGACAATCTTGTTCACGTCGGGCACAATACGCGGGTCGGAAACGACTGCCTGTTGTGCGGGCAAACTGGTGTTTCCGGTTCGGTCGAGATTGGTAACAACGTCGTTCTTGGCGGTCAGACCGGTGTTGTCGACAACATTTTTATTGGAGACCGGGTGATCTCGGGTGGGGGGACTAAAATTCTGTCGAACGTTCCCGCAGGCCGCGTGATTATGGGTTATCCTGGCATCAAAATGGAAACACATACCGAGATTTATAAAGCGCAGCGCAGATTGCCTCGCATGGCCCGTGACGTTGAGGCACTGAAAAAGGCGGTTTTCAAACAGCCTGAGAGCGATTAAATCACCCGCAAAGCGACAATCAGGGGATTGATATGAGCATCAGCAATCGCGTCATCGCGATCATTGCAGAGCAGGCCGTGCTGGAGCCATCGGATGTGTCGCCCGAGAGCACCCTTGAAGATTTGGGCATCGACAGCCTTGGATTGGTCGAAAGCATCTTTGCCATCGAGGAAGAGTTCGACATTTCGATCCCGTTTAATGCAAACGAACCGACGGCCGGAGATTTTGATATCTCGAATGTCGCTGCAATCATTTCGGGCATCGAAAAATTGATCGCGGAAAAGGTTTGACGACGGTTATGAAGCGCGTCGTCATTACCGGGGCTGGCACTATCAATTCGTTGGGGCACTCGGTCTCTGAAACTCTCGAAGCCATGCGCGAAGGGCGCTGCGGCATTGGGGAATTGGATTTTCGCGACGTAGATCGTCTGGCGATCAAGATCGGTGGTCAGGTGCGCGGATTTGATACCGAGGGCCGGTTCAACCGACAGCAAATGACGCTATATGACCGTTTCACTCAATTTACTCTGACCGCGGCGAAAGAGGCCATCGAACAATCTGGGATCGAATTCCATGGCGACACCGCCCATCGGTCCGGTGTTGTATTGGGAACTGCAGGTGGTGGTGTGTCCACTTGGGACGACAACTACCGGTCAGTCTATGAAGACGGCAAGAATCGCGTACATCCGTTTGTTGTGCCAAAGCTTATGAACAATGCCGCTGCCAGCCATGTGTCCATGGAATACAACATCAAGGGGCCGAGTTTCACTGTGTCGACAGCCTGCGCATCGTCCAATCATGCAATGGCGTTGGCGTTTCAGATGGTACGCAGCGGTGCCGCACCGGCCATGGTGACGGGTGGATCTGAATCAATGCTGTGCTTTGGGGGGGTAAAGGCTTGGGAGGGCTTGCGCGTCATGTCCAAGGATGTCTGCCGTCCGTTCAGTGCGAACCGGAACGGAATGGTGCAAGGCGAAGGGGCCGGCATATTTGTTTTCGAAGACTACGACCGCGCAAAAGCACGAGGGGCCGAAGTTCTGGCAGAGGTGATTGGTTTTGCAATGTCGTCAGACGCCGCAGATATCGTCATGCCCAGCAAGCACGGGGCAGCGCGGGCTATGGCTGGGGCGTTGGCAGATGCCCGTATTAACGCAAGCGACGTTGGATATATCAACGCGCACGGTACCGGAACCGCCGCAAACGATAAAACCGAATGTGCCGCAGTGGCAGACGTTTTTGGTCGTCAGGCGGACAGTTTGATGATTTCGTCAACCAAATCCATGCATGGACACCTGATCGGGGGTACGGGGGCGGTGGAGCTTTTGGCCTGCATCATGGCGCTGCGCGACGGGATCATAGCGCCAACAATCGGGTACGAGGAACCTGACCCGGAATGCGCTTTGGATGTGGTTCCAAACGTGGCGCGCGAAGCAAAGGTCGACGTGGCCCTTTCCAACGCGTTTGCCTTTGGCGGGATGAACGCGGTACTGGCGCTACGCAAAGTCTGAAAAATGGCCACCGAAAACTTTGTTCGGTGACCATTCCAGAAACATATCCGATCTTAGTTCGGAACAACTTCGACGGCGTCAAAGCCCGCCGTGAAGCCGTTAAGCGACAAGTCCAGCGAAATAACTTGATCGGGTGCTGGGGCAGGGACCAATGAAATCGTAGCCTTGGATCCCTTTTTCATTGCGTCGATATCCGCTTGGGTCAAGCCAATCCTGGCGATGCACCCCACCGGGCTGCAAAAGGAGTATTCGTACCGCTTGCCCGGCGCCCCATCAATCGAGATAGTCACTTGGGCGGTCAAAAGGGTTTCAAGTGGAACCACCACGGTAGCGCCCGCAACGGCAACCTGGCCTTCGGGCAGGCGGAACAGGGACACCTCTGCCATCGGGCTGCCTTGTGGTCCATTTAGGATTTGCAGAAGCGAACAGGGGTCTTTTTCGGCTTGGGTCTTGATGCAGGCCATGTCCCAGTCGCCGAACTTTTCAGTCGGATATCGCTGACCCAACTTCGGCTCGGTATTAACCGGCTGGCCAAGATCAAGCGACTCATTTCCCGTTTGTTCACTAGTACTCTCTGAATCGGAGCTGGTGTCTTGCGCAGTGGCGATACCCGCCCACATGGCGATTGCGATAGCCGCCAGTGGCGTTAGCGTTTTGATCATGAATGCCTCACTCAATTTAGTTACGGTTTTGGCCATCCCTATCACGCCCATTGCGCGGTGTCAGTGGGAATTGGAAGATCTGAACGTATACTGGTCAGGAAACCGCCGGGAGCATGATCTGAATGCATTCGGGCCAAAAAAAGGGAGCCGATACTTGGGCTCCCTTTTTCAATTTGTCTCCCCGCCGGACTGGCCGACTTAGTTATGTCGCAGACGTTACGAGAGCGGGGGCCACGGGTCAACAGGTAACCCAACATTTTTTTGGACGCAAATAAGCGCGTGAAATCAGGGGAATACTTGTCATGTTCAAGAAAAGAGTCGTGCCCGAGGGCACGACCAGTCAACAGGGAGGAAAACCGCCGCCACATCCGACGTGGACCGGCGACGAAAAAACTATCGCAGTCAAAGGTTAACTTTGTATGCTGACGCTGTATTGGCACAGGATTGAGGCATAAGTCGAATGAGTGAAACGATTTTTCTGGGCGGAGCAGGAAAAAACTATGAGCTGCCGCAAGAATTGTCATTGAAATACGCCAATCGCCACGGCCTGATCGCCGGGGCGACAGGAACCGGAAAAACAGTGACGTTACAGATCCTTGCCGAGGGTTTTTCTGCAGCTGGCGTGCCTGTCTTTCTGACAGATGTGAAGGGTGATCTTTCGGGACTGGCAAAGGCAGGGTCACAGGATCACCAATTACATCACGCATTCACGGAACGGGCCGAGCGCATCGGTTACTGCGGCTTCGCCTATGAGGCTTGCCCCGTTACGTTCTGGGATCTTTTCGGCGAACAGGGACATCCAGTCCGAACCACTGTGACTGAAATGGGCCCTCTCCTGCTATCCAGATTAATGGAGCTGACCGAAGCGCAGGAAGGTATCCTGAACATCGCGTTTCGCTTGGCCGACGAAGAGGGCATGCCGTTGCTCGATCTGAAAGACCTGCAAGCTTTGCTTGTGTGGATCGGCGAAAACCGGTCGGAGCTTTCCTTGCGATACGGCAACATCTCTCCAGCTTCTGTTGGCGCCATTCAGCGTCGGATTCTGGTTCTCGACAATCAGGGCGGTACAAGGCTGTTTGGAGAGCCGGCACTTCAACTCGCCGACTTGATGAGAACCAATTCAACCGGAAAAGGTGTGGTCAACGTCCTCGCCTCGGACAAGCTGATGGCGGCGCCCCGGCTTTATACGACGTTCTTGTTATGGCTTTTGAGTGAACTGTTTGAAGAGTTGCCCGAGGTGGGTGACCCGGAAAAACCGAAACTTGTTTTTTTCTTCGACGAAGCACATCTGCTGTTTGACGATGCGCCAAAAGTTCTTGTGGACAAGGTCGAACAGGTCGCACGCCTGATCCGGTCCAAGGGCGTCGGTGTGTACTTCGTCAGCCAGAATCCGGCCGACATTCCCGAAGATATCCTTGGTCAGCTTGGAAACCGCGTCCAACACGCATTACGGGCATTTACGGCCAAAGACCGAAAAAACCTTCGCATGGCTGCAGAAACCTATCGAGAAAACCCCACCTTCGAAACGGAAACAGCCATTCGAGAAGTTGGTGTCGGCGAGGCGGTTACATCGATGCTTCAGAAAAGGGGCGTGCCGGGAATGGTCGAACGCACGCTGATCCGACCTCCTGGGTCTCAACTGGGGCCTATCAACGGCAAGGAGCGAGCCGAGATTATGGCGACCTCTGATATGGCGGGAAAATACGACACTTTGATCGACCGAAATTCTGCCTATGAAATGTTAGCCAAACGCTCGAAAATCGCCGCTAAAGAAGCTGAACAGGCAGAAACCGAAGCCGAGACAGAAAATGCCACCGCCCGTGAGTTTTCCGCAGCGCGACGTTATTCCGGAAAACGAGTCAGCCGGTCGTCGGCTCGGATTCAAACACCTCGGAGAAAGGACAACTTTACCTCGGCCCTGACCGAAGCGGTGATCAAAGAGATGAAAGGCACGACGGGCCGCCGGATAGTTCGTGGAATTTTGGGAAGTCTGTTCAAAGGTCGGTGACCGAAGGAAAAGGCGGTGGTCGGGTCACACCGCCTTTTCATAATCAGCATATTGCGACTAACCTTTGAGACGGCGGTTGCCCTCGGCAATGCAATAGTTGTCGGCCTCTTGGATAGACATGCCAGCGGGTGCATCGATCGCACGGTCCCAGAGTACTTGGTTATGTTTGTAGAGTTGGCAGGTAACAACACCCTTGGATGTGGTGACCTTGACCGGGTCGGATTCGTGCGCACGCGGATCGATGGAACAGGCGGTCAAGATCAGTGAAATCGCTGAGATTGCGATTGTCGAGCGGACAGGTTTCATTTCGTTCCTTATCATTTGGACTTCAGATCCTCTCCGATAGGATCCAGGGTGGGTCTTTTGTGAGGCAATTTTACGAACGGCTCGTGAAATCATGCCAAAGCCGTTCCCTAAATTTAGTGTTCCGGGATCAGCCCCCTTGGGCTGAACCTGAGAACCAGTAGCAGGATAACCCCCATTGTCAGCAGCCGCATATGTGCCGCGCTGTCGATAAGGTGTTCTCTCAGACCACTGCCTTCAGGCAGACCGGACGTGATAACCTGCATGACCCATAGGCCAATCGGTTCGACCTGCACCCAAAGGAACCAGATCAGCATGGCGCCAAGAACCGCGCCAAAATTGTTGCCCGATCCACCCACGATCACCATCACCCAGATCAGGAAAGTAAAGCGAAGCGGCTGATAGGTGCCAGGTGTCAACTGCCCGTCAAGCGTTGTCATCATCGCGCCGGCAATACCGCAGATTGCCGAACCCAGAACAAAAATTTGCAAGTGGCGACGGGTGACGGCCTTGCCCATCGCTTCGGCGGCGACCTCGTTATCGCGAATGGCGCGCATCATCCGGCCCCACGGGCTTTTGAGGGCCATTTGGGCCATCCACAGAAGAACCAGCAAAACGCCAAGAAACAAGAGGGAATAGCCCAGTTTGACGTAGAGCGTCGATGCGGTCACCGGATCAAGCCCAAACCCCACCGCTTGTTCAACAAATCCCGGATCATTTTGAAGATCGATCTCATACGGGACCGGGCGCGGAAGACCGATCACATTCTTTACGCCGCGAGCGAGCCAGTCTTCGTTTTTGAGGACGGCGATGATGATTTCCGCAATACCAAGCGTGGCAATCGCCAGATAGTCGGACCGCAAGCCCAGCGCGGTCTTGCCAATCAGCCAGGCTGCGCCTGCCGCTAGCAGCCCGCCCGCTGGCCAAGCCAGCAAAACTGGAAGGCTGAGGCCGCCGATATTGCCCGCCGCAGCCGGATTTATTGCTTCGACTGCGGCGACGTTAGGATCAAATACGGCCCGGTAGGCAATGAAGCCTATCACAAGAATAGCGACAACGGTCAGGGAACGTGCCTTGCCCTTTGGCATTTTTCTAGTGATGAATACGCCCGCGGCAACGGTTAGCGCGCCCAGAATCAACGCAAGAACAATCCCGGCTCCGCCTGCGCTCCATGCGCCCGGTGTCGGGTCAGTTGAAATCAGGACAACCGCAAGTCCGCCGAGTGCGACAAATCCCATGATACCAACATTGAAGAGGCCGGCAAAACCCCATTGCAGGTTCACTCCGATCGCCATGATAGCGGAGATCAGACCCATGTTCAGGATCAGCACCGCTGAGTTCCAGCTTTGCATCACGCCGGTCAATAGAATCAACCCTGCAACCAGAAAGAAAAAAAGAGTGTTTTTTACGGGTTCGCTCATACCGCTTTCCCCTTGAACAGCCCGGTAGGTTTGAACAACAGCACGATCAGCAGGATCACGAAACTGACTGCGAATTTGTAGTCGGTCGACAAAAGCTGAACGAGTCCCGAAGGCTCAAGCCCTTCTGGGGTGAGATAGGACAGCACTTTCTTCCATGCATAAGTGATCGTCACCTCGGAAAATGCGATGATAAATCCGCCCGCGATCGCGCCCAGAGGGTTGCCCAAGCCTCCGACAATAGCCGAGGCGAAGATTGGCAAAAGCAGTTGGAAGTACACGAAAGGCTTGAAACTTTTGTCGAGGCCATAAAGAACACCGGCGGTCGTGGCCAAAGCAGCAACGATCAGCCACGTATACATGACCACACGCTCGGGGTTGATCCCAGACAACAAGGCCAGATCCTCGTTGTCTGAATAGGCGCGCATGGACTTGCCGGTACGTGTCTTGTTCAAAAACCAGAACAGCAGAACGACCGCAATCACGGCGACCACTACCGTGATGCCCTGAGTTGTCCTGATGGCCAGACCTTCGTTGAGGCCGGTCAATTGCTTGAAGTCCCGAGCTGAAATCAGAAACCTTTCGCCGTCCAGGAAATTCTGGTCGTTTGGTCCGATGATGAACCGGACGAGACCGTTCATGATGAACATGACGCCCATCGACACGATCACGAGGATCACTGGCTTGGCCTTTTGTTCACGGTAGAACTGATAGACCAGTTTGTCCGTGATCAGCAAAAGCACCATGCATCCGAGAATGGCAACGGGAAGGGCCAGCAGAGCGGTGGGCAACGGTCCTAAGGCGACGCCGATGCTTTGCAACCACCACGTCACGAGCACGGCAATCATCGTGCCGAACGCCATTGTGTCTCCATGGGCGAAGTTGGAAAACCGCAGGATTCCGTAAATCAGAGTGACCCCAAGCGCCCCAAGCGCCAACTGGCTGCCGTAGGCTACCGCAGGCACGATGACAAAGTTTGAAAGCGCAACGAGCGCGTTGAGTAGATCCATTGGTCCTTCTCACAGTCTGGGTGCGGTTTTATGGCACGGCAATTAGGGGACGTACAACAGCTTGTCCCCTCTTTTTCAACGTAATTCTCATGCACTCAGACTGGAGTGGGTAGGAATTATCCGAAAGGATCCTCACACTGGCCCTGATCCTGATTTGCATGGGGACCATTTACCGTCAGATCAAAGGTCAGGCTGTCAAAATTGACGACAAAAGTGACGACGTCCTTGCCCATGATATGTAGAAATGTCAGCGAATTGAGGCCCGAGTGAATTGTAGCTTCGCCCTGGATTTCCTCGGTAATGATGAAACCCTGCTTTGACTCTCCGGACCTAGCGAGCGTCACTGCGCCACCGGTTCGATCCGAAACGCAATTGACAACGAAATCCGCTCCACCAAGAGAGTCGCTTAGGGCAAATCCATAGTTTGGAAACAGAATCGAAGCAGCTAACAGGGGTAGGTATTTCATAACTCGCCTTTCATCGCTTGAAGATGTCGCCAAAACCCGAACTGACCCTGGCTGCATCTGAAACCTGATTTTCGCCTTGGCACTGGCAACCAATCTAAAGTGACGTAGGAAGGAAATGTGACCGAAAAGTGGTAAACGTGACGTGGTCACGAACGCTTTATTCGATGTGAAAAAACAGGGTAACTGATTAAAATCTAATGTTTTCCTGTCGCTCCTCGCAACAGGAAAACAATCCGTGGGCAACTAGGAAAAAGGGAACACTCGGAATCTTTCAGGGTGCGTTCTTCGAGAGCAAAATCTTAGGAGGCAACCGCCTCGCACTGTCCGCGGTCGCTGGAGATTGTTGGGCGCCGCATGGAGAGATTATATGTCAAATCCGCATGTTTGACGAACAGGGTCACGACAGTATTCTCGTCAGCATACATGAATGTAACGTTGCCGAGTCCCGGAAAAACCTTTGCGGGACCATTTATGTTCTGGCTTTTCATTTCGCCATCGTTTCCGGATGCGGGTTTAACCAACATCATTTCCGATCCGTCGATTTCAGATATGCATAGAAAATGCTGATCCCGGGCTGCCCCCATAGTTGCACAAAATACAAAGGCGGCAGAAAGCGTCGCTGTGGTTTTCATTCGTTTCTCTTTTTTGTGAGCTGAACAACTCTGAATGACCGTTACTAAAGTCTCGAGAATTGGACGTATCGAGGTCTTTCCGAGCTTAACCTGCCGACCGACTTGACCCCGGCGGCATACTCTCGCGTAGAAAAGGATTACGGCAGAATTAATCCGCTTTTTGGGCCAAAGAGAGACTTGAATGGCGATACATCAAACAAAGCGAACGCTTACCCGCCGAGGAAGGATTTCCTTACTTCGGGGTCCGCCAAAAGCTCCTGGCCGGTTCCGGTATAGGCATTCCGGCCTTGCACCAGCACATAACCTTTATCGGCGATTTCCAATGCTTGTCGCGCATTCTGCTCGACCATCAGAATGGGCAATCCGGTTCGGCTGACCTCAATAATTCGGTCGAACAACTCATCCATCACGATCGGAGAGACACCCGCGGTGGGCTCATCCAGCATCAACACCTTGGGTTTGGTCATCAGGGCACGACCGACTGCCACCTGCTGACGCTGGCCTCCCGAGAGTTCTCCGGCCGCCTGATGGCGCTTTTCTTTCAGGATCGGAAACAGGTCGTAAACCTGCTCCATCGTGTCCGTGAAATCATCAGTGCGGATGAAAGCGCCCATTTCCAGATTCTCTTCCACCGTCATCGACGTGAAGATGTTCGAGGTTTGCGGAACAAATCCCATACCCTTGACCACTCGGTCCTGCGGGGTGAGTTGGGTAATGTCCTCGCCATCCAGCCGAACTGTACCAGAACGTACGTCAAGCATTCCAAACACCGCTTTCATGGCGGTTGACTTGCCAGCTCCGTTCGGGCCGACAATGACCGCGATCTCTCCCTTGTCGACCGCGATGGTGCAATCATGCAGGATATCAGGACCCTTTCCATAACCGCCCGTCATCATGTCACCTATGAGAAACGGGCCGCCACCGACCTTGGAAGTCGGTCCGCTGTGCCGGTGAGCCGGGGTCATGGATCCAACACCTTTCGAGTTGGTAATCGATGCATCTTTGTTTCCACGATCCTCATGATAGGGATTGTCACTCATGCACCGGCCTCCAGTTTGTCCTTGTTCTTCAAACCGGTGCCGAGGTAGGCCTCGATTACGTGTTCATTGGCCTTGATCTCTTCCAGCGTACCCTCGGCCAAAACTTTTCCTTCGGCCATGCAAATCACCGGATCGCAAAGCCGCCCGATGAAATCCATGTCGTGTTCGATCACCACAAATGTATAGTTGCGTTCCTTATTCAGGCGCACGATCGCGTCGCCAATGGTATTCAGAAGTGTCCGGTTCACACCGGCGCCTACTTCGTCGAGAAATACGATCTTGGCGTCAACCATCATGGTGCGGCCAAGCTCCAGCAGCTTTTTCTGTCCACCCGAAACCTGCCCGGCCTTGTGGTCCGCCAGGTGCTCGATGGTCAGAAACTCCAGCACCTCGTCAGCCTTTGCGCGCAAGGCGCGCTCCTCGTCCGCGATCCGCTTGCGTCCAAACCAGGTGTTCCAAAGGGTTTCACCCGATTGGCCTCCAGGAACCATCATCAGGTTTTCTCGGCAGCTCATCGAAGAGAACTCATGTGCGATCTGAAAGGTGCGCAGTAATCCCTTGTGGAACAACTCATGCGGGGGCAGACCGGTAATATCCTCGCCATCCATCGTGACCTTGCCGCTTGTTGGCGGCAACACACCGGCAATAACATTGAAAAGAGTGGTCTTTCCCGCCCCGTTCGGGCCAATCAGCCCGGTTATAGAGCCTTTTTCGATTTCCAGCGATGCTCCGTCCACCGCGTGGAAACCACCGAAGTGCTTGTGCACGTCCTCGACGACGATCATGTTTTCCCCTAGCCGCAGTTTTTTACGGCCCTGTTGTTTGTTGCCCCATCCCCGTAAGAGGTGCGGTCTTTTGTCATTGAAACAGCCCGGGTACAAGGCCCGGGCTGTTCACTGTTCAAATGATCCGCAAGATCAGCGGTACTTGGCGGTAGTGATCTTACCGCCGTCAAGGACGATCTGGCGATAGTTGCCTGCGCTTTCGCCGGGTCCAATCAGTTCAACTGCTGTTGCACCGACATAATCGACGTCGCCACCATCCTTGATGATCTGAAGCGCTTTCGCCAGTTCACCAGGATAGATTTTTTCACCTGGTGCATTTGCAACATTCAGAACGTGCTCTTTGTACACCGACGAATCCTTGGAACCCGCCGCTTGCATCGCCAGCATGATCAGCGCAGCGGAATCATAAGCTTCAGGAGTGAAGGGCGAGGTCGCATCGAACGCGCCTGCTACCAGTTCCTCATATTTGGCAACACCGGGGCTGTCGGTGCCCGGATGTTGACCGGTCGATCCGTCGATCTCGTCGCCGAAGTTTTCTTCCAGCTTGGCGCCGATCATCCCGTCGGGAAAATGGAATGTATCGAATGCACCCGAGTCGATGGCTGCACGCACGATACCCGAGCCACCCTGGTCAACATAACCGGCCACGACCAAGCGATCGCCACCTGCAGCGGCGAGTGCGCCGACTTCGGCGGCATAGTCCGCCTTACCGTCTTCATGGGCTGCCGAGATGGTAACCGTTCCGCCAGCCGCTTCGAACGCTTGCTGGAAGCTGTCGGCCAGACCTTTGCCATAGTCGTTGTTGGTGTAGGTCAACGCAACATTGTTTATGCCTTCTTCCAACAGGATATCTGTCATGACCTGGCCTTGGCGCGCATCGGACGGTGCGGTGCGGAAAAACAGACCGTTGTCTTCCGCGTCCGACAATGCCGGCGAGGTCGCCGAGGGAGAGATCATGACGATACCATTCGGAACCGCGACGTTTGACAGAATCGCACCAGTCACACCGGAGCAGTCCGCACCCATGATGCCGTCGACTTTGTCTGAAGTGACCAGACGTTCTGCCGCGGCTGTCGCGGCGCCTGCGTCGACGCAAGTCGAGTCGGCACGTACGGAGGTTACGGTTGCTCCGTCCAGCAGCAGGCCACTGTCGGTAACTTCCTTCATTGCCAGTTCAGCGCCATCGGCCATTGAGGGCGTCAATGATTCGATAGGCCCTGTAAAGCCTAGGATGACACCGATCTTAACGTCTTCGGCCATTGCCGCGCCGGCCATAAGTGCAGTTGCTGCGGTAGCAGTTAGCAGCTTTTTCATAAGGTTACTCCCTTGTTGGAACGTGATCGTTCTGGAAGAGACCCTAGGCAAGCTGTGGTGAAAAGAAAAGTCCTAACGAAATTGTGCTTTTGCTGGGCGTAACCTATTTGATTTCATAAGGTTTGATGGAATTTCGCACCCATTTCCCTGAGATCGGAGGTCGATATGCTGCGGCTTTCAATGTTGATTCTCTTATTCGTGTGGCCGTTCTCGGAGGCCAATGCCGACTCGCTGAATACAAGCGTCGGAGCCGTAGTAACGACCAAAGCGATTTCTGGGCTGGATACGCCTTGGGCTATTGGCCTTTTGCCCGATGGCGGAGTGCTCGTGACCGAGCGTGACGGCAGTCTTGTTTATGCGAAAGATCAAAAGATGATGCCGATAAAGGGCGTGCCCAAGGTATTTGCATCAGGGCAAGGTGGTTTGCTGGATGTCACCATTCCACGGGACTTCGCCGAAACGCACGAGATACTCCTGACTTATTCCAAGCCCCAGAAAGATGGAGCAGGGACCGCGCTGGCGGTTGCAAGACTTAGTGAGGACGGCCAGTCACTGACCGATGTGCGCACGATTTTCGAAGCAGCGCCCGGAGCCAGTGGCGGGCGGCATTTTGGCAGCCGTGTCGTTGAGGCAGCAGACGGAACACTGTTTGTCACGTTGGGCGAACGAGGTGACCGTCCCTCGGCCCAGGACCGCTCAAACCACAACGGGTCGATCATCCGAATAAATAGAGACGGGTCAGTTCCGAATGACAATCCGTTTATCGGAAATCCCGGCATACGCTCCGAGATCTGGACTTACGGGCATCGCAACCCGCAGGGTGCCGGGCTAGATTTGCAGGGCAACCTGTGGACGTCCGAGCATGGCGCCAAGGGCGGTGATGAGGTGAATCTAATCAGGAAAGGCGCGAACTATGGCTGGCCGGTGATTTCCTATGGCACGCATTATTCCGGTGCTAAAATTGGTGAAGGCAGCGCAAAGGCAGGGCTGGAGCAGCCCGCGTTCTATTGGGACCCATCCATCGCACCGTCAGGCTTGATGGTCTATTCCGGAAAGCTCTGGCCCGAGTGGAAGGGTAGTATTTTCGTTGGTTCGCTGAAGTTCGACTATATCTCACGACTGGCTGGAAACCCGCTGCGAGAAGTCGAGCAGATCAAAGGCCCTCAGACCAATCGGGTTCGCGATATCGTCGAGTCACCGGATGGGTCGATCTGGTTCATTTCAGTTGGACAGGGGGCAGTTTATCGAATGTCGTCCGACTGATCCTCAGATCGACAATCGCGACGCGTGGGTTCCCCGCTCGCGATACGGCGTCGTGTTGTAGTGCGCCCGGTAGCATTTGGAGAAATGCGACGGGCTGGCAAATCCGCAGGCCAGCGCCACGTTAATCACGCTCATATCGGTCTGCATCAGCAGGTTGCGCGCCTTTTGCAGGCGCAACTCCATGTAATACCGTTTGGGCGAACGGTTCAGGTAACGGCGAAACAAGCGTTCCAGCTGGCGTGTCGACATGCCGACATCCCGCGCCAAAACCGAGGGTGAAATCGGCTCCTCGATGTTCTTTTCCATCATCTGGATAACCTGGCTCAGTTTCGGGTGGCGCACACCGATCCGGGTTGGGGTGGACAGGCGTTGCGTGTCCTGATCGGTGCGGATCGAGGAATAGATCATCTGATCCGCCACGGCGTTGGCCAGTTCCTCTCCGAAATCATCGGCAATCAGTTTCAACATCAGGTCGATAGACGACGTACCGCCAGCGGTCGTCATCCGGTTGCCGTCGACCAGAAACACGGATTTCGTCAGCTCGACATTCTCGAACTCTTCGGTAAAACTGTCCGCGTTTTCCCAGTGGATCGTGGCGCGTTTGCCGTCCAAAAGACCCGCTTTTGCAAGAACGTGGGCACCGGTACACAGGCCCCCGATGCGTATCCCCTTGCGCGCTTCGCGCCGAAGCCAGTTCAGCATCTTTTTGGTTGCCGCTTTCTGGATTTCCACGCCGCCGCAGACCAAAACCACGTCTTCGCGATTCAGATCGCCCAGATCATCGTCCAGATTGAAGGATGTGCCCGCCGAACACAATGCAACCTCACCGCCTTCACCTACCAATTGCCAGACATATAGTGCCTTGTCCGCCATCCGATTTGCAATGCGCAGGCTGTCCAGCGCCGACGCAAACGACAGCATCGAAAACTTGTCCAGCAACACAAAGATATAGCGGCGCGGTTTGGCCGGCGTGTTTTCCACTTCGACAACTTGGCGTTGCTCTTGCATTGCGGACTGTCCTTGATTCCGGTGTTTCGCACGTATGACGAGTTCTTGCGAATATGGCAGCCAACATGCTCAGAGCTTGTTTGCGTCGTCAAGAGGCGCAAAAGAGATATGGTCACTTGTTTCGGCTTTTTGTATAGAGACCCCCTGAAATACCTCAGCGGAGAACCAAGCTATGACCGAGTGGCAAAAATCGAACTGGCGCAGCAAGCCGCGGGTTCAGATGCCCGACTATACCGACCCGGCCGCACTGGCCAAGGTTGAGGCGCAGCTTTCCAAATATCCGCCGCTGGTTTTCGCCGGCGAGGCGCGGCGTCTGAAACAACATCTCGGTGCTGCGGGACGTGGCGAAGCCTTTTTGCTTCAGGGCGGCGATTGCGCCGAAAGCTTTGAGCAATTCAGTGCCGATGCTATCCGTGACACCTTCAAGGTCATGCTGCAAATGGCGATGGTGCTGACTTATGGCGCCAAGGTCCCGGTTATCAAGGTGGGGCGGATGGCCGGACAGTTCGCCAAACCACGCAGTGCGCCGACCGAAGTTGTCGATGGTGTTGAACTGCCCAGCTATCGTGGTGATATCATCAACGAATTGGCCTTCACACCCGAAGCACGCATTCCGAACCCGGAAAAGATGCTGCAGGCCTTTACTCAGGCAGCGGCCACGCTGAACCTACTGCGTGCATTTTCGACGGGCGGGTTTGCTGACATGAGCCGCGTGCATTCCTGGACTTTGGGATTCACCGACGATCAGGATGTTCAGAAGTACTCCGAGATTGCGGATCGCATTCAGGACACGATCGACTTCATGGAGGCCGCCGGAATAACCGCCGACACCACCCATGAATTCTCGACCGTGGAGTTCTATACCAGCCACGAAAGCCTGTTGTTGGAATATGAAGAGGCACTGACACGTCTCGACTCGACATCTGGTAACTGGTTGGCGGGTTCCGGCCACATGATTTGGATCGGCGACCGCACTCGCCAACCCGACGGCGCGCATGTGGAATTCTGCCGCGGCGTATTGAACCCAATCGGGTTAAAATGCGGCCCGACCACGACTGCCGAAGATCTCAAAGTGTTGATGTCAAAGCTGAACTCCGACAACGAAGAGGGTCGACTAACACTGATCGCACGCTTCGGCGCCGGTAAGGCGGGTGAACATCTTCCGCGATTGATCAAAGCTGTGAAAGAAGAAGGCGCCAAGGTGACATGGGTCTGCGACCCGATGCACGGCAACACGATCAAGTCGGCGACCGGCTACAAGACTCGCCCGTTCGAAGCGGTTCTGCGCGAAGTACGGGATTTCTTTGGTGTTCATCAATCCGAAGGCACCATTCCCGGTGGCGTACATTTTGAGATGACCGGTCTCGATGTCACCGAATGCATTGGCGGTGTTCGGGCTGTCACCGAAGAGGACCTCTCGGATCGCTATCACACAGCCTGCGACCCGCGCCTGAATGCCAGCCAGTCACTGGAATTGGCCTTCCTTGTGGCGGAGGAACTGACAAATCTGCGCCGCGACCGGAACAAGCGCGCTGCCAGTTAAAATACTATAGTCAATGGAAACGGCGGGCTTCCTGCCTGCCGTTTTCTTTTGAGCTCAAATCGGCCGGTTTTGCCCATGGGCCGCTCAGTCCATTGTGATGACGACCTTCCCCAACACTTTACGATTCTGCATCAGTTCCAATGCCTTCCCGGCCTGATCCAAAGGTATTCGAGCGCTGATTTTAGGTTTGATCTTCCCTTCAGAATAGAGGTGCAACAGATCACACATGTTTTGTGCATGCCTTTGTGGTTCGCGAAACACTGATGCGCCCCAGAATACGCCAATGATTGAAACTCCTTTGAGCAGCGGCAGATTCAATGGAATGCTGGGAATACCCGCAGGAAAACCAATTACCAGATAGCGCCCTTTCCATGCCATTGCGCGCAAGGCCGGCTCGGCATAGCCGCCGCCTACTGCGTCGTAAACAACGTCAACGCCCTCACCGTCTGCCAGACGCTTGATTTCCGTCGAAAGTGCCTTTTGCGCCTCCTTGTCCAATTCCAGCGGATAGATCAGCGTTTCGTCTGCGCCAATCTGGCGGCAGAACGCCGCCTTCTCCTCAGATGAGACGGCAGCGATGACACGTGCACCCACCGCCTTGCCAAGTTCGATGGCTGCCGCTCCGACACCGCCCGCTGCTCCCAGGATGAGCAGCGTCTCATCCACACCAAGCGCAGCACGGTCCTTGAGTGCGTGATGAGAGGTTCCATAAGTGAAAACGAAACAGGCGGCATCTTCGTAAGGCATTTCATCCGGAATCTTGATCGCAGCCTCCGCTTTTATGACCAGGTGCGTGGCAAACCCCCCAAAGCCTGTAAGGGCCAGAATGCGGTCGCCGACAGAGAACCCTTTGACGGCGTCGCCGACTGCAATCACTTCGCCCGCGATTTCGCCACCTGGTGCAAAGGGGCGAGGCGGCTTGAGCTGATAGAGGTCTCGGATCATGAGAGTGTCCGGAAAATTCACACCGGCAGCACGAACGCGCACCAGCAACTGGCTCTTGCCGGGGTCCGGATCCGGAAATTCCTTGAGTTCCAGTGTTTCCGGCCCGCCCGGAACGGTACTCAGCATTGCCTTCATGGTCTTTCGTGCCCTCCACCGTATCGAACCTGAAAAATGACGTTAAGTCTTGGAGGCGCCCGAATGATTGTCAACCAAGTGTCGAAATGCAATTCTTAGGCGCAATCTCAGTAGAACCAAGTGATGCCTAACACTTGCGCGCCAAAGTTTGCTGAATTCTGTGAAATCGAGGAAACTGTGACGCCCGTAAGCCTGTTTTCACTTCACGGAAAGACGGCATTCATCACTGGTGGCGCGATGGGAATTGGCCGTATGGCTACAGAAGCGCTTGTGCGGGCAGGGGCCAGCGTATTGAATGCATCCAGAAAGGGTGAGGCCTGCAAGGCCGCGGAACAGGCACTCGACGCATTGGTTGCGTCCGGGCAGGCAGACGGTTTTGCAAGCGACGTGGGAGCCAGAGATGGCATTGCAATGCTTTGTGAAGAAGTGAAGGAAAGAGTTCAATCCATTGATATTCTAGTGAATAATGCAGGCACAACATGGGGCGCTCATTTGGGGCAGTTTCTGTATGACGTTTGGGAAAAGCACATCTCCGTCAATGCGGCCGGGATGTTCGAGTTGACCCAAAGGCTTTTGCCTATGCTCAAGAAATCGGCATTTGTAGATGATCCCGTCCGGATCATCGATGTTGGCTTGGTGTTGGGAGAGGTGCCGATGGGCAATGGAGCTTACGTAACCGGCGCTGTCATACCCGTTCCAGGCCGTATCAACGCAAAGTCCGCTCTAGGAATCTTCGAAAAATCATTGATAACAAGTGGTTTGCAAGATGCAGTTAAAGTTTAAGGTCGAAAAATGAAGGATTTGATTTGGAAACGCAAGGAGGGTCATCTGCCAGTACAATTGAGGGGGCTCCGGATACCCATGATCGGCGCGCCGTTGTTCATAATTTCCGTTCCCGAACTTGTGGTTGCCCAGTGCAAGGCTGGCATAATCGGATCATTCCCTGCACTTAACGCACGTGAGGCTGAGGGAGAAGCTCCTTTGCTGGACGTTTGGTTGAAGCAAATCATCGAAGAACTGGATCGCCACAACCAAGCCAACCCCGACAGACCGGCCGCGCCTTTCGCGGTCAATCAAATCGTGCATCGTTCCAACAAAAGGCTGGAGCGGGATCTGGAGATTTGCGCCCGCTGGAAAGTCCCGGTCTGGATCACCTCGCTGGGTGCGCGTGTAGATGTCAACGAGGCCGCCCATGGTTGTGGTGGCGTGGTTCTGCACGATGTCATCAATAACACCTTTGCCAGAAAGGCGATCGACAAAGGTGCCGATGGATTGATAGCCGTTGCCGCCGGGGCTGGTGGGCACGCCGGGCAACAGTCTCCTATGGCGCTAATCCGAGAAATTCGCGCATGGTTTGACGGGCCTGTGGCCTTGTCTGGCGCGATCGCCTGTGGAGAGTCGTTGTTGGCAGCCCGTGCGATGGGCGCCGATTTCGGATATGTTGGCTCACCCTTCATCGCAACGCACGAAGCCAATGCAGGGATGGATTACAAAGAAATGATCGTCGATAGCAGTGCCGAAGACATCGTTTATTCGTCACTGTTTACCGGGGTTCACGGGAACTATCTGAAAGCGTCGATCCAGCGCGCCGGACTGGACCCCGACAATCTGCCCTCGGCTGACGCAACGGCGATGAATTTCAGTCAGGGTTCCTCCAAGCCTAAAGCCTGGAAGGAAATCTGGGGGTCGGGGCAGGGGATCGGCAACGTTTCGGAGGTTGTTTCGACCGCCGAACTCGTCGACCGGATTAGTGTTGAATATCGGAGCTCCGGGGCAAAACTAGCAACCGAGTTTGTGGAGTGAAGGATAATAGGGCGTGATGAGTGAACAGCCACTTGCACTCGACCTCAACGCGGTGGACGCCTATCTACGCGTTCATCTGTCAGGATATCAGGGTCCTCTGCTGTGCGAAAAATTTGAAGTTGGACAGTCAAACCCGACGTATTTGCTGAAGACGCCTGAGCGAAACTATGTACTGCGTCGCAAACCTCCCGGGGTTTTGTTGAAATCCGCCCATGCCGTCGACCGTGAGTATCGCGTGCAAAAATCATTGGCGGGGTCGAAGGTGCCGGTCGCGCAGATGTATTTGTTGTGCGAGGACGAAAGCGTCATCGGTTCAATGTTTTATGTGATGGAATATCTTGAAGGTCGGAACTTTTTTGAACCGACAATGGCAGGTGAAACGAAAGAGACGCGCAGCGCGGTCATTGACGAAATGAACCGGGTGCTTGCTGAATTGCATATGGTCAATGTTGATGCCGTGGGGCTTGGCAATTTTGGCCCTTCTGGCGATTATTTTGAAAGACAGATCGGTCGCTGGAGCACTCAATACAGGGCTTCAGAAACCGAAACGATTCCAGAAATGGATAGGTTGATTGAAGCGCTACAACAAAATTTACCCACCAACGATGGGCAACGGACACTTGTGCATGGCGACTACCGGATCGACAACATGATCTTTGAAAAAGAAGGAACAAACTGTCTGGGTGTTCTGGATTGGGAACTGTCAACCATAGGGCACCCTTACGCCGATCTTGCCGCTGTCATCATGCAATGGCAAATGCCGCCGGGGCAAGAGGGGCGGGGTTTGGCCGGGGTTGATCGCGCAGCACTAGGATTGCCGTCGGATGACGAGTTTGTGGCTCGATATTGTCAGCGACGGGGGTTGAGAGGAATTGAAAATTTTGGGTTTTACCTTGCTTTTAACTTCTTCCGAATGGCAGGGATACTTCAAGGGGTCTATCGGCGCGCGTTGGAAGGAAATGCCTCCAATCCTGAACGGGCGAGGCAACTCGGCCAATATGTTCCAATGTTTGCCCAGCATGGTCTGACTGCGCTTGGCCGTTCAGATTGACCTGGTGTCGCAATGAAGGATCCGCGCGCAAAAATCTGAGGTTTCGTCGATTTGTTCGGATGCTATCTGGAAATGCGCAAGGAGAAAGACGAGATGAGCGATTTTCTGGAACTCAGAGAACACGATGGCGGTATTGAAGAGTTAGTTCTTGGGCGTGGGCCGGTAAACGCGCTAAGCGCAGAGTTTCTAATGGCGTTCTCAGAGCAGATAAAGGAAATGGAGCAGAACGACGAAGTTCGAGCTATCGTTTTGTCCAGCGCATTCAGGGTGTTCTCGGCTGGACTTGATCTGAAGGAGGCGACAAATTTCGACATTCAAGAGCAGAATGAAATTGTCGAAGGTCTGAACGTTGGGTTTCTCTCATTATTCGAATGTCGAAAACCCACAGTAAGTGCCGTGAACGGAGCAGCAATAGCTGGTGGAATGTTTTTTGTACTTGCCTCGGATTTTCGCGTTGCTGCTGCACGAGCGACGCTTGGCCTTGCAGAGGTGCGAGTTGGTGCGGATTTCCCCGCAGGTCCGCTTGAAATCGCGCGCGCGACACTCGATCCCAATACGCTCAGACGATTGATGCTGACGGGTCAGCCGATGAACTCCGAGACGGCCTTGCGCTTCGGTGTGATCGATGTCGTCGACGACGATGTCCTGAACCGGGCCATAGGCGAAGCCAAAAAACTGGCAGCTATTCCGCCGAAAACCTATGCCTCGGTGAAACGACAGATCCGTCAAGGCACAATTGATCTGATCCGCAGCCGAATGGCCAACGGCGCGAATGCACCAGAAGGTGGCTGGTTCAATGAAGAAACCAGAGCGGCGATGAATCGAATGATCGGTTAGTTGTCCCATCAAATATTGGATTCCGGATCGCTAACAACATTCAACGATTGGGGTCGGAGAGGAGAACCGCGATGAACGGCGCTACAAAACAAGGGGTGGATCCCGGGCGGTTAAATCGAATCGGCGAATGGATGCAACGCTATGTCAATGAACGCAAATATCCCGGCAGTTCGGTTCTGATCCATCGGCACGGAGAGGAGGTATTTTTCAACGCCTGCGGCTTGCGGGATCTTGAACAGAGCCTGCCATTCAAACGTGACACAGTTGTTCGCCTTTATTCGATGACCAAGCCTATCACCTCGGTCGCCATAATGATGCTGGCTGAACAGGGTCTTTTTCACTTGGGCGTGCCAATCTCGGAGTTTTTGCCTGAATTCAGCAATTTGCATGCGTTGGTTGCCGGCGCCGAGCGGATTGACCAAGTCGAACCAACCACCACGCCAACCCTGCATCACTTGCTGACACACACCAGCGGCCTGAGTTACCCATTCAATCCAGGCGTTTTACCAAAGGCCATGGATAAGCAGGGTATAATGTTCAAGCCCACACAAGGCGTTTTGGCTGATATGGTTCAACAAGTCGCTGAACTGCCCTTGGCCTTTCAGCCGGGCACAAGGTGGGAATACTCGGTTTCGATCGATGTTCTGGGGCGCGTGATCGAAGTTGTTTCGGGAAAAAGTCTGGATTGCTTCTTCAAACAGCAAATCTTTGACCTTCTGGGCATGACTGAGACTGCGTTTTCGGTTCCTGCCGGAGCGGAAAACCGATTTGCCTCGCTCTATACTCCACTGTCTGGTGATGCCATGGCGCTTAATGACGCGAAATCCGGTGGAGAAACATTGAGGTTAGTTGACGAGGACGGAGGATCACCATTCGAACATGCCACCATGTTCTCCGGCGGTGGTGGCCTCGTGGGTACGATTGATGACTATCATCGCTTTGTAGATATGCTGCGACGAAAAGGTGAAAGTAACGGCAATCGTTTGCTTGGCTCCAGCACGGTAGATTTCATGATGCGCAACCATCTGGCCGGCGACATTGCCTCGATGGGGCCAAGCAGCTTTGCGGAACAGCCCATGAAGGGGCTGGGATTTGGCATCGGAGGCGGTGTTGTTCTTGATGCCGCGCGGTCAGGCACGATCGGGTCGGTGGGTGATTACAGTTGGGGTGGAATGGCATCGACATTTTTCTGGTTGGATCGGGTTCACGACCTGAGCGTGGTCTTTTTCACTCAGCTCTCACCTTCCAGTTCCTATCCGTCCCGCGCCGAACTCAAAGCGCTTGTCCATGGGGCATTGCTCGGCTGAGAGGCAAAGAACAAGACGTAGCATGCTGTGATACATTGTTTAAATTCAAGGTGTAAGGAAATGACGGACGCGGAAAAGATCCTGCTCGATCTTTTGAATTTGGAAAGGTTGGAAGTCGATCTCTTTCGCGGACCGGGATCGGGCGGTGAAACACCGACTCGGATCTACGGCGGGCAGGTAGTCGCACAGGCATTGTCGGCAGCTTACAGAACGGTGGATGACCGGCTGTGCCATTCTCTGCATGCATACTTTATACGGCCTGGAGATCCCAGTATTCCTGTCGTTTATCAGGTGGATCGCGCTCGAGATGGTGGTTCGTTCACGACCCGTCGCGTGGTCGCAATTCAGCACGGAAAACAAATTCTCAATATGTCGACGTCATTCCATGTCAAAGACAGCGGCTGGACTCACCAACACCCTATGCCCAATGCCGGAAAACCAAACGACCATCCTTCGCGGGATGAGTTGCGGCAGAAGTATCTCGGCAAGGTAACCGAAAAATACCGCTCGGAATTCCTAAGGGAGCGCCCAATCGAGGTTCGAGAAGTCGATCCGCTGGACCTTTTTGATCCCGAACCCAGCGACGACCGCAACCACCTTTGGTTTCGAATGCGGGCAGCAGCAGGTGAGGACGCGAAAACCCAACATCTTCTGTTGACCTACGCGTCGGATATGGCGCTTTTGAGTTCTGGTCTTCGACCTCATGGACTGAGTTGGTTCAAACGGCAGGTGAACGGCGCAAGTCTGGACCATGCGATGTGGTTTCACGCTCCAGTTCAGATCGAAAACTGGCATCAGTATTCAATGGACGCGCCGTGGACGGGGCAGGGGCGAAGCTTCAATCGCGGTTCCATTTATACAGAAGACGGAATTCTGGTCGCCTCCGTCGCACAGGAAGGTTTGATGAGACGCCCAAAGGTTTAGCTCTGGCCACTGGATATTTGATTTAGATTTTTCATCCCTCTGATCCAACGGCTACAGTCTTCGACCTTCATGCGCATGTAATCGCCAGCCTGAGGATGCGGCAGAACCAAGGACCGTTGTTTTGTATTGCCTCAACGCAAGTGTTCGCCACCGCTTCGGACTCAATGATGCGGTCTTCCTTGCTAGACTGTTCTGCCAGTACTTCTCCAATCCGTGATGCAGCACCCGATAGGACGAAAATTTCGTTCTTTAGATCCTACACTTCCTCGACGATCTGGTTGAGACGAGGTCCAACTGTTCCGTTCGTCCACGCAACATACGGAGTTTGCTTGGGCATGTCGCTTACAGGATTAAAAATTACATAATACCAATTACACGTTTTCTACATGTACCCGGGAGCGCGCTACCCTGAAGTGAGAATCCTATAAAAAACAATTCGTTATCTAATAGAAGATCATGGCATGGGGGCCGTTTACACGCAACTATCACTGCAAGAACGTCGCAAAATCGAGAACTGGTGGCACGCAAAGGTGCCCGTTCGGGAGATGGCGCGCGTGAAGCGCCACAAATCGACGATTTTTCGCGAGATCAAACGTAATTTCTGGGCCGATGATGCGTTCCCCAAGAAGTACGCGGGATATTTTGGCCATGCGGCTCATTTACAAACTCAGAAACGTCGATCCGTGCGTGCAGCGCAAGCTGATCCGACGCCCCGATCTCAGTAAGCGAGTCATCGCCCGCCTCAAACAAGGATGGACACCTGAGCAGATCGGCAATCGGATGATCCACGAAGGTGCAAAAATGCGCGTGTGTCAGGAAACGATCTGTCGGCACATCTATTCCAACGAAGTTCTGGCGCAGGAGTTCTGGTGGTTCCTGCCCCAGTATCGCAAGTCTCGTCGCCCACGCCGTGCCAGAAAGCGCTAGGCTCCAAGGTTCGATCGTGATGTGAGCATCCTGTTTCGACCGGACGACGCCGCGCACCGCCGTCAGTTCGGTCACTGGGAGGCTGGCCTTGTACTGTTTAAACAGCGCTTTGGGCAATCAAATGTAACCTCGCTTGTCGAGCGGGTCAGCCGATTCACGGTGCTTCTGAAGAATCCGAACAAACGCACGAAGTCTGTCATGGGAAAAATCAAAAAAGCAATACGCGACCTCTCTCACGTGGCGCGCAAGTCCGTCACCTTTGATCGAGGAACGGAGTTCGTCAGATGGCCCCATCTCCACGCTGAGATCGGAACACAAACGTGGTTCTGCGATCCGTCTTCCCCCCTGGCAGAAAAGCACCGTCGAGAACACCAATCGCCGGGCGCGAAGATGGTTGCCCTGCAAGCGCGACATCACGGCGGTCTCAGATCATGAATTGAAAATGTTCTGCGACCGCCTCAATGCAACCCCCAGGAAATGCCGTGTATGGAAGACACCAACAGAGGTGTTCAGAGAAAAGAGGATGAAAGAGATGGGCGAATGCCCCTACCCCGAACGCCAATAGCAGTCGCGGTTCACATATCGCCCACAACTATCTTTCAATAGAACGCCTGCAACCCGGTTTGCGCGCGCCCGAGAATCAACGCATGTACATCATGAGTACCTTCGTAGGTGTTCACGGTTTCAAGATTGACCATGTGGCGAATGACCTGAAATTCCAGCGAGATTCCGTTTCCACCGTGCATGTCCCTCGCCATGCGCGCAATCTCCAGGGCCTTGCCGCAATTATTGCGCTTGATTATCGAAATCATTTCGGGCGCCGCATTCGCTTCGTCCATCAGCCGCCCGACCCGAAGGCTGGCCTGAATGCCCATTGCAATCTCGGTCTGCATATCCGCCAGCTTCCGCTGGAACAACTGTGTCTGTGCCAACGGACGATTGAACTGATGACGATCAAGGCCGTATTGCCGGGCCGAATGCCAGCAATGCTCGGCTGCCCCCATTACACCCCAACTAATTCCATAGCGCGCCCGATTTAGGCAACCGAAGGGACCTTTGAGGCCCTGAACATATGGAAGCAGAGCATCTTCACCTACTTCGGCACCATCAAGCACGATTTCCCCCGTGATAGATGCACGCAGGCTGAGTTTGTTCTGGATTTTCGGGGCGCTCAGTCCCTTTATGCCCTTGTCCAGAACGAATCCGCGGATCTTGCCATCATGTGCATCGGACTTAGCCCAGACCACAAAAACATCCGCGATCGGAGCATTGGAAATCCACATTTTTCTGCCGGTCAAACGGTAGCCGCCTTCGATTTTCTCGGCCCTAGTTTTCATACTGGCAGGATCACTTCCAGCGTCAGGCTCGGTCAAGCCGAAGCACCCGATCCACTCGCCGCTGGCCAATTTGGGTAAGTACTTCCTGCGCTGTTCTTCGCTGCCATAGGCGTAAATTGGATACATCACCAGCGAGCTTTGCACCGACATCATGGATCGGTAACCGGAATCGACCCGTTCAACCTCGCGCGCCACAAGGCCATAAGCGACATAGCCGGCGCCTATGCCGCCGTATTCTTCGGGAATCGTGGTGCCCAACAGGCCCATTTCGCCCATTTCCCGAAAGATTTCCGGATCGGTTTGCTCGTTCTGGAAGGCATCTGTCACACGTGGCTGTAGTTTTTCCTGCGCATAGAACCGTGCGCTGTCGGCAATCATCCGTTCTTCTTCAGTCAGTTGATCGGATAAGCGAAAAGGATCCTCCCATGCAAAGGTTCCAAGATCGGGCGCGTCCTTGGCTCGTAGGGTCGGTTTCGTCGTCGGAGCATTCATGGTACTTCTCCAAATTTCTGATTGCGCGAACCCTACTCTGCGATTTTCGCAAAAAACAGCGATACTTTTACATGTTTATATGACAAAAACGCATACATGGACATGCCACGTAGACTATTTCCATCAATCACCGCGCTTCGCGCATTGGAAGCCTTGGACCGCCTCGGATCTGCTTCCGCTGTTGCCGAAGAATTGACTTTGACTCAAAGTGCCATCAGCAGACAGTTGCAATCTCTCGAGACACAACTGGGTGTGGAACTGATCCGGAGAGACAAGAAACGGCTAACGTTGACGTCCACGGCACAAACCTATGTTCAGGAAATTCGCGAAGCCCTGAACCAGATCGCGCAAGCCTCGTTGCGCCTGCATGTCGCGCCAGTTGGAGGAACTCTGAACCTTGCCATACTTCCGACCTTTGGAATGCGGTGGCTCATGCCGCGTCTTCCTGACTTCGCGAGGCGTCACCCCGAAATTACAATCAACATGTCAACCCGGCTTCGCCCTTTCAACTTCGCTACCGAAGCCTTTGATGCCGCATTGCATTTTGGTGAACCTGACTGGCCCGGAACAGAGCGGCTGCTGTTGAAGACTGAACGCGTTCTGCCCGTTTGTGCGCCCGGTCTCATGCCAAATGGTGCACCGAAAGTCGCCGAAGGTTTGTTGCGTTATCCGCTTTTGCACATTCAAACGAGGCCACGCGCTTGGCAGGATTGGTTCACTCAGATGGGAGTTGATCGCAAAGCTCCGCTAAACGGCACTATCCACGACCAGTTTGCAACGATTATACAGGCGGCAATTCACGGCTTGGGCGTGGCGCTGCTTCCCAGCTACCTGGTGGAACAGGATCTTGCCACGGGTCGTCTGGTTGCAGCCTATCCCGATGCGGTGGAGACCGTCGGAGCCTATTACCTTGTCTGGCCGATATCGAAGTCGACTGATCCGTCACTGCGCGAGTTTCGGCACTGGTTGGCAGGGCAAGTCGAACCTGAAGAAACCTTGCCGCGCTAACCCAGCGCGTACCCTGTCCCACGAACGGTTCGCAACGGGTCCGTTCCTCCATGTTGCATCAACGCCTTGCGCAAACGCCCGATATGAACGTCAACGGTTCTGGTGTCGACAAAGATGTCGCGCCCCCAAACCCGATCCAACAATTGTTCGCGACTCCAGACCCGACCCGGCTTTTCCATGAATGTGCTGAGCAGTCGAAACTCTGTTGGCCCAAGTTTCAGGGCCTTGTCCCCTCGACTGACCTTGTGGGTTTCCGCATCCAGTACGATGTCGTCATATTCCAATTTAACACCAACAGTCGAAGGTCGCACCCTCCTGAGTTGACTGCGGACCCGCGCCATCAATTCGACAACAGAATAAGGTTTGACAACATAATCATCCGCGCCAGTTTCCAATCCGCGCACCTTGTCCACCTCTTCCGAGCGCGCCGACAGCATGATGATCGGTATCGATCGCGTTTCGGGCCGCGTTTTCAAACGGCGGCACACTTCGATGCCGCTCAGGTTGGGCATCATCCAGTCGAGAACGATAATGTCCGGGCTGTCTTCGTCGACCAGCAACAGGGCCTCTTCCCCATTGGCTGCGCGGGAAACGCGAAAGCCCTCGGCCTCAAGATTATAGGCCAGAACCTCGCGCTGCGCAGGCTCATCCTCTACAACCAGAACCGTCGGTTGATCGGTGGGCATGTCAGCCTCCCTCAGATCGTCTGCGAGGTTGTGTCGGCCTTGGGCCGGGCCTCGGTCGGGCGACTGCCGGTTACCAAGTAAACCACTTGCTCGGCGATTGCGGTCACATGATCGCCCATTCGTTCGATGTTTTTGGCGATGAAATGCAGATGCATGCATGCAGAAATACTGCGGGGATCTTCGGCCATGAAGGTAAGCAATTCACGAAACAGGCCATTGTACATCTGGTCAACATCATGGTCGCGCTCTATCACATCGTTTGCCAGTTCCGGATCGCGCTGGATATAGGCATCCAGGGCATCGCGCAGCATGTGTTCAACCTCACGCGCCATCCGGCGCAGTGCCGAAGCGCTGCCGTTCACCTCCGCCGCGTCCACAAGAACGGTTGTTCGCTTGGCGATGTTCTTGGCGTAGTCACCAATTCGTTCGAGATTTGCCGAGACCTTCAGGACGGACAACACCAACCTCAAATCCCCGGCTGTCGGAGAGCGCAGCGCAATCAAGCGGGCCGTTTCTTCATTGATCAGTTCTTCGAGCTCGTCGATTGCCTTGTCATCCTTGCGCACTTGTTGCGCCAATTCTTCATCACGCGTTTCCAGAGATCTGGCTGCGCCCATGATTGCGGCCTCCACCAAGCCACCCATCTTCATGATATGCGCTTGAACGGCTTCGAGATCGCGGTCGTAAACTGAAGTAATATGCTGTTCCGTCATGTTTTTTTCTCGTCTTCAGCCGATCCGGCCAGTGATGTAGCTTTCGGTTCGGGGATCAATCGGGTTGGTGAAAATCTGACCGGTCTCACCAAATTCCACAAGATTACCCAGGTGGAAGAAAGCGGTTTTCTGGCTGACCCGGGCTGCCTGTTGCATAGAATGGGTCACGATCACCACCGAATATCGTTGACGCAGTTCGTCGATCAGTTCTTCGACTTGTGCTGTTGCTATCGGATCCAAAGCCGAGCACGGCTCGTCCATCAACAAAACCTCGGGTTCTGTTGCAACCGCGCGCGCAATGCACAAACGTTGCTGCTGCCCCCCTGACAGGCCGGTTCCGGGGGCATCAAGACGATCTTTGACCTCATCCCAGATTGCCCCGCGACGAAGAGATTTTTCCACGATTTCATCCAGTTCCGCCTTGTTCTTTGCAAGGCCATGGATGCGGGGACCGTAAGCTACATTGTCATAGATCGACTTGGGAAAAGGGTTGGGTTTCTGGAACACCATCCCGACCTTGGCGCGCAATTGAACCGGATCGACCCGCTTGTCATAAATATCCTCGCCATCCAGCAGGATATCACCTTCGACACGGCAGATGTCGATTGTGTCGTTCATTCGATTGAGGCAGCGCAGAAAGGTGGACTTGCCGCAGCCCGACGGACCGATGAAGGCCGTCACCGTCTTGTCCTCGATCTCGACACTCACATCCTTGATGGCATGGGCTTCGCCATAGTAGACCTGAACGTTTTTTGCCGTGATCTTGGGTTCCTGCGTTTCCACTTCTCTCTCCACGCGAGACAAATCTTTCATATCGTGCCCCTTTTACCAGCGGCGTTCAAAGCGGCGGCGAAGGATCACGGCCACGGTGTTCATGGTGACGAGGAAGACAAGCAAGATGATGATGCCTCCCCAAGCGCGTTCGTAAAAGGCCGGATCGGCCCGTTTTGCCCATTCGTAAATCTGTGCCGGCATAGCGGAGTTCGGTGACAATAGCCCGCTTGCGATGCCGTCCGGCGCATTCGAGGCGATGAATCCCACCATGCCAATCAGAAGCAGCGGCGCTGTTTCACCAAGGGCCTGCGCCAAACCGATTATTGTTCCCGTCAGAATGCCTGGAGCGGCCAGAGGCAGCACGTGATGAAACACGGATTGCATCTTCGATGCCCCTACCCCAAGCGCCGCATCACGAATGCTGGGCGGTACCGATTTTAGCGATGCACGAGTCGAAATGATGATCGTTGGCAGGGTCATCAGCGTCAAGACCAGCCCTCCCACCAGAGGTGCGGACATCGGCAAGTGCATATAGTTGATGAAGACTGCAAGGCCCAGGATACCAAAAACGATCGACGGTACAGCGGCCAGGTTTGAAATGTTCACTTCGATGACATCGGTCAGCCAGTTTTTCGGCGCAAATTCCTCAAGATAGATCGAAGCTGCCACTCCTATTGGCAATGCCAGCACCAATACCACCAGCATCATGAACAGCGATCCGATCATTGAAACCCCCATACCTGCCGCTTCCGGCCTCTGGTCAGAGGCGTCGGCACCAAAGATGAAATCGGGATTGAAGGTTTTTTTCAGGACGCCCGCGTTGCGTAGTTGGTCCACGAAATCCAGCTGCTCGGCAGAAATGGACTTGTCATTTTCGATGGAAGCCCGCGTGACTCGGCCTTTCAAATAGCCGTCTACTCGCGAATTGGCGAGAAAACGAAACTCGATTGTTTTTCCGATCTTGTCGGGATGTGCCAGAACATACTCACGCAATTGCGCGACTGCGCTTTTCGACAGAATGCCTGCCTGATCTTTCGTTTTCAGTTCAGTATTGAGCCCAAGCTTTTTCACTTCGGTCTCAAAGGCGTTGTTGATGAGAGGCGCATAGCCAAAGGTGGTCACCTTCTTGATGTCTTCAAGATTCCGGTCGCCTTTCTTGTCGAGTTTGCTTTCCAGCAACTCGACCGGCAGGGTTACAAAGGTTTGCGTAAATGCACCCATGCCCTTGCTCACAATGTTATAGACCAGTAGCACAAGCATCAGCAGGCCAATGGCAATTGCAACGGCACCATACGCCTTGAACCGGGTCTCGGCGCGATTTCTGCGGATGGTGCGGGCATCTTTCTTTAGCAGTGAAGCGTTTTGCCTGCGGGACGAGACGCCGTTTCGGCTGATATCGGTCATTCGTACTGCTCCCGGTATTTGCGCACGATGTAAAGCGCCAGAACGTTCAGGCCGAGTGTAAGGACGAACAGCGTCAGGCCTAGCGCGAACGCGACCAGCGTCTCTGGGCTGGCAAAGTCGGTATCCCCGGTCAGCTGGCTGACAATCCGGGTGGTGATAGTTGTCATTGATTCCAAAGGATTAAGCGAGAACTTGGCAATAGCCCCAGCCCCCATGACGACGATCATAGTTTCACCGATAGCGCGCGAGGCGGCCAGCAGAACCGCGCCCACAATGCCGGGCAGCGCGGCGGGAAGGACGACCTGGCGAATGGTTTCGGATCTAGTCGCGCCCAGGCCCAGCGAGCCGTCGCGCATCGATTGTGGAACGGCGTTGATGATATCATCGGACAGGGACGAGACGAACGGGATCAGCATGATCCCCATCACCAATCCTGCGGTCAGTACCGACGTTGCACCGGCCATCCATTCGACCCCCAGAAACCCGCCCTTGGAAAAAACGTTTGCCAGCATCGGGCCAACGGTCAGCAATGCAAAGAGGCCGTAGACGATTGTCGGGATGCCGGCGAGAATTTCGATCATTGGCTTGGCAAAGCTGCGGGTGGCCTTGCCGGCGTATTCGGACAGGTAGATTGCGGCGAATAGTCCAATTGGTACTGCCACCAGAAGCGCGATGGCCGAAATGTACAACGTGCCCCACAGCAGCGGCAGAATGGACAATTCGGAATCGCCGCGGAAATTCGGCGCCCAGGTGCTGCCCAGGAAGAAGTCCTTCCAATCATGCATGCGGAAGAAATTCGTGGTCTCGAAGAGCATCGACAGAACGATGCCAACTGTGGTCAGAATGGCCAGCGAGGCGGCCAGGATCAGTAACGCCAGAATGCCGCGTTCGACGGTATTGCGCGCCCGGAAGTCTTTGTGAGTTCTCGCGTAGGAGACTGCCAGACCGCCAAGGGCAAGCGCTGCGACGAGGATTGCCATTGCACTTCCGCCAAGGGTGTTCATCCGACGATAGCTTTGTGCGGCGCGCAGAACCTCAGGGCGAACATCCGATCCCAGCGCGACGCCGAGATCACCCAATTGCGCACGGATATCTGTTTCCTCTGCATCCAGTGCGCGGGCCTCAAGTCGGGTCAGGACACCCTGTTGCACGGCGATGTCCAATCCATCGGCCACACGCCGGACATCGGACATAAGCAGGTCACGGGTCGATTCCTGCGGAATCGCCTCGTCGGGGATCATGCCCGAGACCCGGCTCTCGACGATCATGGGCTGTGCCAGCAGCCATATGACGAGAACGCCGAGCGCGGGCACAAGAGATGTCAGCGCCACGTTAAATCCGTAGTAGACGGGCAAGGAATGGAGGGCGCGCGTGTTGCCGCCAGCCGAATTCAGTGCGCGACGGCGCCCGGCGACATACCCGATGGCGGCCAGAACAAACAGCGATATCACCAGCCAGAGTGTCGGCATCAGAACCAATATCCGTATTCAGAAGCAGCAAGACCGGGGCAGCGCTCCTGCCCCGGTCAGTTTCGGATGATCGCGGGCAGATTACGAATTGCCGTCCATAGTGGCTTCGTCTGCGACAGCGTTCTGGGTGTCGCCCAGTTCAGGGTCGGCGACCAGGCCGTATTCGGCCAATGGGCCATCGGGGCCTGCGACCTCGTCAGCGACGAAGAACTCGACATATTCCTTGAGGCCGGGGATCACACCGATATGCGCTTTCTTCACGTAGAAGAACAGTGGGCGGGACACCGGGTATTCGCCGGTTGCGATCGATTCGGTCGAGGGAACGATGCCCGACATGGTGGCAACCTGCAGCTTGTCGGTGTTGTTCTCATAGAAAGCCAGACCAAAGACGCCGATGCCGCTTTGGTTTGATTCGATGCGGGCCAGCGTTTCGGTGTAATCGCCGTCGATATCGACAGATTTGCCATCGGTGCGCAGAGCGATACAGGCTTTTTCAGCCGCTTTTTTGTCATCGCCATTGGCCGCCATGAAAGCTTCGAATGCGCCGGTTTCCTCGCAGCCAGCAAGGATTACCTTGTCTTCGAACACCTCGCGGGTGCCGTGCTTGGTTCCGGGGATGAAGGCCTGAATATCAACAACCGGGAAATCCGGGTTCACATCGGCCCAAGTGGTGTTGGGGTTGTCGACCAGAGCGCCGTCGACCAGAATCTTGTCGGACAGGGCCGAAAACCAGTCGCTTGGGGTGAACTCATAAGAGTTGCCGTTGATATCGCTGGCAAAAACGATGCCGTCATAGCCGATGCGGACCTCGATAATGTCGGTTACGCCGTTTTCGGCACAGACCTTGATTTCCTTGTCCTTGATCTTGCGTGAGGCATTGGCGATGTCGATAGTGTTTTCGCCCACACCCTCACAGAACCGCTTGAGGCCAGCGGACGACCCACCGGATTCAACAACCGGCGTCGGGAAGTCGAAATTTTCGCCAAAAGCTTCGGCAACGATCGAGGCATAAGGCAGTACGGTCGACGAGCCGGCAACCTGAACCTGATCACGAGCGGCGGCAGCAGTTGCGGATACAGCGGCAATTGCGAGGGCCGAAGCCGACAGTTTCACAAAGGACATTTCAGTCTCCTTGGTAGAGATACGTTTGCGATCACCCCATGATGATCCTGGGCGCACTCCTAGGGACGGCGCGTAAGCCTTTTGTGACGGGTTTGTAACAGTTGCATGACAACTGGCCGGGTTTGGCAAAAATATTCCGCATTGCTGTTATGCGCATGTTTCATGACTGACACATCAATGCCAAATCTGCTGGAATCACCGCGGCAGGGACACCGTGAAGGTTGATCCTTTGCCAACCTCGCTTTCGACCCGCAGCCGCCCGCGATGGCGATTGACGATGTGCTTGACGATGGCAAGCCCCAGCCCGGTGCCGCCAAGTTGACGCGAGCGGTGGCTGTCAGCGCGATAGAACCGTTCGGTCAGCCGGGGCAGATGAATCGCATCTATCCCCGGCCCCTTGTCGATGATCTGAACCCGCGCTGCGGGGCCGCGAAGGGCCGGATCGCGTTCGGGTGTCATCAGGATCGCGGTCACTTGTCCACCGCTGCCGCCATATTTGATCGCGTTTTCGATCAGGTTGGTGAAGACCTGTCGGAGCTGATCGGGATCACCCTTGATCATTACCGGGTCGTCGGGCGTTTCCAGTTTCAGGGAAACATTCGCGGTGTCAGCCAAGGGGCGAAGGGAGTTCATCGTGGTCAGCAACACCGTCGAAAGGTCGAGTTCCTGCTTTGGGCGCACCCGTTCTTCGCTTTCGACGCGGTTCAGAGACATCAGGTCGCCAACCAGACGGTTCATCCTGTCGGCCTCATCCGCCATAATCTGAAGAAAGCGTGCGCGGGCTGTTTCGTCGTCCTTCGCCGGGCCGCGCAGAGTTTCGATGAATCCCATGAGCGCTGTCAACGGGGTGCGTAATTCGTGGCTGACATTGGCGACGAAATCCCGTCGCATTTGCCCGGCCTGTTCAAGATGGGTGATGTCCTTGAAACAGACAAGCGCCGCCCCTGCCTCGGTCTCGCCGAGGTCAGATATGAATCGGCATTCGACCTCGAAAGTGGTGTCCTGTGCGCCGTCGTTGGCCAGGTGCCGAGTGATTGTGGGCTCTGTGGTCTTAAGCGTTTTCTCCAGAGCTTCGATGACCTGCGGCTGGCGCAGGATGGTTGCAAAATGTCGACCTGAGATCTGTTGCCCCAAGAGTTTCCGAGCATCGGAGTTTGCGACAATGATCCGTTCGGACCTGTCCACCAGAACCGCAGGCATGGGAATTGCAGTGATGAATTTTGACAGGAGATCAAGTGGCATGGGTGGATTCGCGACTATTGGGTTGCCCGGCGACTGCTAAACCCGGATTGCGGTGTCTCGCTGGCGGAGTGTCATGAGACGGGGACAAGGGTTTCGCGAAACTTGCGCATGTTTTCCTGATACATCCGCGCGCTCAAGGCAAGCCGGGCGGCGGCCGTGTCATCGAGTTGGCGCACGACCTTTCCGGGAGTGCCCATGACCAATGAGTTGTCTGGGATTTCCTTGTTTTCAGTGATCAGTGCCCCAGCCCCGATCAGGCAGTTCCTGCCTATTTTTGCGCCGTTCAGGACGATGGCGCCCATGCCGATCAGGGTGTTGTCCCCGATCGTGCAGCCATGCAGCATCACCTTGTGGCCGATGGTGCAGTCGCGGCCGATGGTCAAGGGATAGCCCGCGTCGATATGCATGATGCAGTCTTCCTGCACGTTGCTGCCAGCGCCCACACGGATCTCTTCGTGATCGGCGCGGATGGTGCAGCCGAACCAGACCGACGCGCCTTGTTCGAGCACGACCTGGCCGATTAGGTTGGCATCCGGTGCGACCCAGGTGTCTGGGTGGATCCGTGGCTTGTGTTCGCCGAGAGCATAGATCGTCATGACGTTTCCTCGAATTCGGATTGCAGGGCGCGCACGTGGTCCGTCAGGTGCGGCTGTTGGATGCGGCGCAGTCGGGTCGCGGTGATGATGGTCTTGAGCGCCTCTTCGGTCGCGTCCAGATCATCGTTGATCAGCACGTGGTCGTAACTGCCCCAGTGACTGATCTCGTCCCAGCTTTTCTGCATCCGGCGCGCGATGGTTTCGGCATCGTCCTGACCACGCGATTCCAGTCTGCGGCGCAACTCGTGGATCGAGGGTGGCAGGAGGAAGATCGACAGCGTGTGCTGACCCAGATCGGAGTTTCGGATCTGTTGCGCCCCCTGCCAGTCGATGTCGAACAGAACGTCCTGCCCGTTTTCGATGGCGGTTTGTACCGGGCCCTTGGGTGAGCCGTAGAAGTTGCCGAAGACGTGGGCATGTTCCAGCATTTCGCCCTTGTTCACGGCGGATTTGAACGCCTCTTCGGTGATGAAGTGATAGTCCTGTCCGTCGATCTCTGTGGGGCGTGGTTCGCGGGTGGTGGCCGAGACCGAGAACCGGATGGATGCGTCCCACGCCCGCAGCCGTTTGGCCAGCGTGGACTTGCCCGCGCCCGAGGGTGAGGACAGAATGATCAGAAGGCCCCGGCGATTTGCCATGATGTCGTATTCCCGTATTTATTCCACGTTCTGCACTTGTTCGCGCATCTGATCGATCACGGCCTTGAGCTCAAGCCCCAGGGTGGTCAAATCCGCGTTCTGCGACTTTGAACACAACGTATTGGCCTCGCGGTTGAACTCCTGCATCAGGAAATCCATTTTGCGACCAATCGGCCCGCCCTGCCCCAACAGATCGCGCGCGGCAGCAACATGGGCGGTAAGACGATCGATTTCCTCGGTCACATCGGCCTTGACCGCAATCAGGGCGAGTTCCTGCGCAACCCGATCGGGGTCTGCGCCGTCGGTATTGTTCAGCACGCGCGCGAGATTGACCTTGAGAGTGTCTGCCATCTGGTCCCGCCGGGAAAGCGCCAGTTCGGCAGCCTGTCTGGTCAGAGCCTCGACCAGATCGAGTTGCGATTGCAGCACGCGCGCCAACGCATCCCCTTCGGTCCCGCGCATATCCAGAAAGGACCGGACCAGTTGCCCGAAATCCCGTTTCAGCTGTTCAACCAGAGGCCCGGCGTCATCCTCGTCAGCGCCTGCTTCCATCATACCGCGCAAGGCCAGGAGATCTGATGCGCGGGATGGAGCGAGGGATATTCCCTTGGTTTTTGCCTCGTGCTCGACCGTCGCCAGAGCGTCGAGTGCTGATTGTAGCAAATCGCGGTTCAGCGTCAGGTCGCCACTTTCTTCGCTGCGGGCGACTCGCAGGGACAGGGTGATATTGCCGCGCGCGGCCGCCTTGGCCAGGTCGGCGCGAAGGGCCGCTTCGAGACCGGTCAGCCAATCGGGAACACGCAAGCGCAGGTCCAGCCCCTTGCCGTTCACGCTGCGCAATTCCCAGCTCCAGCTATATGCGCCAAATTCGCCCTTGCCCGAGGCGAAACCGGTCATGGATCTTATCATACCTGCCCTTTCCTGATGCCGGTGGTGGATGCACCTAATGCCATAGGGCGGCAGAGGGCAAGTGTTGGCCTGAAAAGGTCACGTTAACCGGCGTTAACCAAACGTTAAAGATTTGCTCCAAAATTGACTCAACCCGTGTCAGGATAAGACTTGAGTAAACTGCGTATCACTGAGCGCTGAGTAGTTGGGTGATCTGTCATTTGGCAGGGGGTTAAGTGGTGAAAGAGTTGAGTAAAAACGTCCCCGGATCGGTATCGGGGAAGGTGGTGCCCATGGATCGGTTTGTCAGCGGTCGCAGTTTATCTCCCATCCGGCAGGCCGAAGCCTATTGGACCGCGCTGTTGGATGGCACAGGCGTTCCGAAGCGGTCGGATATTGATCCGCGCGGGTTGAACAACATCCTGCAGTTCACTTTCATCCTGGAACGTGTCGCGCCTGGTGTCGCACGGTTTCGTCTGGCTGGCAGCCATTTGACAGAGTTGGCCGGTATGGAAGTGCGCGGGATGCCGGTTTCAGCGTATTTCACACCTTGCGCTCGGGATGAACTGGCCAATGCCCTGGTGCAGGTCTTCGACGCACCAGCCATTGCAGAGTTTAAATTGGCGGCGCCGACACGGCTGGGGATGGCGAAAGTCGAGGCCAGGATGATCCTGATGCCTTTGAAAAGCGATTTGGGCGATGTCAGCCGTGTATTGGGAGTATTGGTGGCCGACACATTCAGAGCCAAAACCCCGGTGAGATTTGACATTGAATCATGTCGGGTCAAACCCGTCTCGCAGCTTGCCGCGAGGCCGGTGAGTTGCACGGAATCGGTTGCGGGACTGACCGCGGATCAAGGAGCGTTCAAATCTCGCACCTTTCAGCTGCGGCTGGTGTCATCAAATGACAATTAGACAAAGAGGATTCACCTGAGGATAAGCTCGTCGTGACGCACGGACGATCTGCGGCCCTGCGGTTATCACACGGTGGACGTTGTCGTGCATAAAGATCGAGGCCAAGTTTAAAGCTGCGACCCTCAACCCTTGGGTGATTGGAAGGCATGCCGTGTCTGTATTCACTGGTTAACAGTTCGGCCCGCGTCCGCTTCGTTCAAAGAGGCCATCTTGGGAAAGGAAACCCTTCGATTTGGATGGCGTGATCGCGTGACTTTCCTTGTCACGATACCAACAATACGAATCAGCATTGAACCAACGCGAACTGGAATATGCTGCAGCATTGAGAGTTTTTGAGTGGTTTTGGATTGATGGCAAGCGGTTATCTGAGTTGCTCGGCCTCAGAAAACACACTGAAACTGATCAGTTAGAGGCGCCTGTTCCAAATTTCGCCATATGATGCACTGCTGAAGTTGCGCCGAACGGGTTTCAGCATCTTTTCGCCATGAAATTGTGCCAGACTTCTACCACGCTGATCGGGCAACCAATTGCCGTTGGGGCTGCGGTACCAAGGCATCGCTGTGGACAGTCGTCTGCGAACCCCGTAAAAAGTACGCCAATGGGGAAATACATACATGAAAAAAATTCTGGTCCTGAATGGTCCGAACCTGAACCTGTTGGGTACTCGACAACCAGAGGTATACGGCCACACCACGTTGAAAATGATCGAAGAGGCCTGTGTCGCGCATGGATCCGTGATCGGCCTTGACATCACATGCGTGCAGTCAAACCACGAAGGTGCGCTGATCGATGCCATTCACGACGCGCGCGGTGTTCGGGACGGGATCGTGTTGAATGCGGGAGCTTATACGCATACCTCTGTGGCCTTGATGGATGCGATTTCCTCGGCCGAAGTTCCTGTCGTCGAGGTTCACCTGTCAAATATCCATGCCCGCGAGCCCTTCAGGCACACATCCTATATCGCCCCTGTCGCGGTCGGGCAGATTTGCGGCTTTGGAGCGCAAGGATATCTGCTGGCGCTCGACGCACTGTCAAATCATTTTCAGCGAGATGACCGACAATGACGCCAGTCGAGTACCTCAATTTCGTCAGCTACGCAAAGTCGCTTGAAGAACTGTGGGATGCACATTGCCGTCAGATGGAAAAATTCGGCTTTGTTCGGCTTCTTTACGGATACACGCAATATCGCACACCTACCTCGTTGGGCGATCCCGAGGATTTCATCATCCTGACCAACCATTGCAAGGAGTACATAGACGGGTTCCTGCACTCGGGGCTGTATTTCCACGCACCCATGCTGAAATGGGCGTTGAGAAATGAAGGCGCCGGCAGTTGGAGGCATATTTCTGAGGCGTTGGCGAACAATACGATGACCGATAAGGAGCGGCAGGTGTATGAGTTCAACGCCTCGATGGGTGTGACCGCTGGTTACACGGTCAGTTTCAACTCGGTCTCCATGCGTACCAAAGGCGCGATTTCCCTGGCCGCGCGAAAGGGGCTGTCACAAGACGATGTCGAGGCAATCTGGGATGAGCATGGAAATGACATCCTGCTGATGAACAACATAGTGCATCTCAAGATCCTGACCCTGCCCTATAATCCGCCCAACCGTTCGCTGACCAAGCGGCAACGCGAGGCGCTGCAATGGGTGGGCGACGGAAAGACGACGCAGGACATCGCGTTGCTGATGGGGCTGACATCGGCAACGGTTGAAAAACATCTCAGGCTGGCGCGTCAGGCCCTGGCCGTCGAGACGACCGCACAGGCTGTTCTGAAGGCTGCTTTGCACAATCAGATGTTCGTCATGGAAGTTTGAACCTGCGCTTTTTGCGCCAGTTGACGCATGGTTACCTAAGGTAAGGAAATCATGACTACCAAACTTTCGGGTGGCGGTGCATTATTATCGCGTTCCGTGAGTGGTGGCTTTGGCCAAGGAACATTTGGACGGATCTTCGCAATATCGTCGCTCTCCGTCCGGTCTGGCAGTGGTCGTTTTATTGTTCGGCGCGCCAATGTCGGAATTTTGAGGGGCCCTTCCATCCCCATCGTGCAGGGCCCCTCATTTATTTCCGGTTTGAGCTTGTCGGGACTGCGATTGGCGGTCCTTTTTTTCGTTCGGAAACGAAAAAGGCCGGCTGCGAGTTCTGCAACCGGCCCTTTTGGCGATCCTGGATGGGTTGAACTTAACCCTGTGCGGCCTTGGCGACTTCGGCTGCGAAGTCTTCTTTTTCGACCACGATGCCTTCGCCAACTTCCAGTCGAATGAAGCCGGTGATGGTGGCGCCGGATTCTTTTGCAGCGGCTTCAACGGTCAGGTCCGGGTTTACGACGAACTGCTGGTTCAGCAGGGTCGACTCGGCCACGAATTTTTTCATCCGACCTTCGATCATCTTTTCAATCACCTGCTCCGGCTTGCCGGATTCGCGGGCGATGTCCATCTGGACCTGCTTTTCCTTTTCGACAATCGCCGGGTCCATGTCTGCTTCGGACAGGGCGGCGGGGTTTACGGCGGCGATGTGCATTGCGACCTGCTTGCCGATGTTTTCGTCGCCACCCGACAGCGCAACCAGCACACCGATCTTGCCCATGCCTGCGGTTGCCGCGTTGTGAACATAGGACACCACGGTGTCGCCTTCGATCTTGGCCATGCGGCGGATCGACATGTTTTCACCGATTTTCGCGATCTTGTCGGTCAGGGTGTCAGCGACGGATTTTCCGCCCAGTTCGGCCGCTTTCAGCGCTTCAACGTCGGCGACGTTGACTGCAGCAGCGGCAATGCCAGCCACCATGTCCTGGAACTCGGCGTTCTTGGCGACGAAGTCGGTTTCTGCGTTAACCTCAACAGCCACGCCCTTGCCGCCCTCGACAACAACGGCCACCAGGCCCTCGGCGGCGGTGCGGCCAGATTTTTTCGCTGCTTTTGCCAGACCTTTGGTGCGCAGCCAGTCAACGGCGGCTTCCATGTCACCTGCGGTTTCGGTCAGGGCTTTTTTTGCGTCCATCATGCCTGCGCCGGTTGCGTCGCGCAGTTCTTTTACGAGTGCAGCTGTGATTGCCATCTCTGGGCTCTCCTCAATTCAAACGGATTAGGGGCAGGTCTACCCTGCCCCGTATGTCATTCATATGACGGGCAGCTTACGCTTCTGCGGTGGCTTCGGCGTCTTCTGCGACGGCTTCTTCGACCGGCGCTTCTTCCAGCTCACCCAGATCAACGCCTGCGGCGCCCAGTTGCGCGGACATGCCGTCAAGCGCGGCGCGCGCAGCCAGATCGCAGTACAAAGAGATGGCACGGGCCGCGTCGTCGTTGCCGGGAATGATGTAGTCGACACCATCGGGCGAACAGTTGGTATCGACCACGGCCACAACCGGGATACCCAGTTTGTTGGCTTCGGCAATTGCCAGTGCTTCTTTCTTGACGTCGATGACAAAAAGAAGGTCCGGAACGCCGCCCATTTCGCGAATTCCACCCAGCGAAGCCTGAAGCTTCTGCTGGTCACGCTCCATGCCCAGACGCTCTTTCTTGGTCAGGCCTTCGGCGCCGGATTCCATGGTTTCGTCGATCTGCTTGAGTCGGCTGATCGACTGGGAAACGGTTTTCCAGTTGGTCAGCGTCCCACCCAGCCAGCGGTGGTTCATGAAATACTGTGCCGATTTTTCGGCCGCTTCGGCGATCGGGCCTGCGGCCTGACGCTTGGTGCCGACGAACAGGATACGGCCGCCTTTTGCGACAGTTTCACGGATCACGTTCAGCGCCTGATCCAACATAGGAACGGTCTGGGTCAGGTCCATGATGTGGATGCCATTACGCGCGCCGTAGATGAACGGCGACATGCGCGGGTTCCAGCGTTGTGTCTGGTGGCCGAAGTGAACGCCAGCTTCCAGCAGCTGACGCATGGTGAACTCGGGAAGAGCCATGCTTTGTTTTCCTTTCCGGTTTCTTCCTCGGCGGGGGTTTCAGAGCGGGTGCTCCAACCGGCGGTCCTGTTGGGGATGTCTCCCCCAAAAGGGCCAAACCCCGCCTGCGGGTTTGAATGGCGCGCGTATACGGCAGGATTGAATGGGGTGCAAGGGCCAATCGCCCTTATTTTGATGACCGCGCGAGGGCGTGGGCATTGCGCACGGCATTTTCACAATGGGCCGCGAGCGCCTTGCGGTCGCCAAAATCACTGACCTTTGCCGGGGAGTGGTAGATCAGTTCGACCCAGCCTTGCCGCCGGGCCGCGAGGGTTTTGAGAAGATGCGGGCCAAACTCCATATCGCCCCACCAGCCGTAAAACCGGTCGGATTCACCATCGGGGGCGTGGAAAATGACCGAAACGGGCTGGATGTGAACGTCATCCCGCAGGTGATCGGAGAAGAACGCAGCGAACAGAGTTGTTTTGAATGGCAAAACCCTCAAACCATCGGTCGAAGTGCCTTCGGGAAAAAACAGGAGTTTATGACCTGCCTTGAGCCGGGATTCAAAAATCTCGGTCTGTTCCCTGGCCTTTTTAGGGTTCCGTTCGATGAACACCGTTCCGGTTGCACGCGCCAGCCAGCCAATGGCAGGCCATCTCGCAACCTCGGCTTTGGACACGAAATAGACCCGCTTGCGCGCATTCAGGGCGAATATGTCCAGCCAGGACGTATGATTTGCAACCACAGCGCCGTGTTGGTGCATCAGTTCACCGGACGTGCAGAACCCGATTCCCAGGATACGCAGCGCATTCCGGCACACGAATTGAGCGATGTGAGGCGTGATCGGGCGATTATGGCCATGAATCGGATGTTCGATCAGGCGAACCAGTAGAAGAACCAGAAGCCCGCCAAACACCAAAAACGCCAAGGGTATGCCACGTGCCAGAACACGTAACCATCCTCCCAAACTGATGCGGATCGGATCAGGTTCATCATCGCTGTTCCACAGAGGGTCGGTCACATGCGCGCTCCGCTGTAGATACGACGCTGGCGCTCGTTCATTCGGGCGGTATCGAGGATCAGGCAGACATCCGTGGTGTTGAAGGCATGATCGATATAGGCGCCGTCCCCAACAAATCCGCCCAGACGCAGGTAGGCCTTGATCAGGGTCGGAACGCCCAGCATCGCCTCGCGGCGATTCAGTTCGGCTTTTGGTATGAGGTTCATATCAACGTAGTGCCTGGGCTGCGCCCTGACGCGAATATCGGCCGGAGCCAGGTGGTTGTGATGCAGCATCGATAGCGGCTGGGCCAGTGTCGTCACGTCGGTGCCGTGAAAGCTGGCGACGCCGAACAGAATGTCGATTTGATGGTCCGCCACATAGGCCGCCAACCCGTTCCACAGATGATACATCGCCATGCCGCCCCGATAGTCGGGATGCACGCAGGACCGCCCCAATTCCAGCAGTTTCCTGCCGCTTCGTTTGAGAACGGTCAGGTCATATTCGTCCTCGGAGTAGAACTGGCCCGCGGCCTGAGCCTTGTCATCGGGCAGCAGCCGATAGACACCAATCACATTGCCGGTTTCATCATCAATGGCCAGCATGTGATCGAAGAAAGGGTCAAACCTGTCGCGTTCCAGTCCTGTGTCGTGATCCACCATCTTGCCCCCACCGCCCAGTTCGCGCACGAAGACGTCATAACGCAGGCGCTGCGCCGCGTGCAGCTCTGCCTCGGTCTCGGCGATCTTGACGGTAAAACTTGGGCCGCGGTCCGACATATCCTATCCAATGGTTTGGCAATCATTTTGCCGTCGCGCTGATACAGTACATTCAAAAGAAATGGCAACCTGTCGATGCTTTTCCGTGTGGACGTTAACCAATCGTCAATCAGTTTTCCGGATCAAAGATGGGCAAAAGGGCGATGTTCGTTCCGTCGATCACCACTTTCCCCTGCTCGCGGAAGTTGACAGTGATCTTGCCACCTATGTTGGACTGAACCTGTCCAACACCCCAGTCGGGGAAATCGGGGTGGCGGACGAACATGCCCGGTGCAAGAATTGCATTAAGGTCTGTCATAACGGCTTGTTTCCGGGATATCTGACGGGTCTGCAGGAGGTACGCATGAGCGAAGGCAACGTCAACCTGGCCGCTTTGATCGGGTCGCGAATCTGTCATGACCTGATCAGTCCGATCGGCGCGATCACAAACGGATTGGAGTTGCTGAACATGTCCGGCGGGGTGCCGGGCCCCGAGATGGAGCTTATCTCGGGCAGCGTGGACAATGCCAGTGCCCGTATACGGTTCTTTCGCATCGCCTTCGGGGCCGGAGGAAATCAGCCGCTGGGACGTACTGAAATAACCGGGGTGCTAGCGGATCTGACGAGAACCGGGCGCGTAAAAATCCACTGGGCGCCAGGTGACGCCAAACCGCGCAGCGAGGTCAAACTGGCTTTTCTGGCAATCCAGTGCTGTGAATCCGCGATGCCATTTGGGGGCACTGTCGAGGTGACCTGTTCGGAAGGTCAATGGAACGTGGTTGGCACAGCCGACAAGATGAACGTGAATCAGGACTTGTGGCACGGGCTGAATACACGGGACTTCAAGGTGCAGGTCACCCCGGCTCTGGTTCAGTTCGCGTTACTGGCGCAAACGGCAAAAGATCTTGGTCGACGCGCGCGGGCCGAAACGACATCGACCCGCGCCTCAATCCGATTCTGACTGGTCTTTCTTTGACGGAGCGTCAGGCGCGGGTGGTTCCGTTTCCGCGCACCAGATATTTGAAACTTGTCAGTTGCGCTGCGCCGACCGGGCCACGCGCATGCATCTTGCCGGTCGCGATGCCAATCTCGGCCCCCATCCCGAATTCGCCGCCATCGGCGAACTGAGTCGACGCGTTGTGCATCAGAATGGCACTGTCCAGGCGCTCGAAGAACCTTGCCGCCGTGGCGGCATCTTCGGTCATGATGCAATCAGTGTGGTTCGAGCCGTACTGGCGGATATGGGCAATGGCCGCGTCAACATCCGCCACGGGGCGTGCAGCGATGATGCTGTCGAGGAATTCCTTGCCCCAGTCGGCCTCGGTCGCGGCAACGGTACCGTCGGTAGCCAAAGCGCCCTCGGCATGAACCTCGACACCTGCGGCAAGAAGTGCTGCGACGACATCCTTGCCAATCGAGTCCACGACATCCTGATGCACGAGCAGGCATTCCGCCGCGCCACAGATACCGGTTCGGCGGGTCTTGGCGTTCAGAACCACATCGATGGTCTTTACCGGATCAGCGGCCTTGTCGATATAGATGTGAACGATCCCTTCGAGATGGGCAAAAACGGGCACGCGCGCTTCGCGCTGCACAAGCCCAACCAGCCCCTTGCCACCGCGCGGCACGATGACATCGATATGGTCGGTCATGGTCAGCAATTCCTGAACCGCCGCCCGGTCGCGGGTCGGCACCAGCTGGATGGCATCTTCGGGCAGGTTCGCGGCCTTCAGTCCTTCAACCAGACAGGCGTGAATCGCCCCCGACGAGTGGAAGCTTTCGGACCCTCCGCGCAATATCACCGCGTTGCCGGATTTCAGGCACAGCGCGCCGGCATCCGCGGTAACGTTCGGGCGGCTTTCATAAATCACGCCGATCACCCCCAAGGGCGTGCGCACGCGCTGGATGTTCAGGCCGGTCGGCATTTCCCATTCCGCCAGAACTTCCCCAACAGGATCGGCCTGATCGGCCACCGTGCGCAGCCCGTCCACCATCCCCTGAATGCGCGCCTCATCCAGCATCAGCCGGTCCATCATCGCAGGGTTCAGGCCCTTGTCGCGCCCAAATTCCAGGTCTTTCAGATTGGCCTTGATGATCTTGTCGCGATTGGCCCAAACAGCATCTGCCGCTGCAATCAGCGCGGCATGTTTGCGTTCGGCAGTCGCAAAGGCAAGCTCTTTCGAGGCATCTTTGGCGCGGACACCGATCTCGGCCATCACAGCGGGTATGTTGTCCAGATCTTTCATAGCCAAGGCCTTTCTTCTACATCTTACAAAACTGCGCTTCAGAGAGCCATATCGTCCCGGTGAACAAGCGCCGCCCGACCCGGATATCCAAGAATACCTTCGATTTCCGAGGTTTTACGCCGCTTGATCGCGTCCGCTTCTTGCGCCGTATAGCGGCTGAGTCCCTGACCCAACCAACGCGCATCGGCATCCAGAATGGCAACTGGATCACCGCGACCGAAATCGCCGCAAACCTCGACGATCCCGGCAGGCAACAGGCTCTTGCCGTTTGCCAGTGCCCTGGCGGCGCCACTATCCACGATGATCTCGCCTCGCGGCTTCATCGCCGCAATCCAGCGTTTTCGCGCCGCATGCGGATCAAGTGTCGCTTTGAACCAAGTGCAGTTCGCTCCATTTTCCAACGTTGTCAGAGGGTTGAGGGGCGATCCTTCTGTAATCGCCATATCGCACCCCGCCGCAATGGCCATTTTTGCGGCCATCAACTTGGTCTTCATGCCGCCCTTGGACAGACCTGATCCTGCGTCTCCTGCCATCGCCTCGATCTCGGGCGTGATTTTTTCGATCACGTCGAAACGCAGGGCAGATGGATCGTGGTTCGGGTTGGCGGAATAGAACCCGTCCACATCCGACAACAGGATCAACTGATCGGCCCCGACGGTTACGGCGATCTGCGCCGCCAGCCGGTCGTTATCGCCATAGCGGATTTCGTCAGTCGCCACGGTGTCGTTTTCGTTCACGATGGGAACGGCCCCGAGGCTGAGAAGTGTTTCCAGTGTTGCGCGGGAATTCAGATAGCGACGGCGATCTTCGCTGTCTTCGAGTGTAACCAACACCTGAGCCGTGGTGATGCCATGCGGATCCAGCGCCTCTTCATAAGCGCGGGCGAGACGGATTTGCCCGACGGCTGCAGCGGCTTGAGACTGTTCCAAAGGCAAGGTTGTTGCAGGAAGTTTCAGAACACCGCGCCCAAGTGCGATGGACCCCGACGAGACAAGGATGACGTCCGTGCCCTGCCCCTTGAGCCATGCCACGTCGCTGGCCAGGGAAACCAGCCAATCGCCGCGCAGCAACCCGGTGTAACGGTCGACCAGCAAGGCCGACCCGATCTTGACGACAATCCGTTTGGCCGACGTCAGGGTTGCCAAGGCTGCGCCTCCTCGGCGGGTTTGTGGCGCAAGCGGTCGGCGTCGATCTGCGTGCGTAGCGCGCGCAGCACCTCGGTCACGCCTTGGCGGGCGACACCTGACATGGTCATAACAGGGCCGCCAACGGCTTCTTCCAGCGCGCTTTTCGCCAGATCAAGTTCTTCTTCGTCCAGCGCATCGATCTTGTTCAGCACGGTAATGCGTGGCTTTTCAGCGAGATGACCGCCATAAGCCTCGAGCTCATGAATAATCGTGCGATAGTCATCGGCCACCGATTCCGAAGTGCCATCAACCAAATGCAACAGAACGGCGCAGCGTTCGACATGACCCAGGAACCGATCCCCAATACCGCGCCCTTCATGCGCACCTTCGATCAGGCCGGGGATGTCGGCCACGACAAATTCCACATTGTCGACACCGACAACGCCGAGATTGGGGTGCAGCGTGGTAAAGGGATAGTCCGCGATCTTTGGGCGCGCGTTCGATGTTGCCGCCAAAAACGTAGACTTGCCGGCATTCGGCATTCCCAGCAGCCCGACGTCGGCAATCAGTTTGAGCCGCAGCCAGATCGTGCGATCAATACCGTCTTGTCCGGGGTTTGCCCGACGCGGCGCCTGATTGGTGGCCGATTTGAAATGCAGGTTACCGAACCCACCATTCCCACCGCGTGCCAGAAGCACGCGCTCACCAACTTCGGTCAGGTCAGCCAGAACGGTTTCCTGGTCCTCATCCAGAATCTCGGTGCCGACCGGAACGCGCAGAACGATATCATCGCCATCCTTGCCGGTTTGTTGACGGCCCCGCCCCGGTTGTCCGTTCTTGGCAAAGAAATGCTGTTGATAACGAAAGTCGATCAGTGTGTTCAGCCCTTCGACCGCTTCTACCCAGACAGAGCCTCCTTTACCGCCGTCACCTCCATCCGGGCCGCCGAACTCGATGAACTTTTCGCGCCGGAAGCTGACGCAACCGCCGCCTCCGGCCCCGGACCGGATATAGACCTTTGCGAGATCGAGAAATTTCATAGTGTCTTCCTAGTGCAAAGGCCCAATCGGGCACATGTCAGAGTTTTCGGCTATACGTCCAAGTGGGCACATTCGCGTTGCGTGCCAGCGAAAAGGTTTCGGCATCGCCTAGATACTGGAAACCGCAATGTGTCAAGACACGCGCCGAGGCGGGGTTGTCTTGAAACACGCTGGCAAACATCGTGCGGTTGCCCAGCGGATTCTCATTAACCAGCGCTTCGACGGCCATTGAGGCGACGCCGGTGTTCCAGTAGATCGGCGCGACCCAATATCCAACCTCGGACTGATTGCGATCCATCTTTTCAAGAGAGATCAGGCCGATCAGTTCCGGCCCTCCATCCTTGGTTGCGTCCATCGTCCAGACGTCTTCGGTGCGGTCATCGGCCATGGCGCGGGTGACGAACGCCTCGACCGAACCCGGCGGTACCGGGTGCGGGATGGAGGTTGTCATGCGCGCCACACGCTCGTCACTGGTATAGTGCTCGATCAACCCCATATCCGACCGGCGTAACGGGCGCAGATCGAACCGCTCGGTTTCAATGACCGGCTGATTTATTATTGTTTCAAGTTTCATATGTGCGCTCCTCCTCCGAACAACACAAACAAGACAGATGCGACGGTCAGTCCCGCCAACATCCTCATCAGATATTTCTCGGACCCGGTTCCTGCAACCGTATGGGCGATCCGATCCCCGGCAAGCGTCCAGATCGGATGCAGCAGCAATTGGCAGCTCAACAGGCAGAGAGCGATCGTAAGCGTGGCCTCGAACGATGACGTTCCTACAGCGACAAAGCCGGTAAACCCGGCCACGATCATCGCCCAGGCCTTGGGATTAAGTGGATGAACCACCAACCCGGCCCAGAAACCGGGCGCGGTATCCTGTGCCTGACCCGGAGCAAGCCTAAGATTGGCGATTTTCCAGGCAAGCCAGAAAATATAGGCTGCAGAGGCGTATTTCAGCACGGTGAAAACGCCCGGCGCCTGCCCTGCCAATTCCATTAGCCCGAAACCGACCGGCCAGATGATCAGCTGTTTGCCCACCACCACCCCCGCAACAAAGGGCAAGGCCGCCCGAAACCCATAGCGCGCACCTGTCCCGAGCAGGGCCATGTTGGCCGGACCCGGTGTGCCGACCTGGGAGGCGGCAAAAATCAGGAAACTGGTCGTTGCGACAGGCATCGGGTTTGTTCTTCAACAGTTGGTGAAAACGAGAAAGGGGACCGGCATGTTCTGCCGGTCCCCCATGAATTTTCTCTTAACCTTCTTGGGTCTCGGCTTACTCTGCGGCCTCCGCCACTGGCAGGACCGAAATAAAGGTGCGGTTCTTGAGCCCCTTGTGGAACTTCACGGCGCCGTCGACGGTTGCAAAGATGGTGTGATCCTTGCCGATACCGACGCCTTCGCCCGGCCAGAACTTGGTGCCGCGCTGGCGCACGATGATGTTGCCTGCGACGGCGGCCTGACCGCCATAAAGTTTCACGCCAAGGCGACGACCTGCAGAGTCGCGACCGTTACGGGAGGAACCGCCAGCTTTTTTATGTGCCATTCTCTCTCTCCTTAGCCTTTGGCCAGCTCTTTGGCCTGCTCAACCCATTCGGGTTTCACTTTGACCGTCTCGATAGCAGCAATCTGCTCGTCCGACAAGGCGGCCAGAGCAGCAAAGCTGTCGATGCCAGCATCGGCCAGCTTCTTGGCGGCGGCGGGGCCGACACCAGTCAGCTGGGTCAGGTCGTCGGCAGCGGTAGCGGCCGGTGCCGCAGCTTTCACGGCGGGCTTGGCTGCTGGCGCCGCGGCGCCTGCAGGCACAGAACCGGTCGCGGTCTTGACGCCCGATTTGTCCGCGCCCGATGCGAGGATGTCGATGATCTTGACAAGAGTCAGCTTTTGACGATGGCCCTTGGTTCGCTTGGAACTGTGCTTACGACGGCGTTTGACGAAATTGATGACCTTGTCACCTTTGACCTGTTCGATCACCTCGGCCTGAACGGCTGCACCTTCGACAAAAGGCGCACCGACGACCGGCGCGTCACCACCCAGCATCAAAACGTCGTTGAATTGAACTTTTTCACCTGCGTCAGCAGCCAGTTTCTCAACGCGGAGCACATCGCCCGCCTGAACCTTGTACTGCTTGCCGCCAGTCTTGAGGACCGCAAACATGCGTCTTTCCTTTTCGTTGCCGCGTTCTGTGGTCCCCAGTTGCCTGGGTGTTCATGGCTCTTGCCACCTCGAACAGCGCGCCCTTGCCGGACGGATTGAGACCCTTGGGGAGTTGTCCCGGGCCAAATAATAACGATACCCGGCGCGGGCGATCCGGCCGGGATGCGCGCTTATCGGAGCATTTCAGATGATTGTCAACCGAATTTCGGAACTAGAGTTCTGTTGCCATCATGGCGCGTGCCACGGCCATTCCCAGATCAAAGGAAATACGATCATACATGTCCGCGAACCCGGAAAAGAAAGCCTCGTTCAGAGCGCGACCAGCATTGGTCTGTGAAAAGGCGATGTTTTCGCGAATTTGCGCGTCGGTGAGCGGCTGGTAGGCCATCAACAGGAATCCGTAGAGCCACACGGTTGTCTCTTCTATCGCATCGTCTTGCTGTTCCAACAATTCCGACAATATGGCGCCGTCGTCTACCGGTGCATCCTGCCCTTCGGCAAAACCGCGAAAAAAATGCAGATCCGAACTGAACGAACCGCGCACGTTTTGCTCTATCAGATCATTGACCCTGATATATTCACGGATCAACCGGAGCCGAGGATCATTGTTGTCCAGGTCTTCATAGATTGAGCGCGCATAGTCCTCGATGGCGGGATCAAGATAGGCGCGGCGGGCCGAATTCTCCAGTGCGATGATTTTTTGGCCGAGATCACTGTCGAAGAACACGGTCGCCTGCACGAGATGCTCGGCCGTCATGTTGCGACCCAGCGCGTTTTTCAGATCGTTGGCCATCTTATCGATGGAATAGGTCTTGTTCACCTGTTGCTGAAACGGCAAGCCACCCTCGCCGCCGAGCATCTCTTCGTCGAGGCTTTGACCATATGCCAGCCCTTCTTCACGAAGGATCGCGACCACCTCGTTCAGCCTGAGGGCTTCGGCAAGCCTGTCCAGGTTTTCGTCCGCGGCACAGGCGGCAGAAACGAAGGACAGGAGAAAGAACAGAGCTGCAATAAAACGCATCAGATATCCTGTGCAGGTTGAAGATCCGCCATCCGCGCGGCCAACACCTCAAACCGGCCTGCCATGATTTCGTATTGCACGGCATTCAGGAGTTCATACACCTCCTGCATAAGCGGTTGTTCAAGCGCCTCGACATAGGTGTCGACTTCGGTGTCGGAGAAATCCTTGTAGGTATAAGCCGCTCCGGCCAAGGCGGAGAGTTGCAGCGCGCTGCGCATGGCCCCTTCGTTCCGTTTCAGCATGGCCAGAAGCTCATCGGCATCGAGCGCCAGGTCAATAACGCCTGCGGCACTGGCAGCCAACAGGAACCTGAGCTGGATTTCCTGCAGTGCGCGCAAGGCGGTGTCGCTGGTATCGATCGCGCGGTTCATCCGCTTGAGGCTTTCCACACGCCGCGCGCCCTGCTTGACCAGATCCGCAACAATCGCTTGCCCTTCCAGTTCTTTGACCTCGTCATCTTCTATCATGTGCGATGCATTTTCTGCTTCGACCAGCCTTTGCCCAAGCTCCGAGGCATAAAACTCGACCGCGTGGTTGAGTGCATCGTTGGAAAGCGTCTGTTCCAGGATTTCCACCGCGGTCTCGTGCATAATCCCGGTGTCGAACACTTCTTCGGTGAGTTCTTCCCACTGGGTCCCAAATGAACCCGCGTCGACGCCAAGCATTTCGGGAGCCGATGACGACGCAAGGGCGATGCTGTTAAGCGCCACGTCGAATCCAGTAGTCGTCAGGAATGCTTCGATCCTGTCCCGATCAGCGGCACGAACGGAAACTGGTGCTGACATCGCCAACACGGCGACAAACACCAACAACGGGGCACAAAGGCGAAACACTGATTTCATGCCTCCTAGCCTATGTGAAATCCAACCATGAGCAATGGAAAAACCGTCTCTGACCAAAAAGCAGAAATTTCCGCTTGCACCCCTGCACGATCACTACTAAATCCCCCCCTCACAGACCCCCGCGGAGAGGTGCCGGAGTGGTCGAACGGGGCGGTCTCGAAAACCGTTGTGGGTGCAAGCCCACCCAGGGTTCGAATCCCTGTCTCTCCGCCATTTTGCGATATTCGTTGAATTGTTGGCTGGACTAGAGGCGCACTGCGTTTCCGGGTATCCCGAAAGCGGCCGCGAGGACGGCCACTCCGCATGTTCTGGTATTTGTGAAAGCCTCAGGCTGCGGGGTAGCTGGTGAAGATTTGCGTGCGCCCGTCACGGTGGACCAGATACACATCATAGGCTTCACGCTCACCTTCAGGCCCCATTCCTGGCGAGCCGTAGGGCATTCCCGGAACCGAAAGACCGATGGCGTCGGGGCGGTCAGCAAGGAGTCGCCGGATATCTTCGGGCGGTACGTGCCCTTCGATCACATACCCATCAACAGTCGCAGTGTGGCAGGACGTCATCTGATCAGGGATGCCGTTCGCGATCTTGTATGCATAAAGGTCGTCCCATGACGCGTCTTCGACGCTTACCGAGAAACCTTCCCGTTTCATGATCCCGATCCACGCGCCGCAACAGCCGCAATTGGGGTCCTTCAGAACGTGCACGGTCGTTGGGGCCAGAGCCAGCGCCTGACCTGCATGGGCAATTGGAAAAACACAAATTCCGGCAACAAAAGCACGGCGGTTCATTGTTGGCATGTCGGGTCCTTTCCGGATAATCGGCCTTTCGGGGTTCTCTTGCCTGGTACCTGTTGCCCAATACTCCGGCTTCTCGGCTTCTTTCCATGACTTCGCTCAAGCGCTCACTCGAACAATTTAGATGGGCTTCGCCCTAGGTCTTCGAGAATTGGGCAATCAGGGCGGTCATCGCCGGCGCATTCGGCGATCAGATGCGAGAGAGTAGCCTCCATCGCTTTCAGGCCCGCGATCTTTTCGGCAATCTCTTTCAGGTTGCGCTTGGCAATTCGTTTTACATCTGCGCTGGCGCGGTCCTTGTCCTCGTAAAGCGCCAGCAGGTGGCGACAGTTCTCGATGGTGAAGCCCAAAGACCGGGCACGGCCGATGAACGCGAGTTTGTGAAGGTCCGTCTCGCAAAAACGGCGGTATCCGTTTTGTCCGCGCTTAGGAGAAATCAGCCCGATGTCTTCGTAGTAGCGGATCGTTTTTGCCGGAAGCCCGGAGCGGGTCGCAACATCACCGATATTCATGGTCTCTCCTCGTTATTCCGCTGGTGCGGCGTGTAACGCCGTCTTGCCGTTCTTTTCGGTTGCAGCACCCCTGCCCGTCGCAGGTCGAACCCATCTGAGCCGCAATGCGTTGGACAGAACAAAGACACTGGACAGAGCCATCGCGCCAGCGGCCAACATCGGCGACAAGAGCGGTCCACCAAAGGGGTAGAGAATACCTGCGGCCACGGGGATCAGCACGACGTTATACCCAAAGGCCCAGAACAGGTTCTGATGGATGTTACGCATAGTTTTCCGGCTTATGTCGAAGGCGTTGACCGAACCGATCAAATCGCCGGAAATCAGCACAACGTCAGCAGCTTCGATTGCCACATCGGTGCCAGTTCCAACCGCGATGCCCACGTCGGCCGCGGCCAGCGCGGGGGCATCGTTGATCCCGTCACCAATGAACGCCAGTTTGTCGCCACTGGTTCTCAAACCTTCCAGTGCAGCCACCTTTCCTTCTGGCAAAACCTCGGCCACCACGTGATCGATGCCCAGAACATCGGCTATGGCCTGAGCGGTACCCGCGTTGTCACCGGTGATCATGGCGGTCTTCAACCCCATTGCGTGAAGGGAGCGAAGAACATCTGGTGTCGTCGATTTGATCGGGTCGGCCACTGCCAGAACGGCAGCAATACGGCCATCGACTGCAGCGTAGAAAGGGGATTTTCCCTTGCTGGCAAGATCCGAACACAAGTCGGCCAGAGTCCCGAGATCCACGTTTTCGCGTGACATGAGGCGATCGGCACCGACAAGAACATCGTGCCCTTCGACACAGGCGCGAACGCCATAGCCCGGGATCGCCGTGAAGCTGTCCATGGCCGTCATGGGGGCTTTTTGTGTTTTGGCCGCGCGCACAATGGCTTCGGCGATGGGATGCTCCGACTTGGCCTCGACCGAAGCGACAAGGCCCAGAATCTCTTGTTCTGAGAACCCTTGTGCCGTTATCAGGTCGGTCAGTTCCGGGCGACCCTGGGTCAATGTTCCGGTCTTGTCGAAGGCTACGATGCCGACATCCTTGAGAAGTTGTAGCGCGTCGCCCCGGCGGAACAGGACGCCCATTTCTGCAGCTCGTCCGGTCCCGACCATGATCGAGGTCGGCGTGGCCAGCCCCATCGCACAGGGACAGGCGATGATCAGCACCGCGACACCGGTCACAAGGGCCAGGCTTAGCGCCGGATCGGGTCCGAATAACAGCCAGACCGTAACTGTCAGGGCCGCAGCGGCCAAAACTGCGGGAACGAACCAGGCGGTTATCCTGTCCACCGCGCTCTGAATGGGCAGTTTTGCCCCTTGCGCCTGCTGCACCAGATTGATGATTTGAGCAAGCATAGTGTCCGAGCCGACTTTCTCGGCCCGAAATGTCAAGGTGCCACTGCCGTTCACGGTGCCGGCGACAACCATCGTTCCCTTCTTCTTTTCGACCGGCGCCGGCTCACCGGAAATCATGCTTTCGTCAACATAGGACGAACCCGTCAACACATGCCCATCCACAGCGATTTTTTCACCAGGACGAACACGGATCACGTCCCCGACGCCAATATCCTCGATAGCGCGCTCGACTGCTTCACCGTTCTCTTCGACCAGTGCGGTTTTGGGCTGTAGGCCAACCAGCTTGCGTATTGCGTCACCGGTCCGACCTTTTGCGCGCGCTTCGAGAAACCGGCCAAAGAGGATCAGAACCACGATTACTGCAGCGGATTCGAAATAGACGTTTGCGGTTCCTCTGGGAAGTATACCCGGAGCAAAGGTCGCCACGACAGAAAAACCATAAGCCGCCGATGTTCCCAGCGCGACCAGAGAATTCATGTCGGGAGCGCGTCTAACAAGCGCCGGGAAGCCTTTGGCATAAAACTGAAAGCCGGGGCCAAACAACACCATGGATGTCAACAAGAACTGCAGGTAGTAGCTGTTCTGATGTCCGATCGTATTTGCGATCAGGTGATGTAGACCGGGAATAATGTGGCTTCCCATCTCGATCAGGAAAACAGGCAAGGCGAGGACGGCTGCCAGCAAGGTGCGCTGCGCCAATATCCGGATTTCATCCTGTTTTTGCTGATCGGCTGCAGCAGTTTGGCCCGCGCGTACTGACGCCGGGTATCCGGCGGACGAGGAGATTTCTGCGATTGCCGCCGGAGTCGTCGCCCCGACCGCGTAGCGAATGGTTGCGGTTTCGTTGGCAAGATTGACCGACGCATCCAATATACCGTCGCCGGCCTTCAAGGCGCTTTCTACACGCCCGACGCAGGAAGCGCAGGACATGCCGCTGATTTCTAACGTGGTTTCGTCCGTTATTGCCGGATAACCAGCGCTGTTCAAGCCGGCCACCAGATCACCGACAAACACGGCATCGTCATATTCGACCTGCGCCGAAGCGTTTGCGAGATTGATCGAGGCGGAATGAACGCCGGGAAGCTCAGTCAGGGCATTTTCGACGCGCCTGACGCACGACGCGCAATTCATTCCGTTTATTAGGAGGCGAATGTTTCGAGTCATATTCATCACCAGTGGCTTTGCTGGTGAAACAGATAAGAGTTCCAGTTACTGGAAGGTCAATAGCGCCGCGGACAAAAACCCTGTCATTACGGCGTAGAGGAAAGAACCTCACTTGTCAGAGGTCGAAAGTTCCTCTTCTTGTGTACGGAGTTTTTGGTAGTCGCGTTCCTTGTCCGACCAGTTAGATTTGATGAACATCAGAACGTTTGCTATGTCGATATCCGTCAGCGTATCGCCAAAACCCGGCATTGCACTTTTCACCCCTTCGATGCCCATTTCTTTCAGGATCGCCTGTCCACCCTTTTTGACATAGTCGAACAGCATCCCATCGCCGTGGTGCCACGTATGACCTGTGTGGTCGTGGGGGGGCGCACGCAGGCTCCCATCATCGTTGGGTGTCTGCCAGTCTGCCTCGCCTTTCAAATTCGCCCCGTGACACGGGGCACAGAACTCGGCGTAAAGCGGTGCGCCCTTCGCGATGTCGCCTGTCGGCGCTCGTTTCGCATCCAGCAGAAAAACCAGGAATATCCCCACCAGCGCGAGAATGCCCAGCAGGGACACGGGTAGGATTGTTTGCCCGACAGACTTTTGCAATTCGCGACCCAATCCTGATTTCCGCGGCACCGGCCGTTACGAATGGTCGTGGTGTCCCATTTTGAGGGTACCGCGCATGCCGCCTTCCCGGTGGCCCGGTACGTTGCAGGACAGTTCCAGATCGGCATCACCGGAAAAAGTCCAGATCAGTTCTGCTGTCTCACCCGGTTCCAATAAAAGGCTGTTCCCGTCGTCATGGGCCATGCCGGTTGTACGCATCACGTCGTGATTGATCCTGTCTGCCTCCAAGGCGCCTGTTTCCATCATTTCCAGCATTTCCGACATATGGGCCTGGTGCATCGCAGCCGTCCCAATGTTGAATTCATGCACAAATTCGCCGGTGTTGGTGACAACAAACCGAACGGTTTCGCCGGATTTGATCGAAAGGTTATTGGGTTCGAACCTCATTTCACTCATCGCGATATTGACTGTACGGTCGACGTCAGCCGCATCTCCTGGCGTCCCAATGTTGACTGCATCGTGGTGGCCACCGTGCCCATGTCCGCCCGAATGCGAACCGCCCGCATTTGTTTCACCGGCTTGCCAGCCAATTAGAGCCGCCAGAGCAGGTAACAGCAAAACCCGTTTCATTGTTTCTCCCTTTCAAATTCATCTTCCGGCTCGTCAGTATTTCCGCCGTGATCAAATACCGTTTTCCCGTTGCAGTTCCCTAACATAGGAAACGATCCCCTTGACGTCACCGCGCGTCAGGCCCTCGACCGGAGGCATGTTTCCAAACCGCCAATGATGCGAGCGGACGCCGTTCGCGACAGCCACCAAGAAAGCCTGGTCGGAATGGTGGCCAGGTTCATAGATCTTGTGAACCAGTGGCGGTCCCGATCCATCAACGCCTGCAGCATTCACGCCATGGCACATAGCGCATTTGGCTTCGAAGGCGACTTTTCCCACCAAGGCCATTTCGGTGAGTTCGGCGGGTACCGACACTTGCGCAAGCGCAACGGTTCCACCTGAGGACTCGCCAATCGCCGCAGGCTTTCCGCCAGACATTGAAAAATACAAGGTCCCTGCCCCGACTACGAGCAAGCCAGTCAAGCCCAGCATGTTTTTGTTCATTCCAAGTATCCGCTTTTGCTGATTCACCTCGCTTTTGCCAACTTCCAGTACTGGAACGTCAACCTAGGCTTTTCAAAAGTTCGTGACAGCAAACGAAAAGGCCGGGCAAATGGCCCGACCTTCTTTTTCAAACTTGACTTGGATTATGCCCGGCGGCGGCGGCCACCGCCACCACGACGGCCACGGCCTTCACCTTCGGAACCTGCAGCATCAGGCGCCTTGTTGAACCGGATCCATTCGGAACCGTGCGGGTCGTTGTTGGTCAGCAGATTTGCGGCGCGGATGGCCTCCATCTCCTTGCCCGCGCGCGGCAGTGTCGAACCCAGGCCAAACATCGTGACAAAGGTTTCGTCATCCATGCCTTCGGGAAGGATGATGCCGGCGGCGGCAACTTCTTCTTTCTTGGCGGCAATTGCCTTTTGCGTAATTGGCAATGCGACCGGGTTCATGATCGCTGAGGTCATGCCGGCACCCATTGCCATCGGCAGGAAGGCATTGTTGATGCCGTGACGGTTGGGAAGACCGAACGAGATGTTTGAGGCGCCACAAGTGGTGTTTACGCCCAATTCTTCGCGCAGGCGGCGGACCAGTGCAAATACCTGTTGGCCTGCGGTTGCCATCGCGCCGATTGGCATGACCAGCGGGTCCACGACGATGTCGTGTGCAGGAATGCCGAAATCCGCGGCACGCTGAACGATCTTCTTGGCCACGTCGAAACGCACGTCCGGGTTTTCCGAGATACCGGTGTCGTCGTTGGAGATCGCAACAACCGGCACGTTGTATTTCTTGACCAGCGGCAGAACCAGTTCCAGACGCTCTTCCTCGCCCGTGACCGAGTTCAGCAACGGACGGCCTTCGGCGGCCGCAAGCCCGGCCTCTAGCGCGCCGGGCACCGACGAGTCGATGCAGAGCGGAACGTCGACCAGGCCCTGAACCAGCTCGACGATCCGGGTCATCAGCGGCGGTTCCGTCTCGTTCGGGTTGGGGTTCGAGTTGTATACCACACCCGCATTGATATCGAGCACCGTGGCCCCGGCGGCAACTTGCGCCAGCGCGTCTTTTTCAACGGTCGAAAAATCGCCCGCTTCCAGTTCGGCAGCCAGTTTCTTGCGGCCGGTGGGGTTGATCCGCTCACCGATCACGCAGAACGGTTCGTCGAAACCCAGGATGGCTGTTTTTGTTTTTGATTCTACGACTGTACGGGTCATGTCCGATCCTTAGGAGTTTGCGGGCTTTGCCGAAGCGCCGCCGTTTTCAATGGCCCAGTTGGCGTTGGTCTTGATGCCGCCAAGCGGGAAGAAGTGCACGTTGGTGATGTTGAAATCCGGATTGGCTGCCTTGTGCTCGGCCAGTGCGGTGATCACGTCGTTGGGCTCGTAAGGCAGCAGCAGCTTGGACACGTCCATGGCGCGCTTCTGAAGCACCTTTAGTGACGGGCCAACACCGCAGGCGATGGCGAACTTGATCAGCGTTTGCAGCTTAGCGGGACCTGCAATGCCGATGTGGATCGGCAGGTTGACACCTGCCTCTTTCAGTGCGTTTGCCCAGGCGATGATCGGCTTGGGGTCAAAGGCGAACTGGGTCGCCAACGCCATTTCGGCGTCGGTGCGCTCGCTGAACTGCTGTTTCCACTGCAGCGCCGCGTCGACGTTCTTGCGTGAACCGTCGGGGTCGATGTCCTTGTTTCCTTCGGGGTGTCCGGCAACGTGCAGGCGCTTGAAACCAGCTTTGTCAAACAGGCCGGTTTCCATCAACTGCATCGAGCTGTCGAATTCACCATGGGGCTTTTCGACACCGCCAGCCAGCAACAATGCCTGATCAACGCCGGCCTCGCCCTGATACATTGAAATCCAGTTTTCCAGCGTCGCCGCATCCTTGATGATGCGGGCCGGGAAGTGGGGCATAACCGGATAGCCTTCGGCCGCGATTCTTTTGGCGGTCTTGACCATTTCGGCAATCGGAGTACCCTCGATATGGGCGATATAGACGCGAGTGCCCTGGGGCAACAGCGTGCGGAAATCCTCGACCTTTTCAGCGGTCCTCGGCATGACCTCAATCGAATAGCCCTGCAAAAAGGCTTCGACGGTCGGGTTTACCGGGGCTTTCTCGGCCACATCACGTTTCTTGAAGTTCAGCAAAGCCATCTTGGCCTCCCATAAAGAGTTTCGGGCTTATGCCCAACCGTCATTTGCAATCAGGGTCTTGATCCGGTCCTGATCGTATTCAGCTTCCAGACGCCTGGCCTCGGCCTCGGCAACGTCAACCGGATCGCCTTCGACCTCGAACGGGGCGGCTTTGCGCCATTCCGCAAGATAGGCATCGGTATCCTGTGCTCCGACCTTCATCGCGGCACGGTCGATCGCCTGCTCGAAGCGCTCGGCCAGTTGCTTTTTAGCTCCGCGCCGCCCCTTCCCCACGATGACTTGGGCGGGGATGTCGCGCCAATAAACGATGGTAACTTCGGGCATACCGAATGATTCCTCCTGACCTGGTGAGGCGGTTCTAAACTCCAATCTGCGCCAAAGTCGGTCGGATTTCGACACCTGCAGCATTTGCAGCGACCTTTTCGCATACCCAAGGATACGGTAGGAGCCTGTAGGGATTCTACCGCTGCCGCGTATCAAAATTCTCATGACCTTCATGAGCCGCTTGCGCCGCGCCAAGGCCCGCCATATGGTCGAGGTAACTCGAAATCGGAGGGCGTGTAGTCATGGCGCCCAAGCGTCCCAAAGGTGCGGGCGCGTTCCCGAAAGCGGTCGAAAGCCCCGCGCCTAGCAGGCCCGATCCTGATGCGCTGTATGCCGCGCTGGATCTGGGTACAAATAGTTGCCGCATGCTGATTGCCCAACCCAAGGGCAGCGGTTTTCATGTGGTGGACAGTTTCTCAAAGTCTGTTCAACTGGGCGCCGGGCTGGAACGGACAGGTAGGTTGTCGCGTTCATCGATGTCCCGCACGGTTCAGGCCCTTCGCATCTGCCAGCAAAAGCTCAAACGCAACAAGGTCAACCGGATGCGGTTGGTGGCGACCGAAGCCTGCCGTCGTGCCAAGAACTCGCGGGAATTCATCCGTCAAGTCAAGCGCGAGACCGGATTGACACTTGAAATCATCCAACCCGAGGAGGAAGCCCGGCTCGCCGTGATCTCCTGCGCGCCGCTGGTGTCGACCAAGACTGAGCAACTTTTGGTGGTCGATATCGGAGGCGGATCAACCGAGTTGGTCTGGATCGATATCTCTTCGGTTCCACGCCGCGACCGGCCTGCGGCGATCATGAGACTGCATGCTGGATTTCATCCACCCGAAAGCCCCTTTCCCGCCGCCAAGGTAGTGGATTGGATCAGCGTGCCGCTGGGTGTCGCCACCCTGCGCGACCAGTTTCACGATGTTGAGGACGACGCCGCCCGTTTTGCGCTGATGAGCTGGTTTTTTGAAGAAAACCTCGCCGATTTTGCCCCTTACAAAGACGTACAAGCGCGGGCGGGGTTTCAGATCGTCGGAACCAGCGGAACCGTGACGACGGTTGCGGCTTCGCATCTTGGCCTCAAGCGATATGACCGAACTAAGGTGGATGGCCTTCGTATGACATCGGATCAAATCGACAAGGTCATTCGCGGCTACCTTGATCTCGGTCCGGAAGGTCGCCGCCGCGATCCCCGCATTGGCGAGGACCGGCAGGCGCTGATCATGTCGGGTTCGGCCATTTTGCAGGCGTTGTTGCGCTGTTGGCCCACTGACCGGCTGTCGGTCGCAGATCGTGGACTGCGGGAAGGGCTGCTTTATGCACAGATGAGCGCGGATGGCGTGCTGGAAGATGGGCCGTTCTAAGAAACAACTATGAAACTCGTGCGTGTAGCCAGCGCCTATCGTATGGCGACCGTTGCGACTACGATTTGCGTATTGGAAGCCGCCGGGTTTGATGTTTTTTGCCCCGGCTTTCATACCACGGTATTACTACCGCACTATGCGCTGTCATTTGGAGGTGTTCCGATTTGCGTACCGAAAGATCAAGCTGCAGATGCCCTGGAGTTGCTGCGATCTTTCACCTCTCCAAATGAGAATAACCGCGCAGTTCTTTCTCAAGCACTAAATTGTCTCGGTTGGCTCGGATTTGGCGTTTCGACACCTTGGTCAGATCTGGCGCTGGTAGATAAAGTCACACCCCTTACTTGATACAGGGGCGTCTTGCCGATATTGACCGGACAGTTTCAGGAGATCGGTCAAATGGCAAAGACGCCGAGCGGAAAGAACACCTCTGGCCGGGGCCAACGCGATCTGAAGGTCAAGGTCAAGACGGCACGCGGGCGCAAGCTCAGTTCAACCCGCTGGTTGCAGCGCCAGTTGAACGATCCCTACGTCAAACGGGCGCAGGCCGAAGGATACCGAGGTCGCGCGGCCTTCAAAATCCTGGAACTGGACGACAAGTTCCGATTTCTTGTACCGGGTGCGCGCGTTGTCGACCTTGGTTGTGCGCCAGGCGGATGGTGTCAGGTCGCCGTCAAACGCGTAAACGCACTGGGCGAAAAATCCGGCAAAAAGATCGGGACAGTTCTGGGTATTGACCTACAGGAAGTTGAACCGATCGCGGGTGCCGAGATTCATCAATTGGATTTCATGGCCGATGATGCGGATGAACAGGTGAAGGAGTGGTTGGGCGGCAAAGCGGATGTGGTCATGTCCGACATGGCTGCCGCCTCGTCCGGACATAAGCAAACCGACCATTTGCGGATCATCGCACTGTGTGAAACTGCCGCTCATTTCGCTTTCGACGTTCTCGAGGAAGGCGGCACATTTGTCGCCAAGGTGTTGGCTGGTGGAGCCGAGGGTGATCTGCAGAAATTGCTCAAGCAGAAGTTCGAGAAGGTCGCGAATGTCAAACCACCTTCTTCCCGCTCGGACAGTTCCGAGAAGTTTGTCGTGGCAACAGGGTTTCGCGGTTAGCGATCAGACTGCGTGAAACGGGTTTTTGTCGTTATCTTGTGAATTTTTCGTTAAATCTGGCTTATTGGGCCGGTATTGATTGACCGCATTGACCATATCTTCGGCCGATGGTGCCTCAGGTTTTTCCGACAAGTCATTGTATCTGAGTAGGGAAAAGAGTTGGGCGTGCCGGCCCAAAGGTTCTTTCTCGAACATGGATCACCTAATAACAAACCAGGTCCACTCGGACCCATGTTCTTTTTGATAAACCAATTTGGCTTTTTGAGGTCCTTTTTGTGACGGCTATGTGGCGCATTGATCTCGGGCTTGGAACTTATAACACACTTAACGCCGTGGTGCAGCGCTCAGATCCATCAGGGCACCATTGAATTCGGCGCCAAGGATTAGAATGGCAGCGCAAAGGTACAGGAAAATCAATGCTGCCATAGCCCCGGCCAGTCCCGCATAAGTCGCGCTGTAGGTGGCGAACTGCGCGACATAAAAGGAAAACCCCCAACCGCCTGCTGCCCAGAGCAAAATTGTCAGCCCCACTCCGGGCAGGATTTGCATCAAGCTGTGGCGGTGAGGTGGCAACAAAGCATGAAAGGCGAGTACCATGCCGACCGGCATCGCAACGGTGAAAATCCAGCCAAGCCGGTCGACGGACAGCCATTCCACCGCTTCGCCCGGCAACCGCTCGGTCACCAGCTTGGTGTAGGCGGGCAAAACGACCTCAAAGGCTGCAGCACTCAGAACAGCCGCTCCTCCCCCGATAACCAGTGCCACGCATAACAGACGTGATTTCCAAAACGCGCGCGTATCCACATCGTGATAGGCTTGCGTCAGCGCGATACGCACGGCATTTACGCCGTTTGACGCAAAATAGACGGTCAAAACGCCGCCAATGGTCATGACACCCGAGCTTGCGCCGCGCAACACGGCGCGTAGCTCCGCTTCGATCGGATCAGCCACCTCCTTGGGCCAGGCCCCGAACATCAACTCGATCAACTCGTCGGTCATATAATTCTGTGAAAGGCTCCCGGCGAGGGCAACGGTGAACAGCACAAACGGAAACAGCGCCATCATTAGCGACATAGCAACATGACTGCTCATGACAAAGCCATTCTTTGCGACAAATCTCTTGCCGGCGAGCCATAGGGCGCGCACAGGCCGTGGGATGGCGAGATTCGAGGAAACCGTCATAACCAAACCCTAGCCCGGCTTTCACGCGGCCTGAACCCCGGAATTGCCAGCCCTGCCAAGGCATCCGGAACGTTGCACTCTGGTATCAGAATGGGCAACATCCCTTAGAATGGGTAAAACAGTGGGCCGACAAGGGTTTCAGTTACATGACGGACAAACACGACAAAACCCTTTCGTCCATACGGTTCAGCCTGCCTGCGGTTAGGGACACGCTGATCGTCCTGACGCTGATCGTCTTCGCACTTTACGCGGGATCGGCGTTTCTAATCCCGTTGGCGCTGGCTTTGTTAGTAAACGTCCTGATCATCGCAGTCAGCGACAGAGTTGTTTCCTGGGTTCACATTCCGGTATGGCTGGCAAATCTTTCAGGCATCACCGTCGTCCTGGCAGGATTGTTCCTAATCGTCTACGTCCTTGGCAGCCAGGCCACACAGTTCGCGCGCACCCTGGGCACGTACGAAAACCAGTTTGATGTGGCTGTCGGTCGGATCACCGGTTTCGTCGGCAACGATGTGACAAATTTCGTGCGGGACAACTTGATCAACATCGACATGGCGCTGGTGGCCCGTACGGCGCTGGGCAGCGCGACCTCGCTGTTGAACCAGTTCTTTCTGATCAGCCTTTATGTCGCCTTCCTGATGGCCGAGCGGCTAGCCTTTCGCAAAAAGATCCGACTTGCGGCTGGAAGCCCAAAGCTTGGTGATGACATGGCTTCGGTCATGGATGCGATTTCCTTGAGTTTACAGAAATACCTGGGTGTCAAGACCTTCATCAGCGCCGTGACCGCCCTGATCAGCTATGCGGTATTCAAGGTTCTCAAGTTGGAGTACGCGGAGACATGGGCCGTTTTAACTTTTGCACTGAACTTCATTCCGTCAATTGGCTCGATCATCGCGGTGATCTTTCCGGCGCTGGCCTCGCTGGTGCAGTTCGAATCCGTCACACCGTTTCTGATCATCGTGTTCGGGTGCGGAACACTGCAGTTCCTGATCGGCAATTTCCTGGACCCGGCAATGCTGGGTCGATCACTGAACATGTCAACATTTCTGGTCATTCTGGCACTGACATTCTGGACAACGGTTTGGGGGCTGATCGGGGCATTTCTGAGTGTTCCGCTGACGGTCTGCATCCTGATCGTCTTTAGTCATGTACCTTCGCTGCGGCCTGTTGCGATCCTAATGTCGCTGGATGGTCAATTGGTTGATAACGGCCCCGACGGTGAATGACTCTCTGTTCATAGGGGCGGAAATTTATCGCCACTCGACCTATGGACGAAACCATCCGCTGGCCATCCCGAGAGTGTCGACGGTCATAGACTTGTGCCGGGTCTTGGGGTGGTTGCCCCAAGCGCAATACTTGACGAGCCCGAGGGCAAAACCCGCCGCGCTTACCCTGTTTCACACGCCGGAATATATTGCCGCGCTGCAAGATGCGGAACGCCAGCAATATGTCAGCGACAATGTACGTAAACGCCATGCATTGGGCACAATGTCGAACCCGGTCTTTCCCGAGATGTACCGGCGCCCCGCCACGGCTGCCGGTGGGTCGATGCTGGGGGCGGAACTGATCGCTGAGAGAGGCGCCGTCTTCAATCCGGCAGGCGGCACCCATCATGGATTTCCCGACCGGGCTGGAGGCTTTTGCTATCTCAACGATCCGGTTCTTGCGATCCTGAGGTTACTGGCTACAGGATTGGAACGCATCGCTTACGTTGACATCGATGCACATCACTGTGACGGAGTTCAAGACGCTTTTGCCGGTTCCGAAAAAGTCCGGCTTATTTCGGTTCACGAAGAAAGGCGCTGGCCATTCACCGGCGGTCTCAACGATGATACCGGCGGCACAGCATTTAACTTGCCTGTACCAAAAGGTTTTAACGATGACGAGTTTTCTTTGGTCCTAGACAACCTGATCCTACCGGCAATTTCGGCTTTCAAACCGAATGCAATTGTATTGCAGTGCGGGGCGGATGCCGTATTCGAGGACCCGCTGTCGCGGCTTACCCTGTCCAATAATTCGCACTGGCGATCCGTAACTGCACTGAACGATTTAACCGATCGCCTACTTGTTCTTGGCGGCGGCGGTTACAACCCATGGTCGGTCGCAAGGTTGTGGACAGGCGTCTGGGCGACGCTTTCGGGGTATGAAGTGCCCGACCGCCTTCCCCAACCTGCTGTTTCGGTCCTGCAGGCGTTGACATGGCGACGGGCGGCGGGGCGCAGTCCCCCGGAAAGCTGGTGCACGACTTTGCGCGATAAGCCGCGTTTCGGCCCCATACGCGAAACAATTCGGGCAACGGTAGCAGAGTTGCGAAGCAGGCTTTGAGTTTCACTTGCAAACTGGGCAAACATGCGGACAAACCTCTCAGGCTCAAAAATCATTGCTGTGGCCTCAGACCTTGATCAGGAATACACTGACCTTGTTAAGTTACTGAAACGACCGGATTACAATGTGGACCGCCATCGTCTCTGCCACCGTTTTTGCGGCTTACGCCTTGGCCGTATATTGCGCTGTGCGCGCAGCACAAACCGCACGAACGCCACAAGGCGCGGTGGGTTGGGTGGTTTTCCTTCTGTCCTTCCCGTTCGCCGGCTTGCCACTTTACATGTTTCTGGGACATCACCGGTTTCGGGGCTACCGCATTGCTCGCCGCGAAAGTGAACGGGTTGTCGCCGGCCTCAAGGCCTTTGCCGAGGCGAGCAGCCCCGACCCCAAGGAAATGTCCATCAACCCTCGACCCTTCGAGGACCTGGCCCATATGCCGGTGTCCCGCGGCAATGGCGCCGATCTGTTGATTGACGGGGAAGATACCTTTCAGGCAATCTTCAAGGCGATCGACGCCGCAGAAAAATACGTTCTGATTCAGTTCTATATCGTGAGAGACGACGAGCTTGGGCTGGAGTTGCAGGAAAAACTGATCGCTGCGCACCGGCGGGGGGTGCATGTCCGTTTCCTGACGGATGCTGTCGGAAGTTATGGCCTGCCCCGCAGATATTTCGACAAGCTTCGAAAGGCAGGGATCGACGTTGCTGATCCGCGCGACCAACGCGGACCGAATTTCCGGTTTCAGCTCAATTATCGCAACCATCGCAAAACCGTCGTGATTGATGGCCACACGGGGTTCATTGGCGGCCACAATGTGGGTGTGGAATATCTGGGGCAAGAGACCGATTTCGGCCCTTGGCGGGATACTCATCTGCGTGTCCGCGGCCCCATAGCCCTGCAATTGCAGTTGGTTTTTGCCGAGGATTGGCACTGGGCGCGAAACGAAGACCTGATCGATCTGTTAACATGGGCGACCCCTGCCGCACCCGAGGACATGAATGCGCTGATCGTGGCGACCGGCCCCGGCGACCGCACCGAGACCGGTGCGATGATGTTCTTCGCAGCAATCACTGAAGCACGTGAACGGCTGTGGGTTGCCTCGCCGTACTTCGTTCCCGATATCGACATCATGACCGCGCTCAAACATGCGGCCATGCGAGGTGTCGATGTGCGCATTCTGGTTCCCGAAGTGGCCGACCACAGGATCCCCTGGCTTGCCGCATTCGCCTATTTCGATGAGATCCGCGACTGTGGCGTACGCATCTTTCGGTATGACGACGGTTTTATGCATCAAAAGGTATTCGTGGTCGATGATACTTTGGCCGCGGTCGGTACGACAAATCTCGACAACCGGTCATTCAGGTTGAATTTCGAAGCAATGGCCCTGTTTTTTGATCACCGTGCCGCACACTCTATCGCCGAGATGCTGAAAGACGATTTCAATTCCAGTTATGAATTGACAAAAAGGCTGGAGGATCAACCGATTTATATCCGGTACGGGGCACCGATTGCCCGCCTTTTCGCACCAATCCTCTAAGACAGGAACCGGTCCTCGAACAACCGGGTCATGAGGGCCACGAGGAACGCGGTAGACAACCCAAAAGCCAGCAATCCTGTCACCGCTGCAAAGGACCCGAAAATCCTCAGCTCTTCGCCCAGCACAATGTCGCCATAGCCCAGGGTGGTGAAGGTGACCAATGAAAAGTAGAGAGCGGTGTTCCAGTCTGGGAGGATATCGCTCCAAACCCAGACAATGGCCCAGATCCAGACCTGAATTGTGTGAATCGCGACGATGGTGGCCAATGCAACCACGATCGGCGCGGCGGTTCGCACGACCAATCCGCGATTGCAACATTTTTCGTGCACGCTTCGGATCAGAACCGTGCACCAGGTCAAAAGGCCGATCTCGATGAGGAAGCAAATCATCAGATAGACACTGCCCCACAAAATTTGTTGCGACAATGTCATGCTTGGTCTCCTCGCTACCTGGTCAAACTCAGTTCAAGAATGACCCGGCGTTGATAGAGGAACAACCCCTGGCCGACACTTGCATCAATGGTCATGTTGCGGCGAATTGTTCAAAGGCGGGATCAACGCTGGACATGCGGTTGCCGAGGAACACATTCTCAACCAACACGAAAACGGAGCGATGATGCTGCTAAATGTAGACAAGGTAAGAAAATCCTACCCCGGCGGGCGCCCTGTTCTGAAAGATGTTTCGTTTCAAATGGATGCAGGTCAGACCCTTGCCTTGACCGGTGAAAGCGGAAGCGGAAAGAGCACTCTACTGAACCTGGTGGCCACGCTGGACAAACTCGATAGTGGCGAAATTACCTTGGCGGGGATCCCCCTTTCGTCGTTGTCAGACCGTGGTCGCGCGCAGATGCGCCGCAATACCGTGGCCTTGGTGTTTCAGCAATTCAACCTCATTCCGTCGCTGACTGTCGAACAGAATTTGTCTTTCCAAGCCCGGCTTTCTGACCGGTTGGACAAAACGTGGCTGGCTGAGCTGACAGAGCGGCTTGGCCTAACAAACCTGCCGCAGCGTTATCCCGAGCAGTTGTCGGGTGGTCAACAGCAGCGGGTGGCGATCGGGCGTGCCCTTGCGGCGCGACCCAAACTACTGCTTGCGGACGAGCCTACGGGAAATCTGGACGAAACCGCCAGCGAGAACGTTCTGGACCTGATGCTGCAGCTTGTTCGCGATACGGGTACAGCACTGCTTTTGGCCACCCACTCGCCAAGCATTGCCGGACGACTGGACCGGCGCGCGCATCTCGCCGGTGGCCAACTTCAATGATAAGGGCCACGATCCCGGCGCTTTGGTCGCATTGGCGGCGACACAAGATGCAATTGGTAACACTTCTATGCGGTGTCGCGCTGGCAACAGCGCTTTGGTCGGCGGTTCAGGCCATCAACGCCGAAGCACGGGCAAGTTATGCCACGGCGAACCGGCAACTCGCATTGGGTCAATTCGAAGAACTTCGTGCGCCGAACGGCTCTATCCCCCTTTCGCGCTATGTCGAATTACGGCGGGCGGGCTGGCAGCTTGCGGCTGTTCTCGACGGCAATCTGCGTGTCGAAGATCGCTATTTCAGAGTGATGGGCGCCGACCTTGTCTCTTACCCCGCTCTGGCGGCAATTGAAGAGGCGCAACAAAACGCTGCCATTGGAACCCCGGCTGAAGCGCTGACAGAACCTGGCTTGTTGTTCGTGCGCCCTGATATTGTTGAAATGCTTAACCGCCAGCCTCACCTGCCACCGGTATACCCCAGCGAGGCAGTTCCGCCCGACCTAATCCTGACCGATATCGGTGTCGCCGAAAAGATTCTAAACAAGGTGAACGAGATCTCGCGATTGGTCATCCTGCCTGATCAGCCAATGGGATTGCAGCCGTTGAGTGAACTGGCACCTGACCTGGAACGGATCAGCAGCGGCCCAGGTACCGATACCGCGCAACTGACCGAAAGTTTTCACCTGAATCTGACCGCATTTGGTCTTTTATCCTTTGCAGTGGGTTTGTTCATCGTTCACGGCACCATTGGCCTTGCCCTGTCGCAAAGGCGTGGCATGATCCGTACCCTGCGCGCGCTGGGTGTTCCGTTGGAGCTGATCACCGGGCTCGTCGCAACCGAGCTATTATTTCTTTCATTCGCTGGCGGAGGATTGGGCCTGGTCCTTGGATACTGGCTTGCGGGTGCACTTCTGCCGGATGTTGCGGCGACATTGCGTGGACTGTACGACGCGCCGGTTGAAGGGCAGATGTCACTACGTCCCGAATGGGTTGTCTCGGGGATCGGCATGGCTGTTGGTGGGACATTGGTTGCAAGCACTCAGGGATTATGGAAGTTGGCACGATTGCCGCTACTAAGCGCCCCCGGCGAGCAAGCTTGGCGTGGGGCGGGCAACGCGCAAACGCGAAGCGCTGTTATCGGTGCTGCGTTGGTTGCCGCCGGAGTGGCCCCTGTTGTCCTGTTTGATGGCCTTTGGGCAGGATTCGTGCTGTTGGCTGGTTTGCTGTTGGGCGTTGCGCTGATGCTTCCGTTTGCGTTGTCGCGCGTCCTGATTTTATGCGCGCGCACTGCCAAGACGCCGATCACTCAATGGGTTTGGGCAGATTTGCAGGCGCAACTGCCGGGGTTGGCGCTGGCGCTGATGGCTCTGTTGCTGGCACTGGCTGCCAATATCGGCGTCGGAACGATGGTGTCGAGCTTTCGCTTGACGTTCGACGGCTGGCTGGATCAACGGTTGACCTCAGAATTGTATGTAACTGCTCTGGATGACAACCAAGGCCAGGAACTTGGCGAGTGGCTTGCAACACGGGCCGATGCGGTTCTGCCCATCCGCCGGTTCGAGTTGCGGCACGAGACAGGGCCGCTGTTTCTTTATGGCATCATCGATCACCCGACATACCGGCAGAAATGGCCTCTTATTTCTGCTGATCGCGATGTTTGGGACAAGGTGGCCACAGGAACAGGTGTACTGGTAAACGAACAACTTGCGCGGCGCGGCAACCTTTGGCCCGGAGATACACTGATACTCGCCCCTGACTGGGCTCCAACAGTCACAGGGGTATATTCGGATTATGGCAACCCGACCGGTCAGGCGATCATCTCTATGGAACGGTTTGAAGAACGCTTTCCCAACGCCCCGAACCGGCGTTTTGGCGTCCGTATCGCTCCTGAACTCGCTACCGAGTTGGCACGGAGTATTCGCACACAGTTCGATCTGCCTGACACTTCGGTTATCCATCAGGCCGCCTTAAAGGAGCAATCCCGCGCAATCTTTGAGAAGACGTTTGTCGTAACGGCTGCACTCAATATCCTTACCCTCGGCGTCGCGGGGTTCGCAATCCTGACAAGCTTGTTGACACTTTGGGGGCAACGCCTGCCGCAAGTTGCGCCAGTTTGGGCATTGGGCCTGTCTCGCCAGAACCTGGCCGGATTGGAACTGATCCGAAGCGTCGTTCTTGCTGCCTTGACGGCCATACTGGCACTTCCTTTGGGTCTGCTTTTGGCATGGATCCTGCTTACAGTGATCAATGTCGAGGCATTTGGTTGGAGATTGCCGATGTATCTTTTTCCCTCAGATTGGCTCTTGCTTTCGATGATGGCCCTGTTGGCCGCTGCATTGGCTGCTGTTATCCCCGCGCTCAGACTTTATCGCCTGCCACCATCCGATCTGTTGAAAGTCTTTGCAAATGAACGTTAAAGTGCTTGTCTTGTGTCTGCTCCTACCTTGGCCTGTCTTGGCACAGGGTTTTGCAGGTCTAGGCGCGACCGCAGAAGGTTTTGAGACTCCCCGACGTGGGTATAAGCTTTCGTTTCCCGCCGATCACGGCGCGCATCCTTCGTTTCGCATCGAATGGTGGTACGTCACCGCCACGCTCTCGGGAGAAGACGGGCGCGACTATGGCATTCAGTGGACGCTTTTTCGCACTGCCTTGAAACCACGGGAAGCGGACGGATGGCAAAGCCCCCAACTGTGGTTGGGCCACGCAGCGGTCACCACACCCGATGCCCATATGTTCGCCGAGAGACGTTCGCGTGGCGGCATAGGTCAGGCAGGGGTCATTGCCGATCCCTTTTCGGCGTGGATCGACGACTGGCAAATGGCTGGCCCAAATCTCGACACCCTGTCATTGTTCGCACGTGGCGCCCGATTTGCTTATGATTTGACCCTCGAAGCAAAAGGTCCGCTCATTCTTCACGGTGAGAACGGGGTATCGACAAAGTCGGCATCCGGTCAGGTCAGCTTTTACTATTCGCAACCCGCTTACGCTGCGTCCGGCATTTTGAAACTGCCAGATGGCGAAATTGCGGTCACGGGACAGGCTTGGCTGGATCGGGAATGGTCTTCACAGCCCCTTGCAGATGATCAATCGGGATGGGACTGGTTCTCATTGAGCTTTGACAGCGGAGACAAGCTCATGGCATTTCGGCTGCGCAGCAAAAATGGCGACTTTACCGCTGCAACCTGGATCTCTCCAAACGGGAGTTCAACATTCTTGCCAGATGGTTCTCTGTCTGCCAGACCACTGCAAAACAGCCAAGTTGCAGGACGGACCATCCCGACCGGCTGGAATTTGCAACTGGAAAAGCAGGGCCTTGACGTTCAGGTTACCGCTCTCAACCCATCATCTTGGATGGGAACGTCTTTTCCCTATTGGGAAGGCCCGGTCTATGTTACCGGCAGCCACACGGGCCGAGGATACCTGGAAATGACGGGTTACAAGTGATGAGAGTGTCAACAAGACAGTCATATCAGGCACGCTGAGTATGGACTATCGGTCGAACTGACTAAAGTTCTTACTCACGAAGGTTCCAATACGGAAACAAATTGTCAACAATGGAGATATAGACATAATTTTGCCGCAATGACAGGATTCCGACGTGGGTGGCGCGTCAATATTTGTTTCAGCGTATTTTTTTAACTCATGGTGAGTTTGACACGCCGCCCCACGATATTTCATCGCGTATTGATGCAATGCGCAACAGTCTGGCATAGTTCGAACCACGATGCCAATGCGGCGCTCAACAGGCGAAATCGGGCCAAAAACCGATTGTCGTCGCGTTCCTTTGAAATCAGAGAATTTGAATTCTTCATGAACCAGACAAACTTTCGCCACGCCTGACTCGTACCCAGACAAGGCGACGCGTCTTGATAGTCTAATTACGATTTCCATGAGGGGGTACGAGTTCGGCGCGTCGCCCAGTCTATTCCCAAGGCAGTAAGAACGTAATCTGTACGCCGGGGGCCCTTACCGACATGCCGGTTCGTTTCCCGATTTCAAGGAATTCGACCGAGTTTTGATTTCTGCCGCGACCAAGGCGCACACAGCTCAATCGACGGATCTCAGACCCACTCAGGCTGACGGAGTACAAAACCTTCATTCCATACTTTGGTCATATGGCTGATTTTCTCTCCATCGAAACCGAAGACGTAGACATAGCCGCTTGCCACGTTTTTTTGACGCGCCGTTTCCGGCATCACCCGTCTGGGTTCCCTTGAAGACTGCCACCGCAGTCACTCTGCCGGTATCGGTATCTTCAGAAAGTGCCTTCAAATCATACTGTGCGTCTGGCATGGGACCTAGCAATCCCTTGGCCCATTCGGAATATGCTTCGAGAGTCGCGACATCCTTGATTGCCTCACCTTGGGTTGAAAAGGTAGCGTTGTCATGACACCACTCACGACAGGCCCCCCAACCCAAGCATGTGTCGCAAGCCTTTACAGATCTGGGGACACCTCACTGCGGTCTGAATATTTGACATGGCACCCCCCATTTTTTTGCGTCTGGTATGCATGTGGCCCCTTGTAGTTTACCACATTCTCGAGTTCCGGTCTGGCATTCTCAGCCGACTTTCATCTCACGCGGCTCGGATGCCGTCAGTGCAATGCGACCCCAACAGGATAACTGACCATTGCCCGCCTTGACACCGCGCCCTTGGCGAAATGAGTGCCGAGACCTGATTTGCGCCCATCTGTGAACGAGATTATCGACAGGTTCCATTGCTGTGGTTCGACACCAAACAGATTATTTCCGGATCGGCGTTGGTTGTCGCAAAGTTTGCGTTTGGTGCATAAAACGAAGAGAAACCGCCCAACTCGCTCAGAAATGATTAATTGGACTGCATGTCCGTCAACACCCGAAAATCACCGTCAAGCCAAGGAATCTTTCTACAAATGGGATCGCAAAAATACTGTTGTATCAAACCACTAAGTACTTTGTGGATCAACAAGGACGTAGATTTGGGATAGACGTCAGTTGTGAACAAGGAGATCGTTCGTGAAAAGTTGCGTCCAGGAAATGGCATGGTCCTGACACTCTCATGAAAGCGCTGTGCGCGTCGAAAGCTGGCAACCGTGGTAATCGCCCAACCGCTACCTTCCGCAACCAGACCGACAATCGATTGATTGCATTCGAGTTCGAACCTGTTTGGCAGGTTGAACTTGCTGCGGTTGAGTTGAACCTCAATCTGCTTGCCAATCGTGTAGTCCCTTGAATACCGCAAAAACGGCAATTCGGCATCCGGAGTGAACACATCCTCCACAGTTCCCACAAAGTTCTTGGGCAGAATTACGATGAACGGATCACGCAACAATGGATACTCCAGCAATCCGTCGGTCTTGCCCACCGGAAGTGTTGCCACTCCGGCGTCCAGTTTGTGCTCCTGCAGTTTGGCGATGATCTCGTGGCTCGGCCGGGTGAAATGTCGAAAGCTGCACCGCGGCAACGCTTGCGCTAAGAATCTGAACAACTCTGGCGCGACTTGGTAGTCGAAATCGTCAATCAACGCGAGCCGCAGCGACGTGGCATTGCGCCAGGTCCCCGAGCGGATTTCCCCTTCCCCTCGCTTCAGTACAGTAAGGCCTTCACGAACATAGCGTGAAAAAACCTCTCCTGCGGGGGTTAAGCTCATTGGCCGACGGCTGTGGTCGACCAATTCGACCCCTAGGGCGCTTTCTAGGCTTCGCAAGTGATTGGATACAGTACTGATGGACAAGTTCGTTTCGGACGCCACTTTTTGAATGGAGCCGGATTTGGCGATCAACTGGAATACTTCCAGCCAGCGGAGACTTAGAGACTTTGGCAAATGCGGTGTTCCTGAAATTTCCACTCTTTCTATAAAATCGAAACAGAGAACCTACGCCGCGGCAATACCAAATATGTATTTCTTCTCATTGGCACTGCGTCAAAACTCCAATGCCCGGACACTCAGGGGCTTAATACCGAGCGCGGGAACCACATGAAATCAGCTACGCAGTCTGGTCATTAGAGGATCATAAGGGCTGGGTGCAATCACTGTTGCTTCGGTCCGAACACCGCACATATCAATCTCAAGACTGTTGCCTCGGGCCTGACAAGCGACATCGACAAATGCATATGCCAAGTTCAATCCGGTTCGATGACCCCAATCCCCGGACGTAACCGTGCCCACGACATCATCACCAATCATCACTGACGCCCCCGGGTGGGCCGGTGCTTGTTCGGCGTGAACTTGCAGGGTCACCAATCGTTTTTGCGGTCCTTGTTGAAGGTTGTTCAGCAGCGCATCCCGACCGACAAAACAGGCTTTGTCCAAATTCACGAAACGCTCCAAACCTGTTTCAAAGGGGTCATATTCAGTGACAAGATCCGATTTCCAATGAAAGAAGCCTTTCTCAATTCTCATGGATTCGATGGCCCGGGCGCCAAACAGGTGCAGGCCATAAACCTTACCTGCATCTTGGAGTGCAAGAAATGCCGCATGGAGCGAAGCGTTGGGAACGTGGATCTCATATGCCAACTCACCTGAAAAACTGACGCTCATGACAGTAGCGGGTGCGATACCGACGAAACACTCTCGCACGCTGAGCCATGGGAAGGCCCGAGCAGACCAATCGCCGCGCGAACAGGACGACAGAACTTTTCGGGCGTTTGGGCCAGCAAGAACCAGAATGGTTTGGTCGTTTGTAAGGCTTCGAATCTGCACGTCCTCATCAGGTTCCAGATGCTGCTTGAGCCAGTCCATGTCGTGAAATTCGCTTGCTGCCGCCGAGCCGTACCAAACGCGTTCAGGCCCTCGGTCGCTGGCCGGTAGGTTGGCGACAGTCGCTTCGGCCTTGATCCTGCCCTGATGGTTCAACAAGTATCCCAACCCGACCCGACCATCGCGTTTGGCCACGGCACCGCAGAACATCCGGTCCAGAAATGCATGGCGGCCTGATCCGATGATTTCGATGCGGTTGAAACCATTGACCTCGGTCAACCCGACATTTGTCTGAATGTTTTTTACTTCGGATGCGACAACATCAAAAGCTTCGTCAAAATCGAAACTCAGCGTTGGTTTGAATTCGGCATGAGGTTTGATGTAATCGACACGCTCCCATCCGTTTACCACCGTGAATTCGGCACCGGCCGCGGCCAAAACGGGGGTCAATGGCGTGGTTTTGGCCGGGCGGCCCGCTGGCCGGTGTTCATGCGGGAAGTGAAACCTGAATTCGTTTCGGTAATCTTCTACGGCTTTCAACGCGGTAAGTTCCACATTGGCGTGACCTGTGAATCTTCGCGGATCGATGCACCATGTGTCGTAACACGCTTCACCATGCACGATCTGCTGCGCCAACAGCCAACCGTGCCCACCTCCTTCGCCCAGCCCGGCGCGAAGGCCAATGATGCAAAACGCGTTTCGCTTTCCCGGAATGGGTCCCACCATCGGCGCCCCATCAATGGTGTATGTAATCGGGCCATTGACGACAGTGTGTATTCCAACTTCCATCAGGGCTGGCATCCGGGCAAAAGCGCCCTCCAAGACATCTGTCACCCGGTCCAAATCGTCGGGGCACAGGGCGTTGGCAAAGTGCGGATCGATCCCGTCCATCCCCCAGGTCTTGCAGTCCTGTTCATAAAACCCGACCAGCAAACCATTCTTTTCCTGACGGCAATAATAGTCGCTGATCGGGCATCGTAGCAGTGGCATTCTATGACCGGCGTCCCGGATGGCGGGGATTTCTTCGGTCAGGAAGTACTGATGCTCCATCGACGCGACCGAATGGTGAATGCCCATCATCGCACCCACTTCGTTCACACGATAGCCGCAAGCATTGACGACAATGTCACAGTCAATGTTTCCGTGTTCGGTTTGGACGGTCCAAGTCTCGTCGTTGTGCTGAAGCAATCCGACAACGGGAGTATTACGGTAAATCTCGGCGCCCGCTTTTCGTGCCCTCCGCGCCAGCGCCTGACACAATTGCGCGGGGTCGATATCACCATCCAACGGATCCCACAGGCCTCCGATCAGGTTTTCGGTGGAGATCAACGGGTGTCTGCGGGCGCATTCGCTGGCATCGATCACCTCGAAATCGACGCCCATTCCACGGGCCACCGATGTAAAGTGGCGATACCCTTGCATCTGCGCCTCGGTGTTGGCCAAGCGGATACCGCCATCACCGTGATGATAATTGATAGGATAGTCGGCGTCTTCTGCCAGTTCCTTATAGAGGCGGATGGAATGCGACTTCAGTCCTATAATCGTCTGGTTCATACCGAAATTGGTGACTTGAGCGGCCGAATGCCATGTTGTGCCGGATGTCAGTTCATTCCGCTCGACCAGAACCACATCGCTCCACCCTTCCTGGGTCAAGTGATAAAGGGTCGAACATCCGGCAATTCCTCCGCCAATAACCACAACCTTTGTGCGCGATTTCATCCGGTTTGCTCCTCTCTCCGCAACCACATTCATGGAAAGAAAGCCGCCTTGTCAGCAACGAAGCATTTGGCAGTTTCGAAAAATCGAAACTTAGGTTTTAGATTTCACAAGGCTTGGTTGACATTTTGCCGCTCGATACTGGAAGCCTGTAGTGTACAGCCAGCATTGACGCGGGAGCGCAGCGGTTATGTCGTCTGAAGTTAGCAAAAGAATCGGGCGAAGGGCTCGGATGGCGCAACGAGCAGCGAAACCGGTGATCGCCCCTTGCCCTCCCGGTCAGACCGGCGGTTCATTCACCCCTCTCGCAGAAGCCGAAGTGGCGCTGATCTATAACGCCGCACTGCGGTTACTCGAAACCCTCGGCATGGGGGAAGTACCAGAGAGGTTGCGCAACGATCTGACGGCTGCGGGGGCAATAGAAGGCCAGCGAAGAAGATTGCTTTTTCCACGTGCGATGGTTGAACACGCAGTCTCAATTGCGGCCAAGACATTCGTATTGCATGGCCGGGACGAAAGCCGATCAATAGAAGTTGGCGGAAACCGTGTATTTTTTGGCACCGGCGGCGCGGCGGTACAGACGCTTGATCTGGAGACGCGACGATATCGCCCCTCGACGATGGCTGATTTGCATGACTTTGCCCGTCTGCAGGATACGATGGAAAATGTCAGTTGGTTCACCAGATGTTGCGTAGCAACCGATGTGCCGGACGCGTTCGACCTGGACGTCAACACAGTCTATGCGCTGGTCAAGAATACCACCAAACCAGTCGCTACGTCGTTTACATTGGCAGAACACGTATCACCCATCGTTGACCTTCTGGACATCGTCGCCGGTGGGCCGGGAGAATTTGCCAAACGTCCATTCCTGAAAGCGCACATCAGCCCCGTGATTTCCCCGTTGCGGTATGGCGAGGATGCAGTTGACGTGGTTTACGAATGTATCCGACACAATATTCCCATGTCCTGCATCACCGCTGCGCAGGCCGGGGCCACGGCTCCTGCGACATTGGCCGGATTTCTTGCTCAATCCCTCGCCGAAACATTGGCGAGCCTGGTGATGGTGAATGTGATTGCACCCGGTTTCCCGATGGTATTCTCGAACTGGCCATTTATCGTCGATCTACGAACCGGAGCTTTTGCTGGCGGAGGTGGTGAGACCGCGGTTCTGAACGCGGCCTCGGCGCAAATCATCAATTGGCTGGGTTTACTTTCGGGGGTTGCAGCCTCAATGACGGACGCCAAGGCGATTGACGCTCAGTACGGGATGGAAAAGGGCATGACTTCTCTTGCCGCCGCGTTGGCTGGGGGTAACCTGATCTATGAAAGCTCGGGGATGACGGCATCATTGCTGGGGGTCAGTTTCGAAGCATTCGTGTTGGATAACGAGATGCATTCCCACACCTATCGCGCCCTTCGCGGAATAGAGGTGACCGAAGAGAACCTCGGCTTTGAAGCGATTTGCCAATCCGTGCTGAGTGACGGTCATTTTCTGGGAAGTTCGCAAACCTATGACGCAATGGAGAGAGACTATTTTTATCCTTCGCTGGCGGATCGGAATGAACCACGGACATGGGAAATGAACGGTGCAAAGGATGCGTGGACCAAGGCCCGCGAACGGGCAGTCGAGATTCTAAAAGCACATCATCCAGAGTATCTTACACCCGAGCAGGACGCTCAGATCCGGAAATGTTTTCGAATTCTGACCTGAGCCTTTTCCGCATAACAATTGTTTTAGCGAAGATCGATGATACGGACCGGATGAAACGGAAAATCGCGAGGATCAACAGTCAACATGACAGACACATTCTTTCAACCGGTTTCAGCAATGGAGCTAGCGCGTTTTGCGGGTGTTCCGACATTCATGCGTTTGCCAAATCTGGCACCGGATCATGAACGCTTTGAAGAAGTTGAACTGGGCGTCGTCGGCATACCCTGGGACGGAGGAACCACCAATCGCCCCGGCGCCCGCCACGGACCTCGGCAATTGCGCGACTATTCGACCATGATCCGGGCCATGAACCCTGTCACAGGTATCAGCCCGTTTTCCTTGGTGAACTGCGCCGACCTTGGGGACGTTTCCCCAAACCCCGTGGATATCGAAGATACATTGGAGCGCGTTACGTCATTCTATTCCACATTTGTTCGGAATGGCATCGCGCCACTGACGGCAGGTGGAGACCATCTGACAACGCTTCCGGTTTTGCGGGCTTTGGCAAATTCTGGTCCGCTGGGGCTAATCCAATTCGACAGCCACACCGACTTGTTCGACAGCTACTTCGGTGGCCATAAGTTCACGCATGGGACGCCGTTCAGGCGCGCGGTTGAAGAGGGGCTGGTCGATCCAAAGCGCTTTGTTCAGGTTGGCATTCGAGGCACAGCCTATAATACGGAAGATGTCGAATGGGGTGAGGCACAGGGAATTCGCATCATCCGCATCGAAGAGCTATTCGACCGTGGCATTGATGACGTCATGACCGAGGTAAATGGCATCATCGGAACAGAGCCCTGTTATTGCACTTACGATATCGACTTCGTGGATCCGACTTATGCACCTGGCACCGGAACCCCCGAGATCGGCGGGCCTAACAGTTTTCAGGCCCAGCAGGTTATTCGAAAACTGTCAGGGCTGAACATTGTGGGTGCCGATCTGGTTGAAGTCTCGCCACCTTTCGATCCCGAAGGTGGCACTGCGTGGCTTGGTATTTCATTGATGTTCGAATTGCTCTGCGTGATGGCACAGGCGATAGATGCCCGACGCGCTAAGTCGAACTGACATTTTCCGCGATCATGGAAATCATCTCGAACATCACAGCCGCAGCAGTCAGGGCCGTGATGTTGTTTGGGCTGTCCTTGGTTGGCATCATGCACACGACATCACCGCCAATGATGTTCAAACCGCGCGCGGCACGCAGAATTCCTACGGCTTCATCGATGTCAAAGCCTTTTTCTCCGGGCTCCAGATTCGAGACAGCGGGCGCCACCGTCGGGTCGAGGCAATCCAGGTCGAAAGTGATATAGACAGGGCGATCGCCTAAGACTTCTTTGGTTTGCGCCACGACGTCGGTCAGTCCGCGTTGTCGAAACTCTTGCATCGTCACGATGTTGTACCCGTAGTCATATGACGGCTGTAACCAGTCCAGACTTCGTGGGTGGCCCCGCAATCCGATCTGCATAGAACGTTTTGGGTCCACCTGCCCCTGATCGGCCAGATAGGCACCCCAATGCGCGGCAGATTTGTGCGCCCCAAGAAAATGGTCGACCTTTGTGAACACATCTGTATGCGCATCAAGGTGCAGAAAGCTAACAGGCTCGCCCCCGGCCAGCTTGCCGCATCCCAACGCCTGAACGATGCCGCCAGTGATCGAATGATCTCCACCAACAGAAACGGGTCGAGCCCCCGCAGCGTCGATATCCTGGTAAAAAGCCGTGATGCGTTCGATGCAGTCTTCATTGTCATTGGCACGGGGAAATGGGACATCGCCCACATCAGCAATTTGGGCACTTGCCCAAGGGTCGATCTGAAAAACCGAATGCACTCTGCGTTGAACTGCTGAAACATGGCGCACTGCCCTTGGGCCCAAATGCTGATCCCGCTCGGTTGTCCCGTTTCCGGTCGAATGTGGAACCCCAACCAGCGCGATATCTTGCCCTTCGGGCTCAGTGTGAGCACACCTGAAAAGCGTTGGCACGCCCCACCAGTAGAGATTGTCCATCATTGACTTCTCATAACGGTCGGTCATCGCAGGCCTCACTAACTGAAAAAGGCCCCGAGATGTTCCCGAGGCCCTGCTGCTCCATCAGATTTTCTCATCTTCCCGTCTGAAGGCGCCCTGAACAATCCGGTCGATAACCATAGCACAGAACAGAATTGCGAAGCCGCCCAAAAGACCAGGCCCCTTGGCCGCGTATTGCAGTGCTTCGAGGATCTCTTTTCCAAGTCCTCCCCCCCCGATCAGCGAGATGATGACGACCATGGATAGGCACATGAGAATCGTCTGGTTCACGCCTGTCATGATCGAAGGCAGGGCAAGCGGGATTTCGACGTCCTTCAAGAGTTGCCATTTCGACGCCCCGAAAGCCACAGCCGCTTCCTTGATACTGTCTGGAACCCCACGCATACCCAATGCCGTCAGGCGGATCACAGGCGGCATGCCAAAAATGATCGTCGCCAAAATTCCAGGAGGATTGCCCGTACCAAAAAATGCGATGATCGGGATCAGATAGACGAAGGCCGGAAGGGTTTGCATCAGGTCCAAAACGGGTTCGGCCGCCGAATAGGCCCGTTTGGACTTGCCAAACCAGATCCCCAGCGGGATACCGAAAACGACACAGAGTATCACCGCCGCGCCTACAAGGGCCACGGTTTCCATCGCAACATCCCAGTAGCCCAAAAGTGCGATATAGGCCAGGGAAGAAGCTGTGAATATGGCCACTCTCGGTCCCGCAGCGCGCCATGCCGTCACGCAGATCACCAGCATGACCACCGGCCATGGTGAACCGATCAAGGCGACCGTCAGCGCATCCAGAACAGTGCGAACTCCGCCTACGATGCCGTCAAAGACGTCTCCTCCAGCTGCAGCAGCGCCGTCGATGCGCGCCTCCATCCATGTGGCAAGGGTTGAAAACAGGGTCCCGCCGTCCTGACCGAGAAAGATGGCCGAAACCTCTTTTTCCGGAAACTCGTCAAGCATGGCGAAAGATGCGTTCACCGTGAATTTGTAGACGATCAGCGGAGCAATCGCCGCAATCAGTACGACGCCAAGTATGGTGTTCCGGGTTGAGCGCCCGCTTTCGGTGCCTTCAGGATCAATGCGCCACCGCGAATATTGTTTCTCATAAACCCTGTCCGCGTACAGCCCTTGCGTCAGTTTGAAGACCGCGAGCATCAATAGCCCGAAGATCAAGATGCCCAGTGCTTCGGATTGGGCTGCTTGCGCTTTCTCGAAACTGGCGTCCGCCGCCTTCTGGATATTTGCCGCCAACTTGGTAAACCGATCTATGTCGGCTTGCTCGGTTGCTTCTGCTGCCCGGCCTAGCAACTCGTCGGCACGAGCCTGTTGACGCGAGGCACGGCCGAGCAGATCTGCTCCTGGATTGCCCCAAGCACCCCGACCAATCTGCACCCAGGCGATGATCTCGAGTATGAGAAAGGTCCAGAACATTCCCCAGATAGCACGGCTTGCCGCCCAGAACGGACCCAAGACCGCCGCCCAAAGATTGAACGTATTGGGCAACAGGTTGACCGCATCGTGGATCTTGTGAAATGCACCGACATAGTAGTCACCATTGGTCTCTGCAAATTCGTGGATCGAACTGTCCAGCGCTTCACGGTCGACTTCGATGTCGGATGCTGCGGTGACTTTGATATCAGACGCCAGATCACTCATTTTTGCCCCCCTGAATTCCGCGCAGCAGACGAGGTTTTGTAACCAAGCCGACATCTGCTCCGGCGTCGGTAATGACGACAGGCATTTCCGTATTCACGGCCAAGTCAATCAGTTGGTCCAGGTCCGCACTTTCGTCGGCACGCGGTGCCCCATCAATCGATCCATTGTAGCTGTCCAAAGGTTCCATAATTGAATGGGCTTTGACGAGTTTGAGCTTGGATATTCCCTGCACAAATTCGCGAACATAGTCGTCTGCCGGGTTCATCACGATATCCTCTGGCGTACCGATCTGGACGATGACCCCATCCTTCATGATCGCAATGCGGTGGCCGATCCTGATGGCTTCATCAAGGTCATGGGTGATAAACAGGGTTGTTTTCTTGAGTTGCGCCACAAGTGCCTTGAACTGATCCTGCAACTGCAATCGGATCAACGGATCCAGGGCTGAGAACGGTTCGTCCATCAATAGTATTTCGGGATCCGACGCGAGCGCACGGGCAATGCCGACGCGCTGCTGCATTCCCCCTGACAACTCCTTGGGAAGCCGATCTTCGTAACCAGTCAGATCCACCAATCCCAGTGCGTGATCCGAAACGGCCCAGCGTTTGGACTTTGAAACCTTTCTGATTTCGAGCGGATAGGCAACATTATCCCGAACTGACCGATGCGGCATCAGTGCCATGTGTTGGAAGACCATTCCGATCTGCTGCGCCCGAATACGGCGCAGTTCCGACTCCCCTATCTGCGAAACATCGCGGCCCAGGATCTCGATCTTGCCTGCAGTAGGCTCGATAAGGCGGTTGACATGCCGCACCAATGTAGACTTGCCTGACCCGGACAATCCCATGATGCAGAATATCTCGCCTCGTGAGACCTCGAACGTCGCTCCTTGTACGCCAACGACGCAGTTGAACCGATCAAGGACTTCGGGTTTGCCGATCCCTTCCTTCATGACTGCAGACATCGCTTCTTCGGCGCGGGCGCCAAAGATCTTCCAGACGTCTGTCAACTTGACGACCGTTTCGTTCATTTCCGCCCCTTATCATGCAAAGCAAGCCGCCAAGGCTGTGCCCTGGCGGCCTGTGTGGACTCATTGAGCGCCAGCGCGTTCTATTGCGCCATCCACCCAAGAACCTGGTCTTCGTGTTCGCTTACCCATTCTTCGGCGTATGCAAGGGGTTCTTTCTTGTCGATGACCAGCGCGTAGGTCATTGCGGAAACTGTTTCCGTGTCCAACGCCATGTTCGCCAATAGGCTCGCCACCTCCGGGTATTCTTCTTCCAGTGACTTTGCGTAGTGCAGGTGCAGATACGCAGAATCCCAGGCCACGGCCGCCTCGGATTCCTCCAACCAGTCCGGGCTGTCGGTCGGCTGAACAACCTTCCATTTCGCAGCATCATAGGCAGGCTCTTCCAAAACCGTCATGTCATGCAGCGCAAAGACGTAGTGAGGCGTATAACAAAACCCGACCCACGGGTCGCCGGCCTTGATGGCATTATCCAGATTGGCATAGGCCACTGTTTCGTCGATTTCCACCAACTCCATGGTCTGGTCATACCCATACGACTTTGCCCGGATCTTTTCGACATTGGTCGAAGCCCAACCGGGAGCGCCAATCCAGATCTCGCCCTGACCGTCACCGTTGGAATCGAATATCGCTGCTACGTCTGGATTCGTCAGATCATCGATCGATGAAATCGCGTGTTTTTCGGCGGTTCCTTTGTCAACGCACATCCCCTGGAACGCTTCAACACCGTTCGGGTTCATCACAACCGTACCATTTCCCTTGACGTAAGTGTCATGAAGATTTTGCTGGTTCGGCATCCACACCTCGGGGTGCACATGCATCGCACCGGAATCCATCGCTTCGAAAACAATCGGATTGGTCCCATTTTGAAGTTCAACTTCAAGACCCAGGTTTTGCTCAATCGCCACCTTGAGGATGTGCGCTGTTGCGTTCACCGAGGGCCAGTTTGGAACCCCAATGACAATGTCAGCTGCTATGACCGGCGTTGAAACAAGCGACATAACCGCGGCCACACTTGCCAGCAAACCTGTTCTTTTGTCCATTTGATTTCTCCATGTTGGTTTTCAAGACGTTGGGCATTTGGCAGTTTGCGCGCCCTCATCGATGATTTTTGTCCCAGCTCCAGTTTCTCGTCGCGTGGCATCAGCCTATTCAGCCAGGTTCTAAAAGTGAAACATGTGCAACCCAACCCCATCAAGCTTAGTGTTATTAAAATGGTTTCAATGCGATTTTACGAAAACAAAGATTCGAATTTACGAAATACTAGACATGTCATCGGAACAAGCGAAGCAAGCGGTGCTGGCGAACTAATGCTAACTAATCTCTACAAGGGCAGGACCACTGCCCCTTATTCGGCGCAGAGACTGCGCCAATTGGCAAGTGCGGCGGCGCAGTTGAGCTTGAAATTTGGTCTGGAGTTGAGGCTGCGCTCCAAATTGAACAGGTTGTAAACCGAGGGCGATTGTATACTTTGCAAATAACCTGAGCATACCCACCCTATCACGCCAAGGCATGTGTCCGCTCAGTCTTTGGCGGGCTTTTTCTCTTTCGGCTCCTCGCGCATCTTTTTCAATGCACGCTTGAACGTTTCTTCATCTCCATCCGCCTCGACTTCACGGGCGAGTTCCTTGAAGCGCTCAAGTTGAGATTTGTCCTTTTCCAAGCCTACAAGATAGTCGCAATCACTGGACAGAAAAAGGGGCGATCCGAAGATCGCCCAAGGGTCAGGACTCATAGCCAATAGATGACGGTTGCCGCTAGGGCGATGGCTGAAAGGAAGACCTTTGGGCATCTGTAGTAACGGGTTGCGACGCGCCGCCAATCCTTCAAC